>PBJU01000009.1 GCA_002721285.1 Crocinitomicaceae bacterium
TTCTTTGAACCAAACATTCTGTTTCAGCAACCATATTATCTCTTAAATAATCAAAGCCAAATTCATTATTGGTTCCAAATGTAATGTCTGCATCGTAAGCTGATTTTCTTTCGGGTGAATGTGGTTGATACAAATCAATACAATCAACTGTTAATCCATGAAATTGATACAGTGGCCCCATCCATTCAGAATCTCTTCTTGCCAAATAATCATTTACTGTTATAACATGAACTCCTTTACCTACAATAGCATTTAAATATACTGGAAGTGTAGCTACTAAAGTTTTACCTTCTCCAGTCATCATCTCAGCAATTTTACCTTTGTGCAAAGCTGCACCACCCATCAACTGAACATCATAATGAACCATTGACCATTCAATATTTGAACCTGCTGCGTCCCATTTATTTTTCCAAATGGCATGATCACCCTCTATAGAAACAACATCTTTTTTAGAAGCAATTAATTTATCATTATCATTTGCCAAAACTTTCAACTGTCCATTTTCAGCTAATCTTCTCGATGTTTCTTTAATAACAGCAAATGCTTGAGGCATTATTTTTAAAAGAGTTTCTTCAATTACCTCATCTTCTTTTAAATCTAATTTTTCTATTTCACTGTAAATTGCCTCTTTTTCAGAAATACTTAAATTTACAGATAAAGCTTTTTCTTTTAGATTACTTTTATTTTCTCTAACAGAAATACAAGAATTTTCAATTGCTGATTTAAATTCAGCTGTCTTCTCTCTTAACTGATCATCAGAAAGATTTTGCAGTTGTTGATAAGCATCATTGGTTAAATCAACGATAGGAGATAATTCAGTAAGATCTTTTTGATTTTTATCTCCAAAAATTTTTTTTAATATTCCATCTAGCATATAAGGAAATTTCGGAAAACAAAAATAATTGAATAGTTGGAACTACAACTATTTATAATCTTAAAAAAGATTAAATTAAAAACTAATTTAGTTTTTAATATTCATCTTCATTAAAAAAGAAATCTTCCTTAGTTGGATAATCAGGCCAAATTTCTTCAATAGTATCATAACTCTCCCCTTCGTCTTCTAATGCTTGAAGGTTTTCTACTACTTCTAATGGAGCACCTGTTCTCATGGCAAAGTCAATTAACTCATCTTTCGATGCTGGCCAAGGGGCGTCTTCTAAATATGATGCAAGTTCTAAAGTCCAATACATAATTGTTCATCTAGTTTTAGATTGCGCAAATGTAATTTATTTAATGAATCTGCAAAGAGATTTGAAAAAAATTAATTAACTAAATTTATTTTTTTGGTATCCAAGGCTGTTCTGGGACCTCTAAATCACTTAAAATTTTGCGGGATAAGACAAATAAATAATCAGAAAGACGATTCAAATACTGAATTATTTTAGGATTAACATGAATTTGCTCACTAATTTCAATAGTTAATCTTTCTGCTCTTCTACACACACATCTTGCTATATGACAATAGGAAGATAACATATGTCCTCCGGGAAGAATAAAGTTCTTCATTTCGGGTAGATTTTTTTGCATTGAATCAATAGCATTTTCTAATTCTTTAATTGCAGAATCAGTTAATGAAGGTAGTTTAGCAATTAATTTTTCATCATCTCCGCTAGCAAGGTGAGATCCAATAACAAAAAGATTGTCTTGAACATTGCCTAATGAAATTTCATTTATAGATGTTTGCAATGTGTCTTTTAATAACCCTATCCATGAGTTAAGTTCATCTACGGTGCCATATGCTTGAATGCTTACGTGGTATTTCTTTACTCTTTTACCACCAAATAATGAAGTCTCTCCATTATCTCCAGTTTTAGTATATATTTTCATATGTTTTGTAATTCAAATTGTTTTGCTATTCCATTTAGAACATAATATAACTCCTCTTTATCATCAACTGTAACTAACTTTCTTCTAACAGGCTTAAAATCTCTTATCCCTTTAAAATAATTTCCATAATGCCGTCTCATTTCAACTATACCTACTCTTTCTCCTTTCCATCTCAAACTAAAATCAAGATGTTGCTTAACCACATCTACTCTTTCTTTCAAAGTTGGCAAAGGCATTTCATCACCTGTTTTTAAATAATACTTAATTTGATTAAAGAACCAAGGATTACCAATACTTGCTCTTCCAATCATAATACCATCAACACCATATTTGTTTTTATATTCTAACGCCTTTTGGGGGCTATCTATATCTCCATTCCCAAAAACAGGAATGTGCATTCTAGGGTTGTTTTTTACCTCAGCAATTAAATCCCAATTCGCTTCTCCTTTATACATTTGAGCTCTTGTTCGACCATGAATAGAAATTGCCTGTATACCAACATCTTGTAATCTTTCTGCAGTTTCAACAATAAATTTAGTTTCATCATCCCAACCTAATCTAGTTTTTACAGTGACTGGCAAAGAAGTAGAATTAACAATTTCTTTTGTCATTTTTACCATTTTAGGAATATCTTGAAGTATCCCAGCACCTGCACCCTTGCATGCTACCTTTTTAACTGGACAACCATAATTAATATCTATTATGTCTGGATTAACTTTTTCACACATTTCTGTAGCAGTTCTCATTGAAGAAATTTCAGAACCAAAAATTTGAATTCCAACCGGTCGTTCATATTCAAAAATATCTAGCTTCTGAACACTTTTAACTGCATCTCTAATCAATCCTTCTGATGAAATAAACTCTGTATACATCAAATCTGCACCAAATTTTTTGCACAATGCTCTAAAAGGAGGATCACTAACATCTTCCATAGGGGCAAGTAAAAGCGGGAAGTCACCAAGGGATATATTACCTATTTTTATCATCTTATTTCATTACAAAGGTACAGATATCCAAGTAATTCCTATATTTCGTTAATGAAAAATACTTTTAAAGGAACTAGCAAATCATATTTAAGTTTGTTTTTTATAACACTTGCAGTTGTCTTAATATTAAAAGTAATTTTTAATTTTCTAGCACTTGGCGTTGTTAACCAAATATGGAATTTTGATGCACCAGAAGTTTTTTATGATTTAGAAAATAAAATATTTAACCTAATATATGTACATAAAATCCTTGCTTTATTTGATCAAGTTGGCACATTTTTAATTCCATCAATTGTTATTTTTTTTCTTTTTAAATCTCTTAAACCAACCTACAATAGGATAGAGAAAATTGATTATTTAAAACTTTTTTATTCATTTATAGTTCTTATTGGAATCACTCAATTACTTGCTTATATTTCCATGAGCATCGGGTATGATTTTCTTCCTGAATCTATAAAAAGCTATTTAAAAAGCCAACAGGATTTTAATACTACTCTACAAGAGAAATTTATTGGGGAATCTTTATTAAGTTTTACATACAACATTCTATTACTAACAATAATCCCTGCAATTGGAGAAGAACTTTTCTTTAGAGGACTAATTCAAAAAATATTTATTGGAATATTTAAAAAAACTTCAAACCCAGTATTGTATGGCATTGTTACCACTTCTATTATATTTGGAATATTACACTTTCAAATTGAGAATCTGTTAGCCATCATCTTTGCTAGTGTATTTTTTGGTTATATATATGAAAAAAGCAAGAACATTAGTCTTACAATTATTCTTCACTTTTGCTTTAATTTATTTGCATTAGTTAATATGCAAGCAGTTAAGATAGGTCTAGTAAGTGAAAACACCATTGAGTTTTTAGGCAATTACATAATAACGCCAATAGCTGTATTAATTGCTTTAATAATGATTAAGAAAAAAATATTTTGGAAAGAGAAATCACTTCTCTCTATTGACTGAATAAACTACTTTAAAAGCTTCTGCTTCTTTTAACTCATCGTGAACTTTTCTCACAATTCGCATTTCAGTTTTTTTATCTACTTTAAAAACATTAAAGAACCTTGATCCCCATACTTGAGAATACTCAGGGTTTTTTCTAAGTTTTGTTAAATATTCTCTAATCTCAGAATAATCGTTAATTAAGTCATCATCTAACTGAACTCTGAAGTCATCCACTTTTCCTGGAACTCTACCAATCCAGAAATATGATGCTTTAATATTTTTTTCTAAGTCAATAGTTTCTTTAATAGCAACCTTATCAATCTCCAATTTTTTAGATTCTTTTTCTTTAAATACTGTTGTTACCATAAAGAAAAACAATAACATAAATACAATATCTGGTAAAGCAGCTGTAGATATAGCTGGATCCTTTTTCTTTTTACCTTTTGAAAACTTTGACATAATTGAAATTTATTGTACCGATCTGTTTTTCTCTTTCATTATCTTCTTTGGATAAACTTGACGAATAGCAGAAATTTTTTGTTTATCAATTTCTACTTTATCATTTAATTTATCAAATGCAACGCCAAATTTCTCTTTACTTAAGCTATCTCTTAAAGAATTTAGCCCTTGCATAATTTGATCCAAAACGTTCATATAAGTTTCATACTTAGTAGCATTATCTAGTTGAATAGAAACTGTAGCAGTATTAGGTAAGGTTTTAAACCCACTTCCAAAAGCAATACATGCATCTAACCTTTTTTTCCACGCATCTTGCTCTATTTTATATAAAGCTGCATCTGGATAAGCTTNAAGAGCTNNATCTANNGANTCNANNGTGTCTTCACANATTTTTCTAGNNACNTCNACATAATNNGGCATATTTGGNGTNCCNNNTTTATGCTGNTAAAANTTNTTNACTTNATCTTTNAATNTCNTCCATTTNNGCAAANTCTCCNTCAATACCAATNTTNTCATTTTTNTTNGCCATAATTTGAAGTACNTTTCTTTCATTAAGAAGAAACTCNACATCAGATTTCTGAGGCAACCTTTCTTCGTGAACTTGAGGCAAGTTCATAGTAGTAGTAATAAGAAAAAATATCAATAGCAGAAAGGCAATATCTGCCATTGAACCAGCATTAATTTCTTCAACCTCTCTTTTTGCCATTACTTAATATATTTTACAACAGACCCACCAATCCAACCTAAAAGTGCAATTGAAATTAGTATTATCGTTGAATTAATTGCTGTACTTGCTAACTTCATATCAGAACCACTTTCTCCAGCTGAAATAAAATATACAATAANCATAAATACAATAAATATTCCAATACTAAGAAGAATTCTTTTTGCCTTATTAGGGTCTCTNTAAGCTAAATACCCAAATGCACCAANAACTAANGCAATAGCTAAGTATATGATAAACATTGAGAAATTAATTAAAACTGAAACATCCGTCCAGAGCGTTTGTTCTTTAGATTCTGCAATTTCTGTTGTTCTTTGAGATAAATGCGCATTAAGTTCTACNGCGGTCATAGTTTGATCAAGNCCCTTNTCTTTTGCTTCAATAATAGCCCATTGTTTTTGTTGTTCGTAACTCATTTCAGCAGGATTATCATCATTCATAACCCATATTGTAAATAACACACCAAAAAACACAATAGAATAGGTGACGATTTTATTTACTAANTTTATAGTTTTGTTTTCCATAGCAATAGAATTAAGGTAATTACTTACTTAAATTATGCTTAACTAAAACATCAATTAAAGAAATGGAAGCATCCTCCATTTGATTAACTAATGAATCAATTTTTGATACAATATAGTTATAAAATACTTGAAGAATAATAGCAACAATAAGTCCAGATACAGTTGTAATAAGTGCTACCTTAATACCACCTGCCAATTCATCTGGTTTCGCTTCTCCTTTTAATTCAATAATATCAAAAGCCTGAATCATACCAATTACTGTTCCCATGAAACCAAGCATTGGAGCTAGAGCAATAAATAAACCTATCCAAGAAAGNCCTCTTTCNAGNANTCCCATTTGAACTCCGCCNTAAGCAATNACTGATTTTTCTACCATTTCAACTCCTTCAGAACTTCTTTCTAAACCTTGTAAAAATATACTTGCCACAGGACCTCTAGTATTTCTACAAACTTCTTTNGCNGCATCTATTCCTCCNTTTGATAATGCAGATTCAATATCTTCTACTAANTTNTTAGAGTTTGTAGTTGCGAGATTTANATAAATAATTCTTTCAATTGAAAGAGCAAGTCCTAATATTAATGCAATTAATACAAAAGACATAAATAATGGCCCTCCTTCAATAAACTTCAATTTTAAAGCTTGAGAAACTGACGTATCTTCATCAGCAACTTCTTCAGAAGATTCTACCACTTCTTCAACTTGTACATTTTCTACATCCATTACTTCTTCCTCAACTACTTCTTCTTCAACTTGTACATTTTCTACATCCATTACTTCTTCAGTTGTTTCAACATCTAAAGAATCCTGAGCCTTTAATGGGTTAAAGAATAATAACATCCCTAAAAAGCCTATTATAAAAATTCCTTTTTTCATGATTTAATTATTGTCTATTTTTTTAAAATTGTAATCTAATATTTTTTGCGGTGGCCAAATTACGAAAAATTATAGCTTTTAAACAAAAATATTTTGAATGTTGGAAAAAAATATATCTTACTCACTAAATTCACCTGATTTATTTGATAAAAATTCACCAATGAATTTTTGTTTGTCACCATAATATTTATCTAATAAAAACATCGATTTTGTCAATACAGTTTCTAAGGTCATGTCTTTCACTCCTATTACACCAGCATCTAAAAGCTGTTTACCTGTTTCATATTTTTCTTGTTCTACTCTTCCTGCTTTACACTGACTAACATTTAAAAATATTTTCTCTTTGGAATTTTCTGTTTTGAGAAATTGTATCAATTCTTCGTTTATNGGTAAATTACCCGAGCCATAAGTCAATAGTATAACAATTTTAAACTCAGGGTTATTTATAACATATTTAATNTGATCCATGTNAATACCAGGGTAAAAAAACAATAAACCAACATTTGATAAAAACCCCTTTTTGTAATTAAGAAACTCATTCGATGGTTTTAAAATAGCACTTTTATTGTAATTAATATCGATGCCTGCCTCAGCTAAAACAGGATAATTATAAGATTTAAAAGCATCAAAATGATTAGAACTTATTTTGGTTGTTCTGTTAGCTCTAAAAAGTTGATATTCAAAATAAATTACTACTTCTTGAATAATTGATACTCCATTTTTCTTGTCAGCTGCTATTTCAATNGCAGTAATTAAATTTTCTTTGCCATCCGTTCTAACCATTCCAATTGGTAATTGAGACCCAGTAAAAACAATAGGTTTACACAAATTTTCAAACATAAAACTTAAAGCACTTGCCGTGTAAGACATAGTGTCGGTTCCGTGTAAAACAACAAAGCCATCATATTTATCATAATTTTCAAAAATACAATCTCCAATTTTTTCCCATACTGAAGTATTAACATTGGAAGAATCTATNGGCTTGTTAAAAGAGAAAGTGTCAATAGAACATTTTATTTTTTTAAGTTCTGGAACTTCAGAAGTTATTTCATTGAAATCAAACGGTTTTAAAGCCTTTTTTTCAGGATCCATAATCATTCCAATAGTGCCACCTGTATAAATTATTAAAATNCTAGACTTTTTTGAACTCATATTACNAATATTGGAAAAACAAGTAATAAACCATCTAAAACAAACAAGTAATAATGTTCTTTTCTAGATTTAAATGTTGGTAGGATTAAAAGTAGAGTCACAAAAAGAAATATAACTAAAGAATATTTGGAGAAATATAAAGCCCCTAACACAAGAAATAAAATCATAGAAACTGAAAAAAAATAGGTTCCTTTTTTACCAATAATTTGAGGAAAAGTCATTAAAGAATCATTATCGAAATTACTATCTCTAATATCAAATGGTAGTGTTATTGTAAAAACATAGAAAAAGATAAACAAGCTTATATTCCAGTTAATATGATTGTAATTAATCAAATGAGGTATTATAGAGCTTAACCACATCCAACAAAATGAAATAATGATAATTTTAATTAACGGAATACTTCTTAAAGAGAACCTGTTTATTTTACCTTTTTTATAAAAATATACTATTAAAAACACTGGTAAGGACATTATCAAAACATGGATTGGGAAAATCACCAATGATAACAAACTACAAATAACAAAAGATGAAAATGTAGTAATCTTAATTAGTTTAATGTTGTTCAACAACCAAGATGATTGAATATATCTTTCAGGATTTATTTCTTCATCAGTTAAATATTGTAAATTATAGGCAAACAATGTTGCAAAAAAAACAAGTATTAAATACAGATAATTTATTTCTTCACCTGTAAATCTGTAGTAGGCTAATGTAGTGCCTACAGCACCAAATGAAATCCAAATATTGGAAAAAATAATGGCATTAAATATTCTAATTATCATCAGAAAACCAAATAAATTTAATTGCTATAACTAATCCCAGTCCGAATAAACTTCCTCTAGTTACAGATTTAGTATTTTTTGCATGCCTTACACTTTCATAACCATGTCTATAGCTTTCTTCTAAGACGTCTTCTTCCTCCATCATACTTCTATTAAGTAATTTTAATTTATTCTGTTTAATTAAAAAAGTGGATAATAAAGGGCTAGATATTGTAATAAATCCAGGGTCAGAACCAAAAACACCTTTATAAGAAGACCTATTAAATTGCCAACCTGATCCTTTCTCATAAAAATCAAATGAAGTATCAAACAAACTCATGACAACTCCAAAAAGGGCCGAATAAAGAAAGATTTTTTTAGGTTTGAAACGATATCTAGCATCTTTTTGCCCTAAAACATATTGCTCCATTTCTTCTTTACTTAAAAACCCTCCTTCTGATGGTTTGTATTNATAAAAATAATGCTTATCGCTATTTATCTTGTAATAAAGTAAATCATCAGCAGAATAACTTTTTATAAACCATTTGTCATTTATTTTTCTTTTTTGGAAACCACTAATAAATAATTTTTCAATCTCTACTTTTTTAAATGCCAAAGTATCTCCAGATAAGAAATACAGACTTCCAACAGAAAGTTCATCTATATTTTTTTGAGCATGTAAATTTGAATCCAAAAAAAATGTGAAGAAAAAAACAAGACATATTAGTATAACTACATTTCTAAACACAAAATAAATTTAAACAATTCATTAACAATTTCACAATCTGTTTTGTTGATTTATATATTTGCCAAAAATTGACAAAATTGCTTATGAATCCAAATGAATTTGTAAAAAGACATATAGGTGTAGATGAATCTAGCTGTAATAAGATGCTTCAAACTATTGGTTGTAAATCAATAGATGAATTAATAGAACAAACTATTCCTAAAAGCATACTTAAAAACAAAAGCTTAAATATTAAGGACGCTTTATCTGAAGATGAATACCTAAATAATTTAAAAACAATTGGCTCAAAAAATAAAGCTTTTGATAATTATATAGGTCAAGGATATTACGGAACAATTACTCCAAGTGTAATTAAAAGAAATATATTGTGCAATCCAGGGTGGTATACAGCTTACACACCATATCAAGCAGAAATTGCACAAGGAAGATTAGAAGCTTTACTTAATTTTCAAACTTTTGTGACAGAATTAACTGGGATGGAAATTGCTAATGCTTCTCTTTTAGATGAAGCAACTGCAGCTGCAGAAGCCATGCTTATGTTTTTCCACATGCGATCTAGAGCTCAAATAAAAAGTAATGTGCTCAAATTTTTTGTTAGCGATAAAATATTTGAACAAACAAAGGAGGTAATAATTGCAAGAGCTGAACCACTTAATATTGAAGTGGTTTTTGGTGACCCTAATGAAATAAATTTAAACGGAGAATTTTTTGGATCTATTGTTCAATATCCAGATTCATATGGAGAAATATATGACTACAGTGATTTTACAGAAACTGCTCATGAGCTTAATATTCAAGTTGCTGTTATAGCTGACATTATGAGTCTAGTTATTCTCAAAAGTCCAGGTAGTTGGGGTGCTGATGTAGTTGTTGGATCTACTCAAAGATTTGGAGTACCTATGGGCTATGGTGGCCCTCATGCTGCATATTTTGCTTGCAAAGAAGAGCATAAAAGATATATCCCTGGTAGAATAATAGGAGTTTCAATGGATGTTCATGGGAATCCTGCTCTAAGAATGGCACTACAAACAAGAGAACAACATATCAAAAGAGGAAAGGCAACTTCTAACATATGTACCGCACAGGCTTTACTAGCAATAATGGCAAGCATGTATGCCGTATATCATGGTCCAAATGGGCTAAAACACATTGCTAGTGAAATCAGAAGCAAAACTGCAGCGCTTAAAAAGGCATTGGAAAATTTAGGATTAGAAATACTCAATAATGATCATTTTGATACAATCTCAATCAATATTGACTCCAAATCATGGAAAAATTATTTAGAAGAAAATGAAATTAACATTGGGTTTATTAAAAATATGGCTGTAATCTCAATAGATGAGACAACTTCTACAGAGAAAATAGAAAAGATAATCAATGTCTTCAGCAATAAACTTGAAAAAGAAACTTCATTCACAAAAGCAGATATTAAAGAAACTATTTATGATAGAAAAGATAAGATTTTAGAACAAAAAGTATTTAACAGCTATCATTCTGAAACTGAAATGATGCGTTACATTAAAAAGTTAGAAAATAAAGATCTTTCTCTTGTTCATGCCATGATTTCTCTTGGTTCATGTACAATGAAACTAAATGCAGCAACAGAAATGGATCCTATCACATGGCCAGAGTTTGCTAATATTCATCCCTTTGTACCAACTAACCAAACAGAAGGATATCAAGAAATTTTTAAAGAACTTTCTTCTGATTTAAGTGAAATAACTGGATTTGATCAAGTTTCATTACAACCTAATAGTGGTGCTCAAGGAGAATATAGCGGCTTAATGGTTATTAGAGCTTACCATCAAAATAACGGAGATTTTGAAAGGAATATTTGCTTAATTCCTACTAGTGCTCATGGAACTAACCCTGCAAGTGCTGTAATGGCTGGAATGAAAGTTGTCCTTGTTAAATGTGATGAAAAAGGTAACATAGATATTAAAGATCTAGAAACAAAAGCTCAGCTTCATTCAAATAATTTATCTGCTTTAATGATAACTTATCCCTCAACTCATGGAGTTTTTGAAGAAAGTATTAAAAAAATCACCTCTATAATTCATGATAATGGAGGACAGGTATACATGGATGGTGCAAATATGAATGCTCAAGTTGGTCTTACATCTCCCGGTTTAATTGGAGCTGATGTTTGCCATTTAAATTTGCATAAAACCTTTGCTATCCCTCATGGNGGTGGAGGTCCNGGAATGGGCCCTATTGGAGTTGCAAAACATTTATCTCCATTTCTGCCTGGAAACCCAATAATTAATACTGGAGGTGAAAAATCTATAAAAGCTATNAATGGAGCACCTTGGGGAAGCGCATTGATTCTATTAATTTCATATGGATATATTAAACTTCTTGGTGCAGAAGGTCTNAAAAAATCAACTGAAATTGCCATTCTAAATGCAAATTATATAAAGGCAAGATTAAATGATTATTATGATATACTTTACACTGGAGAAAAGGGTACTGTAGCTCATGAGATGATACTAGATTGTAGATCATTTAAAAAAGAATCTGGTGTTGAAGTGGAAGACATTGCAAAGAGATTAATAGATTACGGATTCCATGCTCCTACAGTTAGTTTTCCTGTTGCTGGAACCTTAATGATAGAGCCTACTGAAAGTGAATCAATAANGGAGATAGATAGATTTATAGAAGCAATGATTGGCATAAGAAAAGAAATAGATAATATTTCCGACAAAGAAGATAATTTACTTAAAAATGCTCCACATACTGTTGTTGAAGCAACTAAGGAAAATTGGAATCATTCATACAGTCGAAAATCTGCAATTTTCCCATCCATTCATCAGTTCAATAATAAATTTTGGCCATCTGTTGGNAGAGTGGATAATGCATATGGTGATAGAAATTTAGTTTGTAGCTGTCTTCCTTTAGAACACTATGCAGAAGAAACAAAAAAACTAGTATCACAATGAAAAAATATTTTGAACTTAGAATATTTATGATACTTTCGTGCATCAAAAAAAACTATAACAATTAAAAAATGAATAAATTATACACAACATTTTTATCCCTTTTTGTGATTGTTTTTGCATTTGGACAGAGTTCTTCAAACGACTATCCAGTTAATCCATGCGAAGCAACAAAAACAGATAAAAACCCAACTTTTAATTCTAACAATAGATCTACTCCTTTCTGGACTGAGGACTTCAATGGCGGTACAACAACTAGTAACGGTACATGGACTACTACTGGTATGTGGAAGCATAGTTATTTCACTACCAATGGTGCTTACAGTGGTGGAACAGCTCCATTTACATCTACATCAGCTTCAAATGGATTCATGTTATTTGATTCCGACTCAGCTAACACAGATTTTGCTACAATGTCAATGGTAGCATCACCAGTTGGATACACTGGTGAATTAATATCTCCAGTTATTGACTTAACTGGTCAACCAACAGCATTATTAACACTTGAACAAGATTTTAGATTCTGCTGTTCATCTACTCATATTATGCAGCTTTCTGTATCTACAGATGGTGGAACAACTTGGGGTACTCCTTATGACTTGTCATTTGGCCTAGGTGCAAACACAGCTTATGGTGTGGATAACGGTGGTTACTACACATTTGTTAATATCTCTGGAGAAGCAGCAAATCAAAGTAATGTAAAACTTAAGTTTACTTGGGATGGAGCTGGTTCAGGTAGTTCTCATTACTATTGGACTATTGACGATATTGGAATTGAATTATTACCTTCTGATGACATTCAGAATGTTTCCTCCTGGATTTTTGGACAATCTACATATTTCGCAGAGTACGGTAGAACTCCATTAAGCCAAATGGACCAAAACTGGGTTGTTGGTTCTCAAGTTGCCAACATTGGAGGTGCTGATCAAACTAATGTTACTTTAAACGCAGATTTTGGATCATTTACTGCAAGTGCTATATATGATGAAGATAATGATGGAAATGCAGATGTTTTATNAGCTGATTCCACNAGAGTGATACAAACTGTTATTACTCCTTCGCTAACAACTGGNTTATACCAAGGNACTTACACTTTGACTTCTGATGGAGACCAATCAGGTGGAAATACTTTNNCAAATAACACAGATCAAAGAAATTTTGAAATCACAAATNATNTTTATTCNCTTGATGGAATTGGAAATCATCCNTCTGGNACCCAATCATTAGGTTCATACGGATCTTATTCATGGCCTACGGATGCTGCTGATGGATTAGTTTGCGCTACAATGTTCCCAATTATTAATAACGACACTATCAATTCTGTTACTGCATTAATTACAAGTAATACGGTTGAATATGCTGAAGCCATTCTNTACATAATTGATTCCACAGAATTTAGGAATGGAATGTTTGGAAATGCTATTTACACTTCAAATATTTACACTGTAACTGCTGCTGATGTNGCAAATGGATTTATTCAAATCCCAGTTGTTGATGGTAATGGATCATTAGCAGTTGCTCCTGGAAATTANTTTGCNGCANTAGAACTTTACAGCGGNGGATCAACNTATGACATNGGNATAATTGATGATAGATCTGTTGATCAGCCATANTGGTCAAGTGCTATNTGGTATCCAGGTGCTCAAGCTTATACTAACGGAACTGCATTTGCAATAAGATTAAATCTTGGAAATGTAACAAGTGGTGTAGGCATAAATGAAAATACTAGTGATGTTTCAATATATCCTAACCCTTCTAACGGTATAGTAAATATAAAATTTGATAACACTTCTAATAATAACGTAATCATCAGAGATCTTTCTGGAAAGAAAATTCAAGAACTAAACACTAATTCTGATGTTGAAATTGATTTTAATAATTTCGGTAAAGGAATCTACCTTGTAGATATATTATCTAATAATAAAANTATTACTAGAAAAGTAACAATACANTAGATTAATTAAATTTTGATTAAATAGCCTTACNGGAATATTTCTAGTGAGGCTATTTTTTTTGGTATATTTTTATTAAATTTGTGGGAATACAAAAAAGAATAAATAATTATGAAAAAAATTTACATTTTACTTTTATCCGTTTCTTTTGGATTTTCAGTTTCTGCTCAAAATAACGCATCNACTGACCTAATCACAAAAAACGATAATTCAATATATAAGATAAAACCNTCTAACATTCCTAATAATTCAAAAGGAGTTGTTTTATGGAGTAATGAATTTGATAACGCTGCTGATTGGATTCTTGACAATACATGTGCATATGCTTCTTACACAATTAATGGNGGATACGATTATGTAGCAGGCTCAAATACTCCTGCATTATCAGCATGTACTGGAAGTGGTACTGTTGCAATTGATCCTAATAGTGGAGCACCTGCTCAATGGAGATTTGAAACTGATGCAAATCTAATTCCAGTATCTGCTCTTTCACCATTTGCTTCTGCAACAGCAAGTAATGGTTTCCTTTTTATAGACTCAGATGCATGTGGTGGTGGAGATGGAGATGGTACTCCTATTTTTGTAACTGCAAGAATTGCCTCTCCTATCGACTTAACAAACGAGCCAGCAGTAGTGCTGTCTTTCTCTCATAATTACAGATGGTGGCAAGATACTAGAGGGGTTAGAGTTTCTGTAGATAATGGTGCTTCTTGGTATCAATATGAAATTACTAATAACTCAGGATATCCTAATGACCAAAATTCTGGAAATCCAGAAATAACTAGTATTGACATATCTTCTGTCGCAGGTGGTCAATCTTCTGTTATAATTGAGTTTTATTATGAAGACAATGATTATTGGGCTTGGTATTGGGCTGTAGATGACGTACAAATTTCAAGAAAAGATCAACACAATGTCAAAAACGTTGCTTCATGGATTTATGGTTCATCCACTTACTTTGCTGAATATGGAAGAACTCCTGTTTCTCAAATGGATCAAGACTGGATAATTGGTTCACAAATAACAAATGATGGATCCTCTTCTCAAGCAAATGTAACTGTTAATGCAGATTTTGGATCTTTCACTGCTACTGCAACCCTTGCTGATAGCTTAGCAGCAGATTCTACTAGAATTGTAGAAACTATGGAAACATTAGCTCTTTCAGCAGGTGTATACCAAGGTTCATATACTGTCTTCTCAGATTCTGATCAAGTTGGAGGTCCTAATTTTGGTGACAATGTACAAGAAAGAAATTTTGAAATCACTAATGATGTTTATTCATTAGATGGTATTGGAAATCATCCTTCAGGAGCATTAGCGCTAGAGNGTTANGGAAGCTACTCTTGGCCAACTGATGCATCTGATGGTTTAGTTTGTGCTACTATGTATCCATTTCAAAATTCGGATACAATAAACTCAGTTACTGCATTAATTACATCTAATACTGTTGAATTTGCGGAAGCAATTTTGTACATCATTGATTCAACTGAATTTATCAATGGAATGTTTGGAAATGCAATTTACACTTCAAACCTACATACTGTNAGTGCTGCTGATGTAGCAAATGGTTTTATTCAAATACCAGTTGATGATGGAAGCGGTTCTTTAGTTGTTGCTCCTGGAAATTATTATGCTGCATTAGAATTATANAGCGGTGGTAACACTTATGACATAGGTATCCTAAGTGATGCTACAGTTGGTCAGCCTGCTTGGTCAAGTGCAATATGGTATCCAGCCGCTCAAGCTTATACTAATGGTGTTGCTTTTGCAATTAGATTAAATTTAGGTGCNTCTAGTTCAGTTGGAATTAAAGAAACTTCTAATGATGTTTCAGTATATCCTAATCCATCAAATGGAATAGTAAATATCACTTTTGAAAACAATGAAAGTAGAGTTATTACTGTTAGAGATATTTCTGGAAAAATTATAAAAGTTGAGAATATCAACTCTAATACTGAAATTGATTTTAATCAATTTGGTAAAGGATTATATCTAATAGACATTACTTCAAATGGTGAAACTATTAGAAGAAAAGTTACTATTCAGTAATTTAATTTTACATAATTTTCAAAAAGGGGGACATGTCCCCCTTTTTTTATTTTAGACATTATTGATTAATGGTAAGCAATTATTTATTATATTTAATACGTTAACTATATAAATTTTTGATATGAAAAAAACATTACTACTACTTTTTTCAATACTTACTTTTAGCCTAAGCGCTCAAGTTGTAGTTAAAGGGGTTTCNCCATCAACTATAGCTGGAATAAGTTTTGATTTTACGTGGGCTGACCCTACTGGAGGAGGTTGGTCAACNCCGGACTTTAATCAACCTAATACATTTGTTGAAGACACCTTAGAACTAGTTGTGGANANTAGTCATACTGGNGANAATCCTGCNTATGCAATTCCACACCCACTAGCAAATGAAGGATGTTTNACCGCNAATGGAGATCAATATTCTCAACCATCTTTAGCTGGTAAAATAGCAGTTGTGTGGAGAGGAAGTTGTCAATTTGGACTTAAAGCTGCACTTGCAGAAAACAATGGAGCTGTAGGAATAATAATAATTAATCATTCTGGTGGNCCAGTAGGTATGGCTGGAGGTGATTCAGGTATGTCTTTGAACATCCCTGTTGTTATGATCTCTACAAATGATGGACAGTTACTACTAAGTGAAATGGCGAATGGACCTGTTGAAATATTCATGGGTAATAAGCTAGGTGCTCAAGTAAATGATGTTGGATCTTCTATAGATGTTGCAAACATCTCAAAATATGGATCTATCCCATTGGGNATGGCCAATAATGGCTACAATTTTGATGTTGGTCTTACTGTNACTAACTATGGTTCAGATGATAATATTCCAATATTAGAACAATCAATTACAGACCCTAACGGACAAACTATTTATTCAGACTCATTTAGCTTGGGCCTTCTTGCTCCTTATGCTTCAATAGATACACTTTACCAAACATTTACCGCATCTGGTCTAGTAGAAGGTGAATACAGTATAGACTATGAGCTATCAATAGATAGTGAAGTAGATGCAGACCTTGCAGATAACCATGTTACGGCAACATTTAATGTAACAAATGATGTTCTATCTAGAGCTAGAACAGATAATGCTACAGGTGATCTTATAGCAAACTATTATCCTAGTAATGCCACTACAGATTACACGTCATGTATGATGCTTCAGGATGTATATCCATTTGGGAGTGCTATTGATGGAGTGTATTTTTCTATGTCAGAAGCAGATAGTAGCGTTGGATCAGAATATGTGCAAGCGCAATTTTTTGAATGGAATGATCCATGGACAAGTATAGGTGGCGCTTGGGCTAATGTAACATTTAANAACTTAAATCAACTTGATTACAGTGATTACATTTGTCCTGATGACTCCCTAAACCAAAAGATAGTTTTCACACCATTTAATTCAGCAATTAGCTTGGTGGACAATCAAAGGTATTTAATATGTCTTCAAACATTTAATCCTGATTTAGCTTTTGGGTATGACAATGGTGTGGATTATGGTAGCAACTTATCTTGGTATGATCAGCCTGTAGGCGCACTAAACATAGACTTAGCTAATTGGTATTCTGGATGGTCAGCTGCAAATGCTCCTTCAATTGGATTACATATNGTACAATCTACAAATATTGAAGAAGAAAATTTAGTAGATGGTATTTTATATCCAAATCCAACCAAAAGCGAATTCAATTTAAATATAAGTAACGCTAAAGGAAAAGCTATTATCTTAATTCATGATATGTCAGGAAGATTAGTTAAATCTATTTCTTCTAACAATATAGAATCAATAAACAGATTTGATGTTAATGAACTTACTGANGGATATTACAGTGTTAAGGTAAACTTAGAAAATAATAAAACTATTAATTTNAATATGATAGTTAACAAATAACTAATTTATTAGTTAATTTAAAAGGCCTCAAAAGAGGCCTTTTTTTTTGATTATTTTTTCATTTGTTTAAGGAACTTGGAGACATAAATAAAATCATGCAATTCTTTAACCTTAACATCAAGAATATCGTTTTTATTACCAACCCATTTATTAATTCCTTCATCAATAAATAATATATTTTCTCCAATTTCTAAAACAGAATTCATATCATGAGTTATAACGACAGTAGTCATATTAAATTCATCCGTAATTTCTTTAATTAATTCATCTATAACAATTGCAGTAACTGGATCTAAACCTGAGTTTGGTTCATCACAAAATAAATACTTTGGCTGCATAGAAATAGCACGAGCAATAGCAACTCTCTTTTGCATTCCTCCACTCAATTCAGAAGGATATAGATCATTCTTATTAGTTATGTTAACTCTATTCAAACAAAAATTAACTCTATCATTAATTTCATCAACTGGCATCTTAGTAAACATCTTTAAAGGAAAAGCAACATTTTCTTCAACAGATAATGAATCAAATAAAGCACTAGCTTGAAATAGCATTCCAATTTCCCTCCTAACCTGTTTCTTCTCCTTAGGTTTTAAAGATGACCATTCTCTATCATCATAAAATATTTCTCCAGAATCAGGCTGTAAAAGACCAACAATACATTTAGTTAAAACAGATTTCCCCGAACCACTTTTACCAATTATTAAATTAGTTTTACCTTTTTCAAAAACAAATGATATATCATTTAATACATTATCTCCTGAAAAAGATTTGGATATGTTCTTAACAGTTATCAAATTAAAAGCAACTGTGTTAAAATATAATTTGCAAACAAAATAAAAATACTACTATATACAACAGCATTAGTACTAGCCTTACCAACTTCTAATGCACCCCCTTTTAAATAATAACCAAAATAACTTGAAATACTAGTAATTAAAAAAGCAAATACGGAAGTCTTAATTAATGCATACCTAATATGTCCATAATTTTCATGAGAAAATGAACGAATACCTAACAAATACTGCTTAAGAGGAATTACATCAGTAAAATAACATACTAATCCTCCTCCTAAAAAACCAAAAAACATACTATAAACTATAACAATTGGAAAAATAAACAAAGAAGCAATTATTTTAGGGCCAATTAAGTAACCAATAGAATTAACTCCCATTACTTCTAATGCATCAATTTGTTCTGTGACTTTCATAGTCCCTAATTCAGAAGCAATATTGGACCCAACTTTACCAGCAAGAATTAGAGAAATAATAGTTGGGCAAAACTCTAACAACATAGATTGTTTGACAGTGAATCCAACTGTGTAATCAGGAATCCAAGCAGATTCAATAGCACTAGCTGTTTGAATAACAAGAACAGCACCCATAAATGCAGACATTAAACTAACAATAAATAAAGATTTCACCCCCAACTGTACAACCTCATCTACAAATCTTTTCCAGTAAACACTAAATTTTTCTGGTTTGAGAAAAATGAAGTATAACATTAATATATATTTTCCGAAACTTTTAATCAAAACATTATCTATATATAACTCAAAATAAACAATAATAATTGTGAATACATAGGCGTATTCATTAATTTTGAACTATTCATTAATCAAATGACAATAAAACAATTTAAATACTGCATAATATTTATTCATATATTACTCATTTGTTATGGATGCAAAATATTAAAGAAAAAAAAGAAATGTGACTGCCCTGAATGGAGCAAAACAACTGAAAAAAAATTTAATCCTTTAATAACAAATTTATATTATGAAAAAGAAAGCAATTATTGTTAGTGGTTATTTCAACCCCATTCACAAGGGTCATNTAGAATATTTNAAAAATGCTAAAAAACTTTCTGAAGAGCTTTTTGTTATTGTAAACTCTGATTTTCAAAGAGAATTAAAAGGAAGTAAAGCTTTTCAAGATGAAGAAGAAAGAATGTTTATTGTTAATAGCATAAAAGGAGTAGATAAAGCAATTTTATCCATTGACAAAGACAGAACAGTTTGTAAAACAATTCAAAAGATTGCAAATGAATTTAGTGAAGAATATGAACTATCTTTTGCTAATGGAGGTGATCAAAATAACGATACAATTCCTGAAAAACCCATATGTAAAGAATTAGGAGTATCATTAATAGATGGATTAGGAGATAAAATTCAATCTTCAAGCTGGTTGTTGAAAAGTAAATGATTTATATAAAAGATAATATTCTACAAAAAATATATGAAATTACCTTAATACAACTTTTCTTTCTGCATCCAATCTTAGTAGGATAAAAAACATAATACTAAATGCTAAAATAGCAGACCCTCCTTTACTGAAAAAAGGAAGTGGTATACCTATAACAGGGGCAAGACCTATTACCATTCCAATGTTTATCATAAAATGAAAGAACATTATACTTGTTACACAGTATCCATATATCCTAGTAAACTTACTCCTCTGTCGCTCTGAAATCATAATCATCCTAATCATTGTAGTGATGTACAACAAAATAAATATCACTCCGCCTAAAAAACCCCATTCTTCAGCTAATACACAAAATATAAAATCAGTATTCTGCTCAGGAACATGCTTGTATTTATCATTACTAAGTGTCCCTTTTAGATATCCCTTGCCAACTCCTTCACCAGAACCTATCGCAGACAAAGCCTGATAAATATTGTAACCCACACCCAGTCTATCCTCTTTAATTCCAAACATGATTTGAAATCTATTTCTGTGCCTATCTTTAAATAAATTATCATATATGTAACTAACACTAAGAGAAATAGAAAGACCAATTACTGCAATAATTATTAATTGAAAATATTTATTTTTCCTAAATCTTGGTAAAACAAAATATCTAATAATTATGAAAGAAAATAGAAATCCTAATAAAAGGATAAAACCAAAAAATTGATTCCCTGAAACTTCCCATTCTCCAATAAAAAAATAAGAATTGGATGCTTTTAGAAAAACCCCAACTGTAGCAATTAAAAGAGCAAATAATCCAACTAGTAAAAAATTTCCAGAAAGGCCTTCTCTATATAGTACAAATACAAAACCTATAAAAACCAACATTGTACCTGCATCAGGTTGCATTATTATTAACAATGCAGGGATAATTACAAATAACCCAGCCTTTATTCTAACTTTAAAATCCTGAAAGCGAGTATTAACATTACTTAAATATCTAGCAAAAGCCAATGAAGTAACTAGCTTTGCAAACTCTGATGGTTGAACTGAAAACGATCCAAACTGAAACCAAGAGCTTACTCCCTTTACAGGAGGCATAAATAACACTGCAATTAATAATATTATTACAATTAAATATAAAACATAAGATAAATTTTGAATAAAACTTCCTTCTAAAAGAAGAAGAAAAAAACCTAAAAATAATGATATAATTATCCAAATCATTTGTTTCCCATATACAGTAGACCAATAATTCTCTAATACATCAAACCCCTTAAAACTACTGGAATAAACAGTGGTATAACCAGCAATTAACAAAAGAAGATAAAGTATCAAAAGATATTTATCAATATTTTTCCATATGGAAAGGTTTCTATATATCAATTTGTAAAGTCACTTTTTGGATTTAAAATAATTGCTTCATTAATAATATCTATTTTCTCTAAACCAATTTTTGAATTCTTTCTATTTAAATAATACTCCATTAAAACACTTGAAATTGGTGCAGCCCACTTGCTNCCCCAAGTACCATACTCAACATATACAGCAATAGCAATTTTAGGGTTGTTTTTCGGAGCAAAAGCGATAAATACAGAATGATCATTAAACATTTTATTTTCTACAGTTCCAGTTTTACCACATACTTCAACACTATCAATTTGCGCGCTTCTTCCTGTACCAGACTTTACTACTTCATTCATGGCTGAAATAACAGGGTTAAAATATTTCTCACTAACACATGTTAAATGTTTGGTTCTATATTTTTTAGCTATTTGATCTCCATCAATATTTTTCACAAAATGTGGAGTGTAATAAAACCCTTTGTTTGCAATAATAGCTGCCAAATTAGCCATTTGAATAGGCGAAACACCTATCTCTCCTTCCCCTATACTATTNGAATAAATAGTACTAAAAGCCCATCTTTTTTTACCATACCACTTATCATAAAATTGAACATTTGGTATNAANCCACTTTTTTCTTCTGGNATATCAGCTCCAAGGANTGATCCAAATCCAAAACTTCNAACATCTTCTTCCCATTTTTTAAGGCCTTTTCTACTTTCNTCAAAATAATTATCAAAATGATTAGATAATATAATTTTCTTATAAACATGAAAAAANTANGGATTACAACTATGCTTAATTGCCTTCATTAANTTNTCNGGTTGCTCATGATTNTGNCAGCCAATTATACTTTTATCACATATAAATGAAGTATTTGAATCTATAACNCCATTCTCCATNGCAATTAAAGCTTGAACAAGTTTGAAAATTGAACCAGGTCTATATNTATCATTATAAATNGGACGGTTTATTAANGGTTTAATACTGTCATTACGTTTTAAATTTTTATAAGCTTTNGNAAAATCCTTTCCTGTTAACAAAGANGGCNTATAGTAAGGTGCAGATACCATACATAACACTTCTCCNGATGATGGTTCTATAGCTACAATTGAACCAATTTTATTTTGCATTAATTCTTCANCNAGTTTTTGTAATTCAACATCAATTGTNGTGTGAATATCCTTTCCTGGTTGGGCAGGATTNTTNTCAATAGTCTCTACTTTNTTGCCTGCATAATCTTTCAAATAGTTAACATTACCNCTTTGACCACGTAATTCTTTTTCATANATTTTTTCTAANCCTGTAATNCCTATAAAATCATTTTTTGAATAAAAATTATCNCCAGAATCCATAGCTNNTTGAAATTGTTTTTGACTAATTCTTCTGATATATCCCAANAGATGAGGNGCTGCTTCNNAAGGGTANCCCCTATCTGTTTTAGCTTTAGCATANACNGATTTTATNTGACCAAGGTATGGAGAAACTCTAGCATGTTCTTGTTTTGATAAAGATTCAAAAATTACAGAAGCTTTATANGAAACATTATANCCACTTGTTGCTTTATGAAGCAAAGATCTTAACTCTTCAATGGAAATATTAAAAAGTTTACAAATTTTTGAAGAATCTGTTTCTATTATATCTTTCGGCAAAATATAAATATCATATACTTTTTCTGCCCCAACTAAAAGTTTACCATTTCTATCATAAATAAACCCTCTTGGTGGTTGGATATTCTCNACCTTANAGCTTATTTTCGATGCTCTTTCTGCCCATTCTTTATTTATTACTTGAATATATAATAGNCTAAATACANAAATNAAACTNATAGATAAAATAATCAAAATTATCACCCATCTTCTATTTTGAAATGGATCCATTACTTTTTAGGAATTAAAAAAAACTGANAAAAAGCAAGTATAAATAATGANNATAAAGTATTAANTAATGNCCTGAANAGTAATACTAAAAAATTTGTGAATGAAAATTGTTCAACTAGAAAGAATACAACATGATAGAAAAATATNGTTAAGCCAAAAAACATAATATATCTNGCTAATCCTAAAGTAAATATATTAAGCTCTAAACCTGTTTCAAAATCATCTTTTGATGAAATAAAATATAGAAACCTAGACCTTNAATAAGCTAATAANAGNAAAACAGATGTGTTTAAACCTATTGTGTTTCTAAAAATATCAATAATTAAACCCATNAGAAGTGCGTACANTAATAAAGCAAATACTNTNGTTTCTAATNTTTGNTTTAAAANNAAAAANGAAAATATTNAAGGNGTNAAATANGTTGAATAAACACCAAGATTNATNGCATCCAAAAAAAATAACTGAACAACAANTAATAAAATAAACCAAATAATATTTTGNATTGGATTACTCATTTAGCTCNTTAANCTCATTACTAAATANATTTTTNACTANAAACCCCACNTTTGCATTGGAATAATCNTCTTCAAGTTCTATAGTNATTTTGAGTGTTTGTAATTCTTTATCNTCCTNNTATTTCATTACTTTNCCAACTTTAANNCCTGANGGAAATAACCCATCTGANCCAGTAGTTATAAAATAATCATTTTTAGANACTTTNGTGTAAATAGGAATGTTTTCAANAAATGCAGTTCTNTAATTATTTTCTGNAGGAACCCATTTAAAATCACCCCAACTATTTGTTTTTTGATGNATTACTTTAAGCCCAAAATTGGCGTTTATTAATGGTTTTACACAAGAATAATGATTAGAAACATTTTCAGTNATTCCATANATTCCTTTAGTACCCATNAAACCCATCTTTGGTTCAACACCATTTAANGCTCCCTTNTTTATTAATAANTTATTNTNAGAAAACTTAAATTGAGAATTAATGATTTTTGCCTCTTGAAATNTATATGTTTTATAAAATAANGAATCATTAATTTTCACAAATCTTTTCCCAANTACTACATCATTNTTCATTAATTGATCTTTTAAAAATGAATTCTCAATCATTAATGCATCATTAACCTTTTTTAAATTAAAGTAACTAGTAACATTATGCTTAANTCCATATANACTNGATGATATAGCATTAGAAGAGCTTAAATAATTACTATTNTGAAANCTNTTTCTCCANTTAAATAAAAGAAATATGGCAAAAAACTCAAGCAGCAGAAAGAAAATAAAATTCTTATATTTCTGTATCAGCCGAATTATATTTCTCATTATTCTATGTTTTTCTGAGCTATGCCTTTATCAAAAACTGATATTTATCAATATTCTTTAAAGCAATTCCTGTTCCTCTAGCAACTGCACGCAAAGGATCTTCAGCAATATGAACTGGNAGCTTAGTTTTTTGAGAAATTCTTTTATCNAACCCTCTTAACATCGAACCTCCACCAGCTAAATAAATACCAGTTTTATANATATCAGCTGAAAGTTCAGGNGGNGTCATTTCTAATGCNCTNAGGATTGCTTCTTCAATTTTAGAAATAGATTTATCCAAAGCATGTGAAATTTCTTTNTANGAGACATATATNTCTTTTGGNATNCCGGTCATNAAATCTCGNCCTCTTACAGCATAGTCTTCAGGTGGATTCTCAAGTGTNTCAATNGCAGCTCCAACTTCAATCTTTATTTGTTCAGCTGTACGTTCTCCNATTAANATATTATGTTGNCTTCTCATATATTCTTCAATATCATTGGTGAAATCATCCCCCGCAACTCTAATAGATTTATCACAAACAATTCCTCCAAGAGCAATAACCGCAATTTCAGAAGTNCCTCCTCCNATNTCAATTATCATATTNCCCATTGGTTCTTCTACATCAACTCCAATACCAATTGCAGCAGCCATTGGTTCATGAATAAGATAAACTTCTTTACCTCCAGCATGTTCAGCAGAATCCTGAACAGCTCTTTTTTCCACTTCAGTAATACCAGATGGAATGCAAATGACCATTCTCATCGAGGGCTGTATGAATCTACTACCCCCCTTCATCATTTTTATCATACCTCTAATCATGTGCTCAGCCGCTTGAAAATCAGCAATTACTCCATCTTTTAAAGGTCTTATTGTTTTAATGTTTTCATGGGTTTTTCCATGCATTTGTTGCGCTTTTCTACCAATTGCAATAACCCTCCCTGTAGTTCTATCCATTGCAACAATAGATGGTTCATCAACAACTACTTTATCATTATTTATGACAAGTGTATTAGCTGTCCCTAAATCAATAGCAATTTCTTGTGTAAAAACATTGAATAGTCCCATAATTTTATTTTAATGTTTAAAATGTCTTGTTCCTGTAAAAACCATACTAATTCCATTTGAATTACAATAATCAATTGACAATTGATCTTTCACAGACCCTCCTGGCTGAACAACTGCATTAATTCCTTCTTTACCAGCTATTTCAACACAGTCTGGAAAAGGGAAAAATGCATCAGAAGCCATAACAGCATCTTTTAAATCAAAACCAAAAGATTTAGCCTTGTGAATTGCCTGATTCAAAGCATCTACTCTAGATGTCTGACCTGTACCACTAGCTAACAATTGTTGGTTTTTAGCCAGTACTATTGTATTTGATTTAGTATGCTTAACCAATTTATTTGCGAAAATTAAATCTGCAATTTGATTTTCACTAGGTGAAGTATTTGTTGTNGTTGTAAAAGAAGACTTATTCTCCACTTTAGAATCTCTTTGCTGAATTAACTGCCCATTCAAACAAGATCTTACTATNTCTCCTTTAAANGAGTATGGATNTTGTTTTAATATAATTCTATTTTTCTTACCCTTTAGAATCTCTAATGNTTGAGATTCATATTCAGGAGCAATTACTACTTCACAAAACAATNNATTAATTAANGTAGCTGTTTGTAAATCAATAGGTTTATTTGAAATTAAAATACCACCAAAAGCAGAAATAGGATCTCCTGCTAAAGCAGCAGAATANGCTTCGNTTANAGTAGATCTAGTTGCAAAACCACAGGCATTATTATGTTTTAATATTGCAAATGTGGGTGGTTCGTTTTTAAAATCTTCCATTAACATAATNGCTGCATCAATATCAAGAAGATTATTGTATGAAATTGCTTTACCNTGTAGTTGGTTAAAAACCTCATTTAAATTTCCTGAAAACCAACCTTTTTGATGTGGGTTTTCTCCATACCTTAAAGCAATTGAACTATCTTGATTAGNTTTTNNGTCAAAATAATTATGAATAGCAGTGTCGTAATGACTCGTTAAAGAAAATGCTCGAGAGGCATACTCTTTCCTTTGTTCAATTGAAGTTGAAGGTCCATTATTCTTTATGGCTTCAACAACAGATTCATATTGCCCTTTTTCTGAAACTACTAAAACATCTTTATAGTTTTTTGCAGCTGCTCTTATTAATGAAATTCCTCCAATATCTATTTTCTCAATTATATCTTGATGTTCTGCTCCAGAGCTTACAGTATCTTCAAAAGGATATAAATCAACAACTACCAAGTCGATATTAGGTATGCTATATTCTTCAAGCTGAGCTATATCCCCTTCTTCTTCTCTTCTACTTAAAATTCCGCCAAAAACTTTAGGATGTAAGGTCTTTACTCTACCCCCCAATATAGAAGGATATTCTGTTAGTTCCTCAACAGGATTTACATTAATTCCTAAATTCTCTATATAAGATTGAGTGCCGCCTGTTGAATAAATTTCGACTCCATTTTTATTTAATTGATTCACTAAATCATCTAATCCATCTTTTGAAAAAACAGAAATCAGCGCACTCTTAATTTTACGTTCTTTTACCACTAATTTAATTTTAAGTTAAAAAACGACAATTTTAATAAGAAAATCGAATAAAATTAAACCTAATTTACAGATGTTGATAACTATTTTAATTTTGTTTAAAAAGTATAAGTATTTGGAAGTCTATTACACTAACTAAAGAAGTATTAAATCAATTTTATTTTTTGCATTTTTAACACAATCACTTACCGAAATTCCATTGAAATAATTCCCTATAATATGGAAATTAGAATTACTTTTTTCAAAGTCTCCTATAGAATTTATTAAGCTACTTTGATTCATGTTGTACTGAGGAATTCCTTTAAACCATTTGAAATGATTTTTAAATATGATTTCACCTTCATATTGAATTAAATCTTTAAATTCTTTTACAATAATCTTTTCAAGATCTTCCTTATTTAAGGCACATAATTCTTTTTGTCTCTCCCCGCCAACTAAAACAGTATATAATTCTTTTTCTGTTGGGCAAACATGATTAAATATTTGGCTGCTAAAAAGAACCCCAAGAAAGCTTTTACCATCTGATGGTTTAGTTAAAATTCCAAAACCTTTCTTATTAGAAAAAACAGCTTTTTTGTCTACTCCAAAATGAAAGACATCAATTGGATTGTAATTTACACTACCTAAAACCTTAGAAAAAGAATGATCCCAAATAAGCTCTTTTAAAGCATAAGCAGGAACAGTGCAAATAACATTATCACATGTAATAGATTCAGAATCACTTATGATTTTATATCCCAAATCATTCTTGATGATTTGTTTGACATTATAGTCTATTTTGATATTATCCTTAATTGGAAAAGCTATTTTTGAAATAAGTTCGGACAAACCATTAGGAAGGTTAAAAGCATCAATAGGGGTGCCTTTTCTTTTCATTAAGCCTTTAATTATACTACCATGTTTTTGCTCTAATTTCCATAATAATTTTAAAGTATGCTGAGCACTCATTTTTTTAGTATCCCCTGCATAAATACCAGTTAAAAAAGGCTCAATAAGTTGATCGTGGAATTCTCTTCCAAAACGTTTGTTGATGAAATTANAAACAGTTGTATTTTGATTATGTTTTTTAATGAATAGTTCNNTNATTANCCTAAACTTAGAATNTAAAGAAAGNAGTGGNGTAGTAATAAAACTATTAATNTTTGTAGGNATNTTNGTAATAATATTTTGATGTAAAACAAAACGATTTTTGTTGCTTTTATTTGTTGGATATATAATATCCTTCCACAAACCACAATCTTTTATTAGCTCAATAATAGCTTCATTATTCAAAAGAACCGTGTTTGGTCCATTTTCACAAATAAAATTTTCTTTACTGATTGTTTGAAGAATTCCCCCAATCTTATTTTTTGACTCTAAAACAACAAAATCATTAGTTTTTTTAGATAAAAAATGAGCAGCGCTTAATCCAGAAATACCTGCGCCTATTATAACTGTATTTACTTTCATTAATTGAAGATAAAATTAAGTTTAATAGTTATAATTTCATATTATAAATTCACTTAAAAATAGAAATAATATATTCTTAACAAAAACTAATTTTCATATATGCATATTCAATTGTATATTCGCACCCTTTAATAAGTATTTGATATGGCAATAATAGGNAAAATAAGAGAAAAATCTGGACTTGTNGCNACGTTCGTCGGAATAGGATTGTTAGCATTTATAATTCCATTTAATGATTTAATGAGACAATTTACNGGAGAGGGNAACTCTAGTATAGGGCTTTTTAACAANAATGAGATTAATGCCAAGGATTGGAATTATAACAATAGACTTTCTGAAATAAAAAGAAATTTTCAAAATCAATATCAAACGATGTCTATCCCGCCAATCTATTCGGATATGCTTGAACAAAGTAATTGGCAACAAATGATTAGTGATACCATTTACTTTATGGAGTTAAATAAAATAGGAATTGGTGTATCTCCTGACGAATTAAACAGAGGATTATTGAACTCAGAAAACCCTCTTCCTTCCTTTATAAAAAGAAATTATACCTACAATGGAGTTTATAACAAAGACTCTTTTAATATTTGGAAAACACAATCAATAATTAATTTACCAGAAGACGAAAACTCTAAAAAATGGTTAAAAACAAGAATTGAAGCTCCTCTAAAAAACGAACGAATTAGAAATAAATATGGTTCAATGCTTAAATATGGTATTCTAAATACTTTTCAGGAAAGCAAAAGACTATATTCTGAAGAAAACACAACTGCAAATATCAAATATATTTATCTTGATTATAATCAAATTGCAGATTCAAATATTCAATTAACTAACGAAGCGGAAAAAAATTACTTTAATGAACATCGTTATGAAAAACAATGGGAAGTTAAAAATGACATAGTATCTTATGACTATATCACATTAAAAATCAATCCTTCATCAAATGATATTTCAAAGTCGATGATGAGTATGAATAGAACTAAAGAAGACTTAAAAGCTTCAAAAAACGACACTGTATTTATCAAAAACAGAGGTGGAGAAGTGCAAAATTCTCCTTACAGAGGCCGTAGATTTTCCTCAATAGTAGATCAGCAAATTGAAGACTCTAAAAAAGGAGATATAATCGGACCATTCATTAATGGAGATAAAATACAATTAGTAAAAGTATATGAAACTAATAATGAAGAACAAGCAAAAGTTAGGCATATATTAATAAACTCTAAAGATGGAGATTTAAAAGAAGTTGAAAACAAAAAATTAGCTGATAGTATTTTATATGCTATAAGAAGAGACTCAAGTAAATTTAATCAATTAGTAAGTAAATATTCAGAAGACCAAGGATCAGTAACTAATGGTGGTGTTTATTCATGGTTCCCAAAAGGACAAATGGTTCCAGAGTTTGAAAACTTTAGCTTTAATAAACGAATTGGCTCATCAGGTGTTGTAAAATCTCAATTTGGATTTCATGTTATTCAGGTACTTGGAAGAAGAGAAGGTGATAATAAAAAAATTGCAACATTAACTGAACTAATAAGCCCAAGTAGACAAACTAAAAATCAATTCTACGACTCAGTAGCCTTAGATTTTTATTATAAAGCTGACTCAAATGGATTTAAAGCTGCTGCTGATGAAATGGGATTCATAGTTAAATCTGCTGAGAAAGTATTTCTTGAATATCCATATGTTGATAATCGTCAACAGCAACCAAGATATTTATCTCAAGGCTTTTATGGGCCTTTCATTGATTCAAAAGAAACTGACATTGCAAAATGGGCCTTTAATAGCAAGGTTGGAGAAATAATGGAGCCAGAATATATTGTAAATAACCAACTAGTAATTGCATCATTAACTGAAAAAATTAGTGCTGAAGACAATAGATTCAACAACTTAAAACCTTTAATGGAGCCAATGGTAAAAAATCATTTAAAAGCTGAATACATAAAAGCTAATTATGCAAATGAAATGGAATCAACTAAAAGCATTGATACTTTAGCCAAGATTNTTAATTCTAAAGTAGAAAATAAATTTTTAAAGTACAGTGATTATAATTTAACTAACAATTCTCCTAATCAAGCTGAAGCTAAAGTGATAGCTCATGTTTTCAATTTAAACCCAGGTGAAATATCTCCTATTATTGAAGGAGAAAGTGGAGTTTACATTATCCAATTAGAAAATAAAAACACCAGCCCTACAATTACTGATGAGAAAGTTTTAGAAAAAACAGAGCAAAAACAAGAAGAAATAAGAAATCAAGTAGATCAAAATTACTATGGCTCTTTATATAACTCTTATAAAGTTAAAGATCAAAGAGCACAAAATATGATTTTGAACAACTAATTCAAAAAGGCTTTCATTTTTTCTAAACTTCTGTATTGAATAGCTTCAGCTATATGATCAANCTCTATATTAGTTGCTGAAGCTAAATCTGCTATAGTTCTTGCTATCTTTTGAATCCTAGTATAGCTTCTTGCAGAAAGATTCAACTTTAAAGTAGCCTTTTTTAGTAACTTTAATGAATCTTCATTTAAACTACAATACAATTTAATTTCCGACGGATTTAACTCAGAATTTGTTTTGCCTTGTCTTTTTATTTGAATATCTCTAGCAGTTTGAACTCTCTTTTTAATTTNACAACTAGACTCCTCTTTNAAATTTGAATTACTAAGTTGNTCTATAGAAACTGAATCAACTTCAATTTGCAAGTCTATTCTATCTAAAAGAGGCTGACTAAGTTTTGACAAATATTGTTGTACTTTATGGTAGCTATTTTTACTATTATGTAAATTAAAATAATCTCCATCTGGTGTAGGATTCATAGCAGCAACTAGCATTACGTTTGAAGGGAAAGTAACAGTACCCATAGATCTTGAGATAGTTATTTCTCTATTCTCTAAGGGTTGTCTTAACACTTCTAATACTTTTCTTTTAAATTCTGGNAATTCATCTAAAAANAAAACTCCATTATGTGCTAAAGAAATTTCTCCAGGTTTNGGTTGAGATCCGCCTCCAACTAAAGCAACATCAGAAATAGTATGATGAGGATCTCTAAAAGGTGGTTGATTAATAAGCCCTTTATTTTTATCATATTGACCTAAAAAAGAATAAATCTTAGTAGTTTCTAACATTTGACTCTCAATTAAATCTGGCAATATAGTTGGGATTCTTTTTGCTATCATTGACTTACCTGATCCTGGAGGACCTATCATTAAAAGATTATGACCTCCAGAAGCAGCAATTTCTACAGCNCTCTTTGCAATTTGCTGCCCCATTACATCTCTGAAATCTAAATTACTTTTTAATTTTTTTTTCTTATGCTTTATTTTATATTGATAACTAATTGGATCATTGTTACAAAAATGATTTATAATATCTTTTAAATTTTTTGCTCCNATAATATCAATTCCCTTTACTAAAGAGGCTTCTAATAAATTATCATAAGGAATAACAATTCCTTTTAAACCCATTTCCCTTGCCTTTAACGCCATTGACAAAACTCCTTTGATAGGTCTTATTTCACCATCTAAAGACAACTCCCCCATTATCATGAATTCTTTTAACTTTTTTGATATAATTTGTTCAGAAGCAGAAAGTATGCCCAATGCTATTGGCAAATCATATGCACTTCCCTCTTTTTTTAAATCGGCAGGAGCGAGATTGATAATTATCTCTTTAATTGGGATTTTATAACCTATGTTTTTCAATGCTGCTGCAATTCTATAATGACTTTCCTTGACTGCATTGTCTGGCAATCCAACCATTAAAAACTTTGCTCCTCTAAGAACATTAACTTCAACATCGACTTTTTGACCATCTAAGCCAATTAAAGCGCATCCTATTACTTTTTCTATCATTGCTTTTTTAGCTAAGAAAAGTCTAAAAGGACTTAACCTATTTACGTTGTTATAAANTTTGAATTACTTTTTTGAATGAGTCTATTGTAAAATCCAAATCACCATAAGAAATAGCATCATTCAAAAAATAACTTTCGTAAGCGCTTGGAGGTAAATAAACCCCATTAGCAAGCATTCCATGGAAATATTTTTTAAAAAATTCATTATCTCCTTTTTTAGCAGTTTCGAAATCTACAACAGGTGAATCCGTAAAATGCAAAGAAATCATAGATCCAAAACTATTAATTTGATAAGGTAAAGAGGTTTCTTTAAGGACCTCTTCCATGCCTGATCTAAGGAATTTAGTTTTATCATCTAAAGATTTATAAATTTTTGGGTTTTGATTAAGATAATTCAGCATTGAATAACCTGCTGACATAGCAATTGGGTTACCACTTAATGTTCCAGCCTGATATACAGGTCCATCTGGAGCTAAATAATTCATAATTTCTTCTTTTCCTCCGAAAGCACCTACTGGTAAACCACCGCCAATTACCTTTCCATAAGTAACCAAATCAGCATCAACATTTAATTCTTGTTGAGCACCACCTAGAGCTAACCTAAAACCAGTCATCACCTCATCAAATATTAATAATGTATTATGTTGATTACAAATTTTTCTTAGAGATTTAATAAAAGAATCATCAGGAATTACACAACCCATATTACCAGCTATTGGTTCAATAATTACTGCTGCAATTTGACTCTCATATTGCTCAAATAATTGTATTACTTTATTAATATTATTAAAATCTGCTAACAAAGTATCTGAAGCACTTGCTTTGGTTACTCCAGGGCTGTTTGGGATACCAAATGTGGATGCACCACTTCCAGCTTGAATTAAAAACGAATCAGAATGTCCATGATAACAACCAGAAAACTTAATTATTTTATCCCTATTGGTATAACCCCTTGCTAATCTTACAGCACTCATACAAGCTTCTGTACCTGAATTAACAAATCTAACTTTATCCACATTAGGGGCGAGTGAAACTACCAATTCAGCCATTTTAGTTTCTAATTCTGTAGGAATCCCATAGGAAGTCCCTTTGACAACTTGTTTTTCAATAGCTTCAACAATAATTGGATGAGCATGTCCTATAATAAGTGGTCCCCATGAAGAAATATAATCTACATATTTATTATCATCTTCATCGTATAAATATGGTCCATTAGCATATTTAATAAATACTGGATTACCACCAACTGATTTAAAAGCTCTTACAGGTGAATTTACCCCNCCAGGTATAACTTTTTTAGCATTTGAAAAAAGTTTTTTTGATCTATTATTTAACAAATTAAACATTTTTATATTATCCCTTTTAATTCAACTATATTTGCACGATATTAATTATTTGATTCGAATATCGTGACTAATTGGGAATTTTCTTTAGACTGTGCAAAAAAACTTGACAAAAATGATGAACTAAGTTCATTTAGAGATTTGTTTTATTTACCAACATTTACTAAAAATGATGTAGTTTATTTCACTGGTAATTCTTTAGGACTTCAGCCTAAAACAGTTAAAAAATTCATTCAAAAAGAATTAGATGACTGGGCTAAATGGGGAGTAGAAGGACATGAATTTGCTGAAAATCCTTGGATGCCATATCATGAGTTATTTACAGGGAAAATAGCAAAAATTGTTGGCGCTAAAGAAAATGAAGTTGCGGTTACTCATAGTCTTACTACCAATCTACATTTATTAATGGTTTCTTTTTATAGACCAAAAAATAATAGAACAAAAATTTTATGTGAGAAAAAAGCATTCCCAAGTGATCAATATGCTTTGCAAAGTCAAGTTAAATTTCATGGGTTAAATCCAAGTGAATGTATTGTTGAAATTGGGCCTAGAAAAGGAGAGAGTCTTATTAGAACTGAAGACATTATTAATAAAATAGAAGAATTATCAGATGAACTGGCTATGATTATGATTGGTGGGGTAAATTATTTTACTGGGCAAGTTTTTGATATGAAATCAATTACTGAATCTGGGCATAAAATTGGAGCAAAAGTTGGTTTTGATCTTGCTCATGCAGCTGGAAACATACCATTAAAACTTAATGAATGGGGGGTGGATTTTGCAGCTTGGTGCTCTTATAAATACTTGAATTCTGGGCCGGGAGGAGTAAGTGGGTACTATATTAATGAAAAACATGTTACAAACCCTGACATCCCTAGGTTCGCTGGTTGGTGGGGACACAATAAAGATGATCGATTTAAAATGCCAGATCAATTCTCCCCAATTCCTACTGCAGAAAGTTGGCAATTATCCAATGCCCCAGTAATATCCATGGCTGCTCATTTAGCTTCTTTAGAAATTTTTGAAAAAGCTGGNATGGAAAAACTTAGAGAAAAAAGCATTTCATTAACAAATTATTTAGAATTTGTTGTAGAAAAAATTAATTCAAATAATGGAAATTGCTTAGAAATAATAACTCCAAAAGAGGTTAATCAAAGAGGTTGTCAATTATCTATTGTAGCTCATGGATCAGACAAAATTCTTTTCGATAAACTTTCTGAAAATGGTGTAGTTGCTGATTGGAGAGAACCAAATGTAATAAGAATAGCTCCAGTGCCACTATATAATAGTTATGAAGATGTTTATAGATTTGGTGAAATTTTAGAAAAATCGCTTTAATATGACAATTGATCCTCAAGTAAAAGTATCATTACTAATTTTTGGGACTATTATAATAGGAATATTTGCATGGAGGTTTTCAAATAGTATCTTTTCATTTCATAATAAATCTAATCCTAATAAATTTAACAACTCAGAATACAGAAAAAGATGGAAAAGAAAGTAATTATTGTTGGAGCTGGTTTAGTGGGGTCATTATGGGCTGTATATATGGCAAAAGCTGGCTATAAGGTAACCATTTACGAAAGAAGATCTGACATTAGAAAAGCAGAAATTTCAGCTGGTAAATCTATTAACCTAGCTTTATCCAATAGAGGATGGAAAGCTTTAAAAAATGCTGGAGTTGATGATGAAGTAAGAAAAATTGCTATTCCAATGCCTGGAAGAATTATGCATGCTTTAGATGGTGAGTTGACGTACCAACCTTATGGTAAAGATAACGAAGCAATTTATTCTGTTTCTAGAGGCCATTTAAATGCTATCATGATGGATATTGCTGAAGAAAAAGGGAAAGCTGATATCCATTATCATCACCAATGTATTGATGCTGACCTTGAAAATGGTAAAATAAAACTTAGAAATCTTTTAACTAAAGAGATAATTGAAGATAGTGCTGATTTAGTATTTGCAGCAGATGGCGCTTTTTCTGCAGTAAGATATAATGCAATGCAAAAAACAGACAGGTTTAATTATAGTCAATTTTTCATTGAAGACGGATACAAAGAATTGTTACTACCACCAGATGAAAATGGAGATTATCAAATAGAAAAAAACGCTCTTCACATATGGCCTAGAGGGAGATTTATGCTAATTGCTCTTCCCAACGAAGATGGTTCATTTACTTGTACATTATTCATGCCCTATGACAATCATGAATATGCTTTCAATGATTTAGATTCTGATGATAAAATTGATCGTTTTTTCAAAGAAGTATTCCCTGACTTTTATGACTTAATGCCTAATTTAATAGAAAATTGGCATCAACATCCATTATCATCATTATCAATAGTAAGATGTTCTCCTTGGTCATTAGGCAAATTTGCTTTAATGGGAGATTCCGCTCATGCTACAGTGCCTTTTTACGGACAAGGTATGAATGCAGGATTTGAAGATTGCTCCGTAATGTGGGACATTTATAATGAAAATAAAGACTGGGAAGAGACATTTAAAATTTACTCCAAAGAAAGGAAACCTGATGGTGATGCTTTACAAGATTTATCTTTAGATAATTACTATGTAATGAGTGCAGATGTTGCTGATGAAGAATTTTTATTACAAAAGAAAATAGAAGCAAGAATTCATGAAAAGCATCCTGAAAAATGGATTCCTCTTTANAGCCAAGTAACTTTTAGTCATATCCCTTACTCAACTGCCTATGCTAAAGGGAAAAAACAAGATGCTATAATGAAAGAAGTTTTAAAAGACCCAAATATAAAAAGCAAATGGGATTCGGCTGAAATTGAAAACAAAATCCTTTCTATGATATGATTTCAGTATCCAAATATCTTTTCTTTTTTCTTTTGCTTAGTTCATTTATTGGACATAGTCAAATGTACCAAAGAAAACATATGCCTTTAGTAGATTTAAACGGCAGTTATAAAATGAAGCATTTTTACTTTAGCCCTGGACTTACATTTATGTTGCCAAATGAAATTGAAAAATTNGGAGGGGTNAANAANGAAAATATNANTCCAAGAGGAAGAATTGCATTTATGATTGAAGCNGGAATGTATCATATTTTTGAAGGTGGTGGAAACGTATTTAACTATATGGACTATGGTATTAGCTATAAAACACTTTCTGGTAGCGAGAAAAGAGAAGACGAAAAACCTAGGTTCAAACAAAGATACATTAGTCTTAATTACAATATAAATAACATTTACCAATTAAGCAGCAATCGTTTTATTCAATCAAGTATAGGGCTTAATGTAGATTATAAATTATTTGAAAGAAAAGAAAATGACTTAAATCCAAGTCCAGAAAACACTAAAAATTTATTATCCTCTCTTCACCTTAAAATTGGATATGGTATGAAATTTCAAAATAGGTTATTTATTATTCCTTCTTTAGAAACTCCAATTATTAATTTTTTAAAATGGGAAAACGGTAAATCTACTTATGGTATTTTTAATAGCAGGTATAGACCTATTCTATTAAAAATTAGAATTTTATGGCTTAAGAGACCAAGTAAATTTGACTGCCCGCCTGTTAAAATAAATTCTCAAGACAAAGCTAGATACGAAAATAATTACATGCAATAATGACAAATACAAAGAAAAAAGCATCAGAATCATTGTCTATTCAAACAAAAATGGTTCTACCCAATGACACCAATCCGTTAAATACCTTATTTGGCGGAAGACTTTTAGAATGGATGGATGAAATTGCAAGTATTTCAGCACACAAACACTCTGGAAGAGTTGTTGTAACTGCATCTATTAATAATGTTTCATTTGATGAACCTATTTTTGCAGGAGAAATTGTTTTATTACAAGCAAAAGTAAGTAGATCCTATAACTCCTCCATGGAAGTTTTTGTAGATGTTTTTGTAGAAAACCACGACGGTAGTAAAAAGAAATGTAATGAAGCTATTTATAACTTTGTAGCAATTGATCAAAATAGAAATCCAATTGGTGTCCCTCCGCTAATTCCTGAAACTCAAGAAGAAAAAAGCAGATTTGATTCTGCTCTCAGAAGAAAACAACTTAGTTTAGTTTTAGCTGGAAGATTAAATCCAGAAGATGCAACAGAACTTAAATCAGTATTATTCCCAAACACAAAATGAAAGCAAAAGAATTCAACGCAATTTTTCAAAAGGTAATTGATAATTATCATATTAACGACCATGTAGACTCTAATCCAAATAACCCACACGAAAAAAACTCTCTNAGTTATTTAATGTATGAAAAATGTTGGATTGANACTGTTCAGTGGCACCTTGAAGATTTAATAAGAATCCCAGAACTAGATCCAAAAGAAGGATTAGCATTAAAACAAAGAATTGACAAATCCAATCAAAATAGAACTGATATTGTAGAAAAAGTGGATGACTATTACTACAATTTATATAAAGACTCAAGTGCTAATGCAACTAAAATGAATACAGAAAGTCCTGGATGGGTTGTAGATCGCTTATCCATATTATGCCTTAAAATATTCCACATGAAAGAACAAGTGGATAGAAAAGACGTAAATGAAAAACACCATTTTGAGTGTAATGAAAAATTAAATATTCTGCAACTTCAACAGCAAGATTTATCCCAATCATTTGATGAGCTAATTGATGATTACAAAAATGGCAAAAGGAAAATGAAAGTATACAGACAAATGAAAATGTATAATGATGCTAGTCTAAATCCTGAGCTTTATCGAAAAAAGAAATAACAATATAATAATATTTCGATTCTCGGCTCTAGGAGATGTTATTCTAATTAAACCAGTAATTGAACTTCTTCTTAGAAACGAAAAAGAAGTTAACATTTGGCTTGTTTCTAACGAAAAGTATAAAGAACTTTTTAGTTCATATGAAAGATTACATTTTATAGGAGTTGATTTAAAACACAAGCATAAAAGAATAACTCAATTATATCGTTTTATAAATCAAAATTTAACTAATATATCATTTGATACTATTTATGATTTTCATGATGTTATAAGAACAAAAATATTAAGACTATTACTAGCTAAAAAAGCTAAAAAAGTACGTGTTTTTAATAAAGATAGAAAATCAAAGAAGAAAATTATTTCTAAAAAATGGCCCCTAATTAAGCTTGAACACACTACTGAAAGATACAAAAACTGTTTGTGTGTTGATTACCCAATTTTAAAAGGAAAGAAATTAGACAAAATCATTTCAAAAACAGAAATAAAAAAGAAAAAAATTGGGATTGCTCCATTTGCTGCACATTCAAGTAAAGTATGGCCTTTAAATAATTATAAAGATATTATTTCCAATTATTCAGATTATGAATTTATCATTTTTGGATTTGGAAGTAATGAAGTTGAATTAACTAATGAATATTTTTTAGATTACCCTAACTGCAAATTAATTGATCAAGATTTATCTATTAAAAATCAAATTAAATTGATTAATGAATTTTGTGTGTTTATNACAATGGATAGTGCAAATATGCATCTTAGCTCATTAACCAATACACAAGTAATTTCTATATGGGGACCAACACACCCTTTTATAGGTTTTGGGCCATTATTTAATGAAGAGAATATCATTCAAATTGAACATAGTGAATTACCCTGTCGACCATGTAGTGTTTATGGAAAAATTAAGTCAAAGGATGAAAATTGTGCAAAATTATCTATGGAAAAAATAAGTGCAGAAATGGTGATTAATCAAATGGAAATTTGTTTANAAAAAGANGGTTCTTAAAAAAAAAAATCCTCTTATTTTAAATTANGATTAATTCAACCCCTCAAGGTTAGAGGATAAAGAAAAAAGAATATACAGGAGCAATACCATTGGGGTTATAAAAAAAACTTTGCCAATAATTAATAAAAACATACTACTTAAAACAGAACATATAATAAGTAGGTATCTTAATTTATTTTCATTGAAATTATAATTATCAAACTTAAATGATATAAACTTCAACTTACTTACCATAAGTAAACTTATTAAAATCATAATACATGGAAATACAAATTGATAATTGGTNAAATTTGAAATTTGTTTATCATAAGCAATAAACATTGAAGAAAATGCTACCACAATCAATGCAAAAGCAGGACTAGGAAGACCTATAAAATGATTAGTTTTTTCTTTATTAATGTTAAACTTTGCCAATCTAATTGCTGCAAAAACTGGTATTAATCCAATCAACAAAAAGATAAATAATTGTAGATTATTAGATAAATTAGACTCAATAAATGTAGATAATTTATAAACGACAATAGAAGGAGCAATTCCAAAAGTTACAAGATCAGCAAATGAATCTAACTGAGCTCCTAAATCAGATTGAACATTTAATTTTTTTGCAGCAAAACCATCTAAGAAATCAAATANAGAAGCAAAAACAATTAATGACATTGACAATGAAAAATCTCCTTTAAATGAAAAGTATATTGAAGCCCATCCGCATAAAAGATTTAAAGATGTTAATATATTAGGAATATGTTTTTTCATAAATTATAAACTAAAATAGTCTAAACATCGTTGGTTAAGCATGTAAATGTTAAAAATTAGTATTTACTTCTCTTAATTATAGTTAAATTTACAATATGAAGAATTGTTTTTTTCTACTTTTTATTTGCACCCCATTACTTTTTGTTTCTCAAAGTAACACTCCAAAATATAGTAATGAATTTTTAAATATTGGAGTTGGAGCACGTGCACTAGGAATGTCTAATTCTGTNATTACATCTACTGATGATGTTATGTCAGGATATTGGAATCCAGCTAACCTTACAAATATTAAAAGTGATTTACAAATTGGGTTAATGCATGCTGAATATTTTGCTGGTATTGCTAAATATGATTTTGGAAGTATTGCTAAAAACATTGATGAAAAAAGTGGTTTTGCATTTTCATTTTTGCGTTTTGGAGTAGACAATATTCCTAATACAACTGAGCTTATTGATGCTCAAGGGAATGTCAATTATGATAGAATAAGTTATTTTAGTGCAACAGACATGGCTTTTCTATTGAGTTATGGTAGAAAGTTAAACGACCAGCTATCTGTTGGGGGTTCTGCTAAAATAATTCATCGGAAAGCTGGAGACTTTGCCACTGCATGGGGGTTTGGAATTGACCTTTCTGCTACCTACGCTAAGAACGATTGGATGTTTGCTGCGGTAGCAAAAGACGTTACTTCTACATTTAACATTTGGAATTATCATTTAACAGATGAAATGATTAACACTTTTTATTTAACAGGAAATGATTTACCACAAAACGGAATGGAATTANCGATGCCNAGAGTTATTTTAGGTGCAAGTAAAAAATTAAAATTCAGAAAAGATTTAAGTGTTCTAATTGAATTAAACAACGATATAACAACAGATGGAAGAAGAAATGTATTAATCTCTTCTGATCCATTTTCTATTGACCCGCATTTAGGACTGGAAATAAATGTTAAAAACATAGTTTATTTAAGATCTGGAATTGGCAACATACAAAAAACTCCTGACCTTACTGGTAAAATGATATATACTATTCAGCCTAATATTGGGATTGGACTTCAAATTAAAGGCATTGCACTTGAGTATGCTCTTACTGATATTGGAGATGCTTCTGTTGCACTTTATAGCAATGTTTTTTCCCTNAAATTCAACCTAAATCCTAATTGAGTTGAGTATTTTCAATAGAATTATATTATTTACATCTTTATTGCTATTTACATACTTTATCAAAGGTCAGCAATATGGTAATGAATGGATAAATTATAATCAGAATTATTTTCATTTTTCAATTACTCAGACGGGCGTTCATAGACTATATCACAATGAAATTAACAATGCATTAAATCAACAAGGCATTGACCTAAACCAAATTACCCACAGTCAATTTCAAATATATGGGAGAGAGCAAGAAGTTTCACTTTTAATTAATGATGCTAATAATAATGGTTATTTAGACACTAATGAATATATAGAATTCTATGCAGAAAAAAATGATGGTTGGTTAGATGAAAATGTATATGATTCNCTTCATCACATGCCTGATAGTTATTTTAGTTTATTTAATGATACAATAAAATATTATTTTACCTGGAATAATGCTTTTAGCAACAAACGTACTTCAATTGAAACTGATACTAACTATAGTACATATACTAGCAATTCTTATTGCTGGAAAAAAACCTTAGTTAAATTCAACACTAATTATGTTTTAGGAGAGCAAGTTAATGGTTTGTCCAGTCCAAAATATAATATTGGTGAAGGTTGGGCGGGACCTACTCATTCAAAAGGAGGTAATTATACAGAGAACTTGGCTACTAATAATTATTTTTCTTCTGGTCCAAATGCTTTTGGTGAAATAAACCTAATGAGCTCTAACTCCTCTACTTCAAACACTGACAACTTTAATCATAATAGTAAGTTGTATGTCAATAATAACTTAATCCTAGACACTTCATACTATGGGTATAAAATATTTCATGTTGATTTTGAAATACCCAGTTCTAGTCTTTCAAATTCTACAGCAATTAGACATAACATTGGTAATATTGGACAAGGTACAGATTATCAAAATATTGCTTCATTAGTTCTGTGTTACCCACATACAACAAATTTCAGTAATTACTCCGATCTCCATTTTGGATTAAACTATAATGCTAATCAAAAAAAACGCCTAACTATAAGTAATATGATATCAGGATCAAACCATCCAATATTATATATGATAGATGATATAAATAGAGTAATTCCTTTGACAATAAATAATAATAACTGGGAAGCCGTTATCCCTCCCCCTTCTTCTGATTCTAATTTACTTTTCTTATTTGATGAATCTAATATTATAAATATTTCAAAAATTGAACCTGTAAATAATAATGGAATTTTTAATGATTATAACTCATTACAACTAGATAGTGCTTATATAATAATTACACATAAAAAACTCATTTCAGAAGCTAGAAACTTTGCAAACTACAGATCAAACCAATACGACACTTTAGTTGTAGATATTGAAGAATTATACCACCAATACTCTAGTGGAATTTATAAAAACCCTCTAGCTATAAGACGATTTATAAAATCTACAATGGATATTTGGCCTACCTATCCTTCCCATATTTTTCTAATTGGTAAATCAGTAAGATATAATGACGAGACTACACCTGGAGCAAGATTTGATAGTCTTTCTTATTCTATCAATTTAGTACCAACATGGGGATACCCTAGCTCTGACAATCATATTTTAGTTGGATTATCACCAAATAAAAGAGGTTATCCAATTCCCATTGGAAGACTAAGTGCTTTTGAAACATCTTCTGTAGCAAACTATCTAAATAAGGTCATTGAATTAGAAAGTAATCAAGGTAACAACAGTCCATATACTATTTCTAACAAACAATGGCAAAAAAACATTATTCATTTTTCAGGTGGAAGTGATAGTTCTGAACAAGCATACATGAACAATAGATTAAATGAATTTAAATCTATAATTGAAGATACTTTATATGGCGGAAATGTGCACACATTTGGGAAAGACCCATTTAGTAATATTATAAATCCATATGAATTTCAAGAAACCCAAGCTTTAGTTGAAAATGGAGTTTCATTAATTACTTTTTTTGGACATGCATCAGCGGGGGGAGGTTTTAGTCAAAATATTGATAATCCAGAAAACTGGAATAATCAAGGAAAATATCCAATGGTAATTGGATTAGGTTGTTTTTCTGGAGACGTACATAATCCCGATAGCAACAGTTATGCTGAACAACTTATAAGGCCAAATAACAGCGGGGCGATTGGATTTATTTCTACAATTAAACAAGGATTTGTTCCATTAATTGACAACTATACAAAATCCCTTTACGAAATGATTAGCAAATATGGATACAATAAAACAATTGGTCAACAAATGGTTATGGCTATTGATTCCTTGGATATGAACACTGCTAATATTTTTTGGGACCCTAAGATTGAAGGTAACTACAATGGAATGGCTCTTCAAGGAGATCCTTCTGTAAAATTAAATACTCACTCTTATCCTGAATTATTATTACAAACAAATAATGTATGGACTGAACCCAGTACTGTTAATCTATCTATTAATGATTTTGAATTAAATGTGATTGTTAATAATCTAGGAAAAGCATGTAGTGACTCTGTATACATGGAGGTAAAACAAAATTTTCCTGATGGGAGTGATACTATTTATGCAAAAAAATTTCCCGGTACTAAAAACATAGACACTGTTACATTTATCATNCTAAATATGCCCGAAAAAAGTATCGGACAAAATATATTTAATATAAGTATTGACTTACCGCTTTCATTTATTCAAGAAGCTGAAGATGAAATAAACAACAACCAAATTGAATACACAATAAATATTTCATCCAATTCTATTCTCCCAGTTTGGCCATATGACTTTAGTATTATTGGAAATCCTAATGACACATTAAGAGTTTCTACTATAAATCCACTTGAGCCAATTAACAACTATTACTTTGAAATTGATACTACTGATTATTTCAATTCACCTTTTTTAAAAAGGCAAACTTTAGCTTCTTCAGGAGGAGTTATTGAAGCAATTCCTGCTAATTGGACAAATGCCAATAGTGGATTAAATGACCCTCTTAATTTTACAGATAGTACAGTATATTATTGGAGAGCTTGCCCAGACAGTTCCGTTTTAGATTGGAAATATAGATCTTTTCAATATGTACCAAATAAATGGGGTTGGGCTCAAGCACATTTTAATCAATTTAGAAATAATGATTATAATAATATTCAATTTAATGAGAATAATAAATCTTTTGATTTTTCTCCAACGTTCAAATCCATTAGTTGTAAAACCTATATACAAAATGTCGTACTAACATCAGAATGGTCTGGGACATTATTTCAGGTAAATGGTCAAACAGCAGAATACGGAGGATATATTACTCCTCAAATAATGATTGGAGTTATTAACCCCAATACTTTGGATTATTGGAGAACCCCATTTGTTGATAATTCTATTTCTCCTAGTGTTATTCTTAATCCTAACAACTGCTTTGGTCAATTTAATGGAGATCCTGCTGTTTGTTCTAATACTTCTCTTTGGGGGAGAAATAGAGAGCAGGGTCATTTCATGTTTAATTATTATAATACAACTCATTTAGATTCATTGAGCTCCATGTTAGATAATAAAATTCCAGATGGTTATTATATTGTTGCATACAGCTATATACCAAATAACTATGGATCTTCACTTTTATATTCAGATTCATTATATAAAAATTGGCCCACCGAATTATTTAATTCTTTTCAAAGCTTAGGAGCAACCGGATTCAATAATCAAAATCAGCACGATGATGGTTTCATTTTCTTTTGTAAGAAAGGAGATCTTTCTTCAGCAATTACACATAGAACAAATGAGATTTCACCTGGATTAGGAGCTCAATCACAGCTTCTTGAACTAAATACAACTATTTACAGCAATTTAGAAAATGGAAAAATTACTTCTCCTATTATCGGACCTTCTTATAATTGGAAGTCTATATACTGGAATCAAAACTCTTTGGAAAATCCAACAAAAGATTCTACTAGAATTAAAATAATTGGTTTACAAAGCCCAACTATTCCACAAGAAGTTGTTTTAGTTGATACTATATTTTCTTCCAATGATTCTTTACTCAATTTATATCCTATTCTATACAAATACAATTATTTAAAATTAGAAATGGAATCCTATGATGATTCTTTATTAACCCCTTCACAAATTAACAAATGGCAACTTATTTATGATCCTTTACCAGATTTAGCTATTAATCCTAAAAAAAGTTGGTTTTTCGATTTTGATTCCACTAATCTCCAACAAGGAGATTCAGGATTTATTTCAATTGCTATTGAAAATGTAACTCCATTTAACATGGACAGCCTTATTGTAGATTATAATATTGAAAATAATAATAACACTTCTACTATTTCATATCCTAAGCAGGATTCTCTAAGAGCACGTGAAGTTTTTATTGACACTTTAGGTATTTCAACAAGATACTATCAAGGTCATTGCAACCTTAACATTACAGCAAACCCAATACTCCCCAATGGCACTCAAAACCAATTAGAAGAATTTTACTTTAATAACTTTTTAAAAACATCNTTCTATGTAAACAAAGATAATATCAACCCTATTTTGGATGTCACGTTTGATGGAGTTCATATATTAAACAATGACATTATTAGTCCAAATCCTACAATAGTAATTGAACTTGACGATGAGAATCAATTTCTAATGATGAATGAAGANATAGATACTTCCAATTTTCAAATTGAAATTAAAAGACCATTATCCAATCAATGGGAAAGAATATATTTTTCAAATAATCTTGGTTTACCAAATTTAAATTGGGAACTAGCAAATGAAGAAAATAAATTTATTATTACGTATGAACCGTCATTTAATGAAGATGGTACTTACGGATTAAGAATTCAAGGACAAGATAAAAGTGGAAATATAAGTGGCGATCAACCCTATCAAATATTCTTTGAAGTTATTCAAGAATCATCCATTACTAACATATATAATTATCCTAATCCTTTTACTACTAAAACTCATTTTGTTTTTACATTAACTGGAAGTCAGATCCCCAATGAATTTAATATTCAAATTTTAAATATAAATGGAAGGTTAATTAAACAGATTCCTTTGCATGAAACTGAAAGTATTAAAATTGGGAATAATATAACTGAATATTATTGGGATGGTAAAGATGANTTTGGAGACCCTTTAGCAAATGGAGTTTATTTATACAGAGTATTTGCAAAAATAAATAACAAAGAAATTAAACATCGAAACTCATCTGGAGACCATGCTTTTAATAAAGGATTTGGTAAAATTTATTTGATAAGGTGATTCAATAAAATTTCTTCTTTTTTCTCAAAAACCAAGATTCAAAATATTCATAACTATACTTAGAAATAATAGTAGTTGTAATAAATATTACAAGTGGATATAAGAATATTGTAGAGTAAATATTTTCAGAAATAGAGAATAAATTTAATCCATAAACCAAAAAAGTAATTACAATGCCATGATAACAATAGAGTCCATAAGAAATTTTACCTAAAAAAGATAAATACTTTGATTTACCAAATTGAATTTTAATAGTTTGATTAAATGCCTGTTCAATAATTATATATCCAAAAATCAATGAATAAAACACCCTTTCAAATACAACCANATAAGAGTTTGAGAAAATATCACTATAAAATATTAAAGACGTAATGAATATTATGTATACTGCTAAACTTTTATAAGTATTAAATGTGCTTATATATTCATAAAAAATAGTTCTTTTAAAACTGATATAAGCTATTAAAGATCCTATTCCAAAATTTCCAAGAGCACTAAATGTNTGAAAATATAAAACATTATTAATTGGCTCAATGAAAGAATAATACCATCTAAAAATTAAAGAAATTACAATCAACAATAATGATATGTGTTTTAAATATTTAAAGCAATATTTTAAAATAAAGGACCAAAAAATATAAAACTGTTCTTCAATTGAAATGGACCATAAAAAAACTAAAAAAAACAAATAATTAGTTCCATTATCAATAGTGTAAAAATTAACAATAAAAAAAATGAAATTTAATATATTAGGAAGTTCATTAATTTCATAATTAATGAAATATTTAATAAAATAAAATGCTAAATAGGCTGTAAATACAATTAAAAAATAAATAGGCCAAACCCTTAAAGCTCTTCTAATTAAAAATGCTTTTAGCTTAAAATAGCCATTTTGTTTATATTCTTCAATAGCAATCCATGTTATTAAAAAACTAGATAGTACAAAAAAGTATTCTAAACCAAGAAAGCCTAATTTACCATATCCATTAATGGACTTAAAAAGTGAACTATTAAGGACAGTTGGATCTGAACTTACAAAAGCATGCGCTGAAAAAACAAAGAAAAACGCGAGAGCTCTTGTAGCGTCTAAATTCTTGAAATATTTTTTTTGAGTCAATTTATACAATAATAAAAAATTATANTCTAAATTAAAACACTCTAATAATTTATATGTTTATAGATACTCACACACATATTTATCTTGAAGAATTTAATGCAGACAGAAAAGAAATAATTAAGGAATGTAATGAGCTAAATATTAAAAAACTACTTCTTCCAAATATTGATTCTAANACAATAGATGAGTTATTAAATTTAACAAGTGATTATAAAGGTTTTTGTTTTCCTATGGTTGGGTTACATCCTTGTTCAGTGAAAAGTGATTATAAAAAAGAACTTGAAATATTAAAACCCTATGTTGAAAAATATAATCCAATTGCTATAGGAGAAATTGGGATAGACCTATATTGGGATAAAACTACTTTAAACATCCAAAAAGCNGCTTTTATTGAACAAATAAACTGGGCTAAAGAATATAAATTACCTATTGTTATTCACGCCCGAGACTCTTATAAAGAAATATTTGAAATTTTAGACNTANTGAATGATGAAGATTTAAGCGGGGTTTTTCACTGTTTTTCTAGCGATTTAAAAGACGCTAATCACATTTTAAATTATGGTAAATTCAAATTAGGTATTGGCGGAGTCGTTACTTTTAAAAATGCAGGATTAGATAAAACTCTATCAGAAATACCAATAGAAAATATTGTTCTTGAAACTGACTCCCCCTATCTCAGCCCTGTACCTTTTAGAGGAAAAAGAAATAAAAGCAGTTATATTACTTTGATAGCAAAAAAAATAAGTGAAATTTACAGTCTTGAAATTACAGAAATTGAAAAAATCACTACTAATAATGCTCAAGAAATTTTCAAACTTTAAGCTTTTTTTTTCAATTGCTATTTTAGCTATTAACTTTAATGGCTTTGGCAATGGGGGTTTTCTAAAAAATGATTTAGCCAATACTAAAATTAGCTTAATTACCTGTGACCCTGGGAATGAAGTTTATTCTCATTTTGGACATAGTGCAATTAGAATTCAAAACATAAATAAAAAAATTGATCTAGTAGTAAATTGGGGTTTATTTTCGTTTTCTGAAGGTCAACTACAATTTGGATATGACTTTGCAAAAGGAAGGCTTAATTATTTTATGGGTTTTCAAGAGATGGAAAAATTTATTTTAGAGTATGTAGAATCGAAAAGATCTGTTAGAGAACAAGAATTAAATTTAAATATTGAAGAAAAAAAAGAACTTTTAAGCATTATCAATGAAAACTATAAACCCGAGAATAGAGAATACAGATATGAATTCTTCTACGACAATTGTTCTTCAAGGATAAGAGATTTAATCTATTCTACTCTAAATGAAAAATTAGAATGGGGAAAATCAAATGACGCCAACAAATATTCATTTAGAAAGATTATCCATAATTACTTAAAATACAATCCATGGTTAGAGCTTGGAATTGATTTAGTTCTAGGAAAAAGAATAGACATTACAGTAGACAACAAAAACTTGATGTTTTTGCCAAATTACATGGAAGAAATAATAGATAAATCTCATATTAAGGAAAATAAAACCAAAAGAAATTTAGTTCTTAAAAAAAATCAAATTATAAACTATAAAAACCTCCATAGAGAAATTCCAAATATTAGTATTTACAGTTGGATTACTTTTATAGTAACTCTATTGTTTTTAATAATAAAAAATGAAAAATTATTTTCTATTTGGTCATCTTTAAATCTTAGTATAATTGGTATTTTAGGAATACTTTTACTTTTTATGTGGTTTGGAACAGATCACCAAGCAACTAAAAATAATCTTAATGTACTATGGGCTTCTCCATTTCATTTTCTATTACTTTATTTCATTTTTTCAAAAAAGTGGAGTAAGATCAGTTACTGGTATATTTTGATAGCTTTAACACTTATCTTCACGACAATTTTATTTTGGTTTACTCTAACTCAAGAACTTAATCCTTTTGTTAAACCAATTATATTACAAACTGGCTTAATTTATTATTATTATTTAAGAAAAAACAAATTTCTAATTAATCTTAACTCAACAAAGGATTGATTTAGATCAATATGTTTAATTTAGTATTCGAAAAAAAAATACCATGAATAAATATGATGTTATAGTTATTGGATCTGGACCTGGTGGATATGTTGCAGCTATACGTTGTGCACAATTAGGACTTAATACAGCAATTATTGAAAAATATAGTACTCTTGGAGGTACTTGTTTAAATGTTGGATGTATTCCTTCTAAAGCTCTTTTAGATTCTAGTGAACATTTTCAAACCGCTTTACATGACTTTGAAAAGCATGGAATAGACATTAATACTCCTAAAGTTAATCTTCCCAAAATGATGGAAAGAAAAGATCAAGTTATAAAACAAACTTGTGATGGAGTTCAATTTTTAATGGATAAAAACAAGATAACNGTTTATCATGGAATGGGCTCTTTTATTGATAAAAACACCATTTTAGTAAAAGGGGAAAAAGAAGAAAGAATTAGCGGTAANAAGATAATAATTGCTACTGGATCNAANCCTAATTATTTCCCAGGNATGGAACCTGATAAAAAAAGAATAATTACATCAACTGAGGCACTTAGTCTAAAAGAAATCCCAAAACATATAATTGTAATTGGTGGTGGTGTAATTGGTCTTGAACTAGGATCAGTTTATGGAAGATTAGGTTCAAAAGTAACAGTNATTGAATTTCAAGACGGATTAATTCCTACAATGGATAAAACANTGGGGAAAGAATTAATGAAAATTTTGAAAAAAGAAGGATTTAAATTTTTATTTAATCATGCTGTTCAAAAAGTTACCTCTTCAAAAGAAAGTGTTACCCTTGAAGTAAAAAACAAAAAAGGAGAGATGGTTACAGTAGAAGGTGATTATTGCTTAGTTGCTGTTGGAAGAAAAGCTTACACAGACCAACTAGGCTTAGAAAATACATCGATTGAAACTGATAAAGCTGGCAGAATAGTTACAGATCATAATCTTCAAACAGCTGAAACCAATATATATGCTATTGGAGATGTTGTTAAAGGAGCTATGCTTGCTCACAAAGCTGAGGAAGAAGGCGTATATGTAGCTGAATTAATTGCGGATCAAAAACCACATTTAAACTACAACCTAATTCCTGGTGTAGTTTACACATGGCCTGAAGTTGCAGCCGTAGGTAAAACAGAACAAGAATTAAAAGATGAAAATATAAATTTTAAAGTAGGTCAATTCCCAATTAGAGCATTGGGAAGAGCAAGAGCCTCAATGGATATTCAAGGGGTAATTAAAATTATTTCAGACCAAGAGACAGATGAAGTTCTTGGTGTACATATGATTGCTCCAAGAGCTGCTGACCTTATTATGGAAGCTGTTGTTGCTATGGAATATAGAGCAAGTGCTGAAGACATTGCTAGAATATGTCACCCACACCCGACTTATAGTGAAGCAGTTAAAGAAGCGGCTTTATCTGCTACTGCAGAAAGACCACTTCATATTTAAAAAATGAGAAAAAAAGGAGTTTTAATACTTAATTTGGGTACTCCAGACAGCCCATCTGTAAAAGATGTAAGGGTTTATTTAAGAGAATTTCTTAATGACCCTAGAGTAATTGACATTGGAAGAATTGCTCAATTATTATTAGTGAATTTAATTATAGTTCCATTTAGAGCTCCTAAATCTGCAAAAGAATACAAGAAGCTATTTAAAATTGGAGGAGGCAAATCACCTCTTCTGACTTATGGTAAGAATCTAACTTCAAAATTAAAATCACTAGCTGGTAGTAAATTTGATATAGAATTGGCTATGAGATATGGTAATCCAAGCATGGATAAAGTTCTTGGGGAAATGAGATTAAAAAATTATGATGAAATTTATATTTTCCCTTTATATCCACAATATGCATCTGCTTCAACAGGATCAACAATTGAAAAAGCATTTAAGATCATAAACAAATGGTGGGTAATACCTGAAGTTAGTATAATTGGTCAATTTTATGATAATTTCCATTTTTTAGAATGCATTAAAAAAAGGGCAAGTAACTTTGATATACCAAAATATGATCATGTCGTATTTTCTTATCACGGAATTCCAGAAAGACACGTTGACAAAGTATATTTAGATGGAAAACCATGCTCTGACCACTCGTGTGAGAGTGAAATAAACGACGAAAATACAAATTGTTACAAAGCAACTTGCTATGCAACAACTAGATTATTAGTTAAAGTTCTTTCTTTAAAAGATGGAGAATACTCTACTTGTTTTCAATCTAGACTTGGGAGAGATCCTTGGTTAACACCATATACTGATCATGTTATTGAAAAGCTTGGAAAAGATGGCAAAAAAAAGCTCTTAGTATTTTCACCTGCTTTTGTTGCTGACTGTCTAGAAACAACAATTGAAATTGGCGAAGAATACCTTGAATTATTTAAAGAGCATGGTGGAGAAGAACTTCATCTTGTTCCATCTTTAAATGATGATGATGACTGGGCTGAAGCGTTGTTTAAAATAATAAAAGACAAAATAAAGTTAAATTAAAGATTTAACCATTTGTATAATGCATATTATCATTGGAGACAACTATTATTCTGGAATTAGAGATGATTTAATTATAGACCAAACTCAAAAAAATGTATTTGAGAGATTAGAGCAATTTTTATATAAGCATAAAAATGATTACAAAATCTTGCTCATTTCATATGAGCTAAAAGATAAAATAGAAGAATTAGAGTCTAATAACAATGATGATGTCCAACTTCCAATATTAAGGTGTATTATTCCAGAAAAAGTACTGCCTAAAATAGATTTTAAACCAAAAATTAAATCGAAAAATGAATTTATAAAATTTGAACCTGAGTTTAATAAACAAAATTATATTTCAACTGTAAATAAAATTAAAGATCATATCCAAAAAGGAGATATATACGAAACTAACTTTTGTTATAATTGGGAATCAAAACAAATTATAAATGACACTTATTCCATTTTTAAAAAATTAAATACCCTTACAAAAGCACCATTTTCTGTTTATGCCGAAATAGATGATCATGTTATTATTTCTGCTAGTCCTGAAAGATTTTTAAAAAAAGAAGGAAACAAACTAATAACTCAGCCTATTAAAGGAACAGCAAAAAGGGGCATAAATAAGAAGGAAGACTTAGAACTAATTAACCAATTAAAAAACGATCATAAAGAAAATACTGAAAACATTATGATTGTTGACTTGGTAAGAAATGATTTAAGTAAAATAGCTACCGAAAACTCTGTTAATGTGGATGAACTTTGCAAAGTGTATACTTTTGAAAATATTCATCAAATGATATCTACCGTATCATGTTATATTGACAACAAAATAACTATTTCAGATATAATAAAATCTCTATTTCCTATGGGTTCTATGACAGGTGTGCCAAAAATTAGAGCTATGAAACTAATGGAAAAATATGAATCTAGTAAAAGGGGGCTTTATTCTGGATCAATTGGTGTAATACAACCAAATGGAGATTTTGACTTTAATGTAGTTATAAGAACAATGATATATAACAAAGCAAATGATTATGTATCTTTTAAGGTTGGTAGTGCTATTACAATAAATAGTGATCCTGAAAAAGAATATGAAGAAACACTTATTAAAGCTGAAGCTTTATTAAAAGCATGTAATTAACAATGGCTGTATTTGAAGAATTTGAAAACTTTTTTAAAAAACATCAAATACCATTTGATAGTAAATTTCTAATTGGTGTTTCAGGTGGTTTAGATTCAATGGTAACTTTAAGTCTTGCCATTAAATGNAAGCTAAGTNTTGAAGTTGCACATGTTAATTATCAATTAAGAGGAAAAGAAAGTGAAAGTGAAACTACATTAGTTGAGGATTACTGTAAAAAATATGGAGTTGTTTTTCATTNAAAAAAGGTGGAAATTAACCCTGACGAAAATATTCAAATTCAGGCAAGAGACATAAGGTATAAGTACTTCAATAAAATAATTGAAAATCAGAATTTAGATTATATAATTACAGCTCACCATGCTAATGACAATCATGAAACTTTTTTATTAAATGCTTTCAGAGGAAGTGGAATAAAAGGGCTNAAAGGGATACCCGAAAAGAGAGGNAATATAATNAGACCTATTCTATCATTATCTAAAAACCAACTTTTAAATTATTCCAGTATTAATAAAGTACCATTTAATAATGATAGTAGTAATCAAAATATTAAATACGATCGTAATTTTTTAAGGAATGAAATATTAAATTCTTTAAAAGATAGATTTTCATCATTTGAAAACGGTCTATCCAATTCTATTAATAATTTGAATAAAGATTTTAAACTACTCAATGATTTAGTTGACAAAATGGTTACACCTTGTGTAGTTCAAAANGAAGAAAGTTATTTTATATATCCAACCAATAATATTCCAGAACANTGCTGGTTTCATTTTTTACAAAAGTTTGGATTTAATTTTTCTCAAATAAATAGTTGGTTCGAGCAGGANTTACAACCTGGAAAATATATTGAAAGTAATTCCTACAAACTTATATCTGACCGAAATTGTTGGNTCATAACTCCATTAAATAGAAACCNAATAAATAATTCAATAACAAAATTAGAATTAAATAAATCTATTGAATCTCCAATAACCCTCTTGTGTTCTTCTGAGAATGCAAAATCACCAATCTTAAGAGATGTAAATATTGGACAATTCAANATTGAAAAAATCACTTTTCCGCTCATTATAAGAAAATGGGGAAATGGGGATAAAATGAAGCCGATAGGGATGAAAGGCACAAAAAAAATTAGTGACATTTTAATNGATAAAAAAATTTCTATACTAGAAAAAGAAAATATTTATGTTGTAATATCAAACAATGATATTATNTGGTTAATTGGGCATTGTATTAGTGAAAAATACAAAGTAGAAAATGAAAAAAATTTANTNCTTANACTTACTTACAAACCATAATTCAAGACTAATATATTTGTTATTTGATTTAATTTTTTGTATATTAAATCTTTAATCCCTTAAAAATAACCCTATTAGATGACAGCTACTTTAAAACCCACTATCATAGAAAAAGAAATAATCCCTAACCTTCTTTTCCCTTCTCAACCTATTGACAGGTCAAAAGATGAAATGAAGAAATTAGTTCTTAAATTAAAAAGATCTATGATATTGGGGAATATTGATAGAACTAAAATGAGAATTATTTTTGAAGATAATGAAGGGATTAAAGAAGTTAGAACAACTATTTGGGCAGTTGGAGATAAAAATATTGTTTTAAAAAAGGGGGTGACTATNCCAATAAACAGATTAGTTGATGTTATCCTTTAACTTAAAGGCTATTACATATTTTCATTATTTCTTGATTACAACAAATATCATTGTAAATTTGAGCAAATAATTTTTATGTCTCTTAAAAAATTCATTGCTTTATTTATTTATGTTTTTGCTATTGCAACCATTAATCTGTCATACTCTCAGATTAGTAAAGAAAANCCTANTGAAAAAGTTAAGTTTCTAGTAGATATTGAGCAAGAAAATTGCGAGGCAATTATTGTATTGAANATAGAAATAATTGATAATTGGCATATCAATGCTGCAAATCTTCCATCCGAAAGTTTTTCTTTCCCAACTCAAATTAATTTAGATAGTTCTATTAACTATAATTTTGACGATGTTATAACAGAACCTGTTTTCGAAAAAAAATATGATTCAGCAGCAAAAGAATTTTTATATCTCCACGATGGAGAAATTTCAATAAAGAAAAAAATAAAAATTATTTCTAAAGAAAACTTCATTTTAAGTGGAGAATTTGTTTTTCAAACTTGTGATGACAAACATTGTCTAGAACCCTATTCTGAAAAATTTGAAATTGAAGTAAACGGTTGTAATAAGGAAGAAATAAATGAAACTTCCAAAGAAAGTAGCGCCTTCCCAAATTCTTTTATTTATATTTTGGGTTGTTTTGTCTTGGTTGTAACGATACTAATTTTTATTAGAAAGAAATAAATGAAAAAATTGATTCTATTTATAAACTGTAATTTATTCAAACAAATGAAAATCGTGAGAGTTTTTCTTTTATTTCTAACTACAATTTTTTCCCTTTCATTTAATGCACAAAACCCTATTTCATGGAATGTAAATTCTAAATTAGTTGAAAATAACATTTACGAATTAGAAATAACAGCTCACCTTGAAAAAGGGTGGCACCTATATTCTCAGTTTCTTGAGCAAAACGAAGGATATGACCCTCTAAATAGTCCTTTTTCCACCTATATTACTTATGATTTAAGCCCAAATTTTGACACTATTGGCAACACTAAGGAAATAGGTGTTGAAACTCATTATGATCCTGTATGGGAATCAGAAATTAGTTTTTTTAGTGATAAGGCGACTTTTACTCAACTCATCAAATTAAATAATTTAGATTCTACTGTATTAAATGGAAATATAAATTTCATGATATGTAATGAAACACAATGTTTGCCGCCTGAAGATTATAAATTCAAAATAGAATTAATATTTAATAAAGAAATAATTGACGAAATTGAATATAAAACAGATAGTAATACCCTTGCTATTATTCCAAAACTAGAAGCATTAGATTTAAATTCTCCAATTAATAATACATGTGGTGATAGTGAAGATGAAAATAAAAGTTTTTGGTCACTTTTAATTCTAGGGTTCCTAGGTGGTTTAATTTCATTATTTACTCCATGTGTTTTCCCAATGGTTCCTTTGACCGTAAGTTTTTTCACCAAAGGAGGTACGGACAAAAGTTCTGGGATTGGGAAAGCTTTACTATATGGATTTTCAATTATTCTTGTATATGTTTCATTAAGCTTGCCATTTTATATTCAAGGAACCGATCCTGAAGTACTTAATAACATTTCTTCTAGCGCAGTTCTTAATATTATTTTCTTTATAATATTTTTAGTTTTTGCATTCTCATTTTTTGGCTATTACGAACTTACCTTACCAACTAGTTGGGCTAACAAGGCTGATAAAGCAGCAGATATTGGCGGATTTTTAGGAGTAATGTTTATGGCCTTAGTATTAGCTATTGTTTCTTTTTCATGTACTGGACCACTATTAGGTTCCGTTTTAGCTGGATCATTAGATAAAGGACCTGTCCCAATTACTATGGCTATGCTTGGTTTTGGGATTGGCTTAGGGCTTCCTTTCACTCTTTTTGCAGCTTTTCCATCAATGCTTAAATCACTGCCACAATCTGGCGGATGGTTAAACTCTGTAAAAGTTGTATTAGGCTTTGCTGAACTTGCTTTAGCATTTAAATTTCTATCCACAGCTGATCTAGTGGAACATTGGGGGTTTTTAAAATATGAAGCCTTTTTAGTAATCTGGATTCTATGTGCTATAGGAACTGCACTATACTTATTTGGGAAAATAAAGTTCCCACATGATAGTCCAATAAATAAACTTAAACCATCTAGAATAGTACTTGGAACACTTTTTGTAATTACTGCAATTTATTTTTCATTTGGTTTTAAAGTTGATGAAAAGACCAATACTTACAGCTCCTTAAATTTGCTGAGTGGAGTTGCGCCACCAGTAAGCTATTCTTGGCTGTATCCAAATGAATGTCCAAACGGACTTCAATGTTTTCATGATTTTGAAAGTGCTCAAAAATTTGCTGATGAAAAAAACATGCCTATTTTGATAGATTTTACTGGTCATGCNTGTACAAATTGTAGAAGAATGGAAGATAATGTTTGGAGTAAAAAAGAAGTCTTTGATTTAATTAATGAACATTTTGTACTTGCATCACTATATGTTGATGATAGAGAAGAACTTGCTATTGAGCAACAGGGTGAGATTACAATTGAAATTAATGATAGCACAAAAAAGCAGAAAAAAATTAAAACAGTTGGAGACAAATGGCAAACCTTTGAGCAAAGGTATTTCAAGAAAGTTTCTCAGCCTCATTATGTTTTAATTGCTCCAAATGGTAGACTTTTAACTAATCCTAAAAGCTATACCCCAGACCCAAAAGAGTATGCCCAATGGTTAAAATGTGGCTTAGATGCATTTTTCTTATCTAAAGAAATGGAGTTCTACGGCAAAAATTAGATAATTAATTGACAACTAATATTTAATATGGCAATTAGAAAATATATTCTATTTCTTTTAATTTTCTATAGCTTTTTTATTCATGGACAAAATCCAGTGAATTGGAAAGTTAATTATGATGCATCCAAAGAAATTATTAATTTTTCTGCCAAAATAGAAACTGATTGGCATCTATATGCTGTTTATGTCCCATTCCCAAATGATGGCCCCCTGCCGACAGTTTTTTCTTTTGAAGAAAATGATAATTATAATTTAATAGACAGCATTAAACAATCAAAACCTAAAATTACTTATGATAAAAATTTTGGTGTTGAATTAGCCTATTATGAAAATAATGCTACATTTTATCAAAAAATAAATTTACTTAATACAAACTTCACAATTTCAGGAAATATAAATTATATGACATGTAATGAAAATATGTGTATTCCATATGATTACCCTTTTGAAATTAACCTTAATCCTCAAGATTAGGNGATAACCACTTTTTCATTATTTGCGAATCTACCTTTTTTCTTTTACTTAGATCTTCTACTTGGTCCATCTTTATTTTGCCTAAACCAAAATATTTTGCATTTGGATTTGCAAAATACCAACCCGAAACGGAAGATACAGGATACATTGCTAAAGACTCGGTTAAACTGACTCCAATATTTTCTGTTGTATTTAATAATTTAAATATTGTTTCTTTCTCCGTATGATCTGGGCATGCAGGATAACCAGGAGCAGGTCTAATACCCTTATATTTTTCTCTAATTAAATCTTCATTAGTAAAATCTTCTTCCAATGAATATCCCCAGTATTTTTTTCTTATTAGTTCATGTAAATATTCTGCAGAAGCTTCAGCCATTCGATCTGCTAAAGCTTTTATCATAATCGAATTATAATCATCCAAATCATCNAGATATTTTTTNGAAATTTCATCAATATTTTCACCNGCTGTNACTGTAAAAGCACCGATATAATCTTTTTTNTTAAAGCTTTTAGGAATAATGAAATCTGAAAGTGCCATATTAAAAGATTTTTCAGACTTTTTACTCTGCTGTCTTAAGGTATGAGACACTGCAATTACATTTTCATTTTCATCTAAAATATAAATATCATCCTTTTCATCACTAAAAGCACTCCACAAACCAAATACCACTTTTACATTTAACCAATTATTCTTTAATGCTTTATCCATCATATTCTGGGCATCTTTAAATAATTTTGTTGCTTCTTTACCAACAATTTCATCATCTAATATTTTCGGANAACGACCATGAAGTTCCCATGTTTGAAAAAAAGGAGTCCAATCTATATAATCAACAATTTTATTGACCGGTAAATCCTTAATTGTTTTAACTCCTTTAAATTTTGGCTCAATTGGCGTGTAGTTTTGCCAATCNATAAAAAATTTATTTTTTCTTGCCTCTTCTATTAAAATGAATTCTTTTTTTTGTTTTTTCTTAAAATGATTAGCCCTTAGTTTTTCATATTCTGTATGAATTTGATTGATAAAACTTTGTTTTTTATCTCCTAATAAACTTCCTGCAACAGGCACAGACCTAGAAGCGTCTAAAACGTGAATAGNAGCGGAAGAAGGTAATTCTTTTTCNATTTTAACGGCAGTGTGAACTCTTGATGTTGTTGCTCCTCCAATTAATAATGGTACATGTATATTATTTTTTTCCATTTCTCTAGCAACATCTATCATTTCATCTAAAGAAGGTGTTATTAGACCACTTAATCCTATTATATCTACATTGTTTTTTTTAGCTTCTTCAATTATTTTATAAGCAGGGACCATTACACCTAAATCAATAATTTCATAATTATTGCAACCTAAGACAACTCCAACAATGTTTTTTCCTATATCATGAACGTCTCCTTTAACAGTAGCTAATAAAATCTTCCCTTTACTAGTTTTGTCTGCACTTTTCTCTGCTTCAATAAAAGGAGTTAAATAAGCAACCGCTTTTTTCATAACCCTTGCAGATTTTACTACTTGTGGAAGAAACATTTTACCTTCACCAAATAAATCTCCCACAGTATTCATACCATTCATTAAAGGTCCTTCTATTACCTCAATTGGTCGATCTACCATTTGTCTAACTTGTTCCACNTCTTTCTCAATGTATTCTGTAATCCCTTTAACTAAAGCGTGTTCAAGTCTATTTTCAACTGGNAAATTTCTCCATTCTTCAATTTTTTCTTGTTGTTTNACTTCTCCCTTAATTCCTTGTGCAAATAACAATAAATCTTCCGTNGCATTAGGCTTTCTATTTAGTAGAACATCTTCAACTTTTTCTAATAAATCAGTAGGAATATTATCATATACTTCTAACATNGCAGGATTAACAATCCCCATATCCATACCTTCGTTTATAGCATGAAATAAAAATGCAGAATGCATTGCTTCTCTAACAACATTATTCCCTCTAAATGAAAATGAAACATTACTAACTCCCCCACTNACATGTGCAGCTGGAAGATTTTCCCTTATCCATCTTGTTGCTTTGAAAAAATCAACTGCATTATTCAAATGCTCTTCCATTCCTGTAGCAACTGGAAAAATATTAGGATCAAAAATAATATCTTCTGCAGGAAAAGAAACTTTATTCACTAAAATATCATAGGATCTTTTACATATTTCTACCCTTCTTTCATAGCTATCCGCCTGACCTACTTCATCAAAAGCCATAATGATTACAGCAGCGCCATATTCTCTTATTTTATTTGCTTGTTGAATAAAAACTTCTTCACCTTCCTTTAAAGAAATTGAATTCACTACTCCTTTACCCTGAACACATTGTAAACCAGCTTCAATAATATCCCATTTTGAAGAATCAATCATAACTGGGACTCTTGAAATATCAGGTTCAGCAGCTATAAGATTTAAAAACCTTCGCATGGATTTAACACCATCTAGCATGCCTTCATCCATGTTAATATCAATTATTTGCGCACCACCTTCAACTTGATTTCTTGCAACATCAATAGCTTCTTCAAATTTTTCCTCTTTTATAAGTCTCAAAAATTTTTTTGAACCTGTAACATTAGTTCGTTCTCCAACATTAACAAAATTAGTTTCAGGACTAAATATTAAAGGCTCTAAACCACTAAGTTTCATTAATGGATAATCACTCCATTTAAAAATATACTTTCCGCTATATCCGCTCAAAATACTCATGTTAAAAAGTAATTTTTCTTGGTGAATATTCTTTAGCTAAATTTGAAATAGCTTTAATATGATCAGGTGTAGTACCACAACAACCCCCAATAATATTAATAAGCCCGTCGTTTAAAAATTCCCTTATTTGTTCCACCATAATTCTTGGAGTATCATCATATTCACCAAATTCATTTGGCAAACCTGCATTTGGGTGAGCACTAATTAGAAAAGATGATTTATTGGATAAAGTTTTTAAATATGGCTTCATTTCCTTAGCTCCCAAAGCACAATTCAAACCAACACTTAATAATGGGAAATGAGACATAGAAATTAAAAAAGCTTCTGCAGTTTGTCCTGTTAAAGTCCTTCCACTTGCATCTGTAATAGTCCCAGAAACCATTACAGGAATTGACTTTTTTAGCTCTTTGAAAACTTGACTAATTGCATATAAAGCTGCCTTTGCATTTAAAGTATCAAAAATAGTTTCAACAAAGAGTAAATCTACACCTCCTTCAATCAAAGCTTTCGCCTGCTCTTGAAATGCAATATTTAATTGTTGGAAATTAATATTTCTAAAACCTGGGTCATTTACATCAGGAGAAATTGATGCTGTTCTATTAGTAGGACCAATCGAACCAGCCACAAATCTTGGTTTAGATGGTTCTTTTTGGGTGAATTCAGTTGCAACTTCTTTTGCAATTTTAGCACCATGGAAATTAATATCATATGCGTAATTTTCTAATCCATAATCTAATTGAGCAATGCTTGTTCCGGAGAAAGTATTTGTTTCAACTATATCTGCTCCTGATTCAAAAAAAGCAGCATGAATTTCTTTAATTATTTCTGGCCTTGTTAGGCTTAATAAATCATTATTACCTTTTAAAGAAGAAGAATGATTCTCAAACCAACCTTTTCTGAAATCATTTTCATCCAAATTGTGCTTTTGAATCATTGTCCCCATTGCTCCATCAAGAACTAATATTCGTTTTTTTGCTATTTCTTCTATTTGATACATTTATTCAAAAAAAAATCTCTTTCATAATTGAAAGAGATTAGTAAATTTTATAATACTTTATCTCTTATCTTAATTCATGATTAAATGAATTGGAATTAGCACCTTCCCTAAATAGGGGGTTGCTAAGGTTTCAAAGGGCCTGTTCCCTCCACCTTTCTGGATAAGCCATAAAGAACTACAACAAATATAATTATTAGCTAAATATATACAATCTAATACTTAAGATTTTGACTTTATTGTTTTGTAAAAATTAACCAACTGCTTTCTAAAGAGGAAAAATAAAATAATATATGGAATAATCATTAAGAATAAAATGCCAATATTCAATCCATTTCCAACAGTAAAATCATCTTTTGAACTATTAATAATTTGAGCTCGACATGTGGAGCAACCTTGAGAAAAGATAACAGCTTCACAACTTAAAAAAACAATAAAAAATAATATCCTATATAGTAACTGCATAATAAGGAGAAATCATAAGATAAACCACAACACCAGTAATGGCAACATATAACCAAACAGGATATACTGATTTTGCTAATTTTTTATGAGGGCCATATTCTGCAATAGACGCTCTGTAAGCAGTATACAATATGAACGGAAGAGATAATCCAGCCAATAAAATATGGGTAATTAAAATAATATAATAGACAACTTTATATACGCCTTCCCCACCATAAGTTGTACTATCTGCTAGAACATGATGAGCAATATAGGACAACAAAAAAAGTACAGATAATAAAATAGATAAATTCATTATTTTCTTATGCAAAATGTATTTTTTTGCCTTAACTAAGTATAACGCTATTATTAATAGCAAAGCAACTGTTCCGTTTATTACTGCATTAATTTCGGCAAATATGTGTGGATCAAAACCTAATTTTACTTCAATTTTAATTTCATGTAAAACAATTACAGCTATAAATACAATAAGTGAGACAGACCAAATAATAATATTGGCTTTTTTGTCATTTTTTGTAAATACTGGAGTTGGGTAATTCATCTTATTAATTTAATCAAAATTAAATTAAATTATAATTTTAAAAATTAAAGATCAACTATTCTTGATTAAGTTGCTTAATATGTTGAACAATTATATCCGTATTATCCGAGTTTGTGCCATCATAATACCCTCTTATTCTACCCTTTTTATCGATTAATATCATCTTTTCTGAATGAAGAAAACCTCCTGGAGCTAAAGCATCTTCTTGACTAGGTACTAAATATCCATTAACTCCTAATTCATAGATTTCATTTTGATTTCCAGTAAGGAAATTCCAATTATTATCTTTTGTTTCATAAGAAGTGGAATATTCTTTTAACCTAGCTATGCTATCTCTCTTGGGATCAACAGTGAATGAAAGCAATTCCACATTATTTAAACAATCTTTTTCTAATTGATTTTGGACATTTCTCATGTTTAGTGTCATCTGGGGACAAATCGTAGGGCAGTTTGTGAAAAAAAAATCCACTAAACATACTTTATTAGCATATTGATTAGAATTAATCTCTTTACCATTTTGATTAATAAATGACCAGAATGGTATGGTGTGATAAGCAGTATCTTTATCGATAGATGAATCAAAATCTTTATTTCCATAAATTGGTAATACTACATTATCTTCTTGGGACATTTCTTCTCTTAAAATTAAACTGATTTCCTTTGTTATTCTTCTTACTTCACCGAAATCATATGTCAAGTATTTTCCTCTAATTTTTTGATTTTTATCAACAAGTAAAGTCATCAGATACGCTTGTCTTTCAAAATTATAATTTGTATCAGGTTGTATCCAAGGATTACCATTTTTGAACTTATTATCAAAATACGGTATATATGAATTTGCTGTCATTATCCATTTATCAGAGTTAATATTGTGGTATTCTCTGAAATCTCTTATTTTATTGTCTAAATCATCATCACTATCTATAAAGGAGGTAACTACTCTTAAATCTTTGAAACCAATGTTATCAACCATTTCAGAATAAATTTTGATTTTAAACCACTCTAATCTAAATGGACATTTTTCAAAATCGGTTGGGCAGTTGACAGATAAGAAATTATAAAGAACAATGTTGTCATTTAAAGAGCAAGAATTAATGACGTTTCCTTCATAGTCAATTATTTCAAAATCATTTTTTAATTCTCCAAAAACAGGCTGTGATATAAAAACAGGTTCACTGAACTTTTTTAGGGATATAACTAGTATGAAAAAGGTTCCAAAAATCAGTGCGAGAACTAAAAACCCTCTTTTTTTCATAGTATATTTTTATGGAGAAATGCTGTTAATACCTTCAAAAACTTCATTCCAATAACTAGATTCCGTAAGGCAAATAAATATCAAATAAATAATAAAAAGAATGTAAGGTCCTAGTATGACCCATTTGAAATTCTTTCTTTCATCTCCTAAATGCATAAAAACTAACACAATATAACCTGCCTTAACTACTGTCAAAATAATGAAGCTAATCTTTACGTAAGGCCACAAGACATTATCCCCGCCAGTTGAATCGTANTGTTTAATAAAAGCGCCAATAATAACCTCTATAATTGTAATAGCGGTTAAAATGGCTGTTACTTTCCATATAGTTTTTCTGATTTTAACACCATGCTCTTCATCATGATTAGCTAACAATGAATATTCGTGGTCCTTAATTAAATCGTCTCTTTCCATAATTATACTAAATAAAAGAATGTGAAAACAAAAACCCAAACAAGGTCTACAAAGTGCCAGTATAATCCTACTTTTTCCACCATTTCATAGTGACCTCTTTTATCATATACCCCCCTAACAACCTGAATCCATATAATTAAATTGAAAACAACTCCAGAAAAAACATGGAAACCATGAAAGCCAGTAATAAAGAAAAAGAAATTTGCATATTGAGGTACCATAGGAGCATATTCATTTTCAATAAGATTGGCTCCCTGCATTGTAGCAGTTGCAGATTCGTATAATGATATAGCTTTATTGCCGGTAATTTCTAAACCCCTTCCCATCTTTAAAATAAGTTCATTTGCTGCATTGTAGTCCACTACAGCCCAACCTTCAGCTGTCAGAACTGAGCCAAAGTGAGTACCATGTATGAAGTGATACCACTCCCAGCCTTGAGAACCGACAAAGAAAAAACCACCAATCACGGTTAGCAATAGCCACTTAGAAACACCTTTCTTGTCTAATCTATGAGCAGCTTCTACAGCCAACACCATTGTAACAGAACTTACAATAAGAATAAATGTCATTAAAGCAACGTATAAAAGTGGATAACCATTTCCTAAAAATGGCATTGCATTAAAAGTTTCCTCTCCAATAGGCCATGAACCAGCTTGATGTCTTGCAAAGCCATAAGCTGTGAGTAATCCGCCAAATGTTAAAGCATCCGAAACAAGGAACATCCACATCCATTGTTTTCCATAAGAAATTCTAAACGGGGAACCATCTCCACCCCATAGCTCTGATTTTGAAATATTTTCTGTATGTCCAGCCAAAATGTAATTGTAATTTTATTAGTTGCAAGTTTAGTTAATATATTCTAAAAAAACATATAAATATACCCATAAAAGCCCAACAAAGTGCCAAAACACCGATACTGCTCTTAATCCAGCAGCATTTTCTTTATTGTAAAAACCCTTTTGAGTTCTATAAGTTACAATAGAAATTGCAATAATTGACAATACTAAATGTAAAAAATGAATAATAGTAAGAACCCAAACAAAACTACTTGAGACATTTGAAGTTTGAAAAAACTCTGCATACTGATTAGAATTTAACTCTTCTCTTGTTCTTTCCCAATAATCATCTTTGATATGGATACTTATTCCAGGCTTGAGTTCAAAATAACTTTCGAATGAGTCTAACAAATTTTCATCTAAAAAAACTTTACCATTTTTAATTTCATATTCTTTACCAGCTTGATATACTTTTTTGTTAATAGCATTCTTTTCTTTTTTTGTTAGCTCTTTAGCAGGGAAAAATAAACGTTTCTTTTGGTATTCTAACTCTTCCCCATTAAGAGACATTGAGAAATCTTCTCCATATTTGCCTTTTAACATGAAAAATGGCTGATCATTGCAAACACCAAATGAAAATTTAAATAATTCATCTTTTTTACCCTCTGTTAAAAGTTTACCTTTAATTGAAAGNCCATTGGATGAATTAATTAAAATCTCGTTATCTAAAACACTTAAAATAGAATAAGGACTATTATAGTTCTTGAGCTGAAAATTAGAACCATTAAAAGAAGTACTATATCCACAAATTTGTCTTAAAAATAATTTGACGTTCTTTAATTCTTCCTTTGAAATTGGTTCTTCTTGATATAAATAGTTTTCTCCATCATACTCTATCGGCACATTATCAATACAAACTTTATAGGATTGCCCGTATTGACCGTATATAAAAGTTATGAAAGATTTAACTGCATTTCCTTGATTATAATATTCGCTCCATCCTCTAAATTGAAAAAAAGTAAATCCTAATGAAAGAAANAAAGTAATTAGTAAACATGCCACTGCATTTTTAGTTTTAGAAAATCTAACGTTTTTTAAGGCTAAATAAAANAATANGCTACTAANAAANATTAANANNGTACTNACTNNAAANGCATNTGGNAANTGAATATTAACCCAAAATTTATCCATTTTTCTAACTAANACAGCACTAGACAAACCAGCAAATAGCATTATACTTGCTATAACACCTACAANTACAAAAGCAGTATATACCTTTTCTTTCTGTTTGTTTGAATTGAATATTTCCATTGTTATTTAAATCTGATTAANGCAGTAAAGTGTTAATAATATAGGTAAATAAAAAAATGACATAAACATTAGCTGNGTAGCATATTTATTCTCTAAAGTGAAATATAATTTTACAGANGGATAATACATCACNAGACTGATTATAACTCCACTTACCATAGACCAAACTCCAGTCATTTGAGCAGCCCANGGCAACATAGAAACTGGAACTAAAAATGCAGAATATAACATTATTTGAAAAGCACTTTTTTTGTCTCTTCTTCCAGTAGGTAAAAGTTTAAAACCTGCTTTATTATAATCTTCATCCAACTTCCAAGCTAACGTCCAGAAATGAGGGAATTGCCAAAAAAACTGAACTATGAATAAAACTCCAGCAGCTAAATCAAAACTATTGGAAATTGCTATGTATCCCAAAAGCGGAGGAATACTTCCTGGAATAGCGCCTATAAAAACAGCAAAAGGGGTTAATTTTTTTAGCGGGGTATACACTAAGGCATATAAGAACATAGCTAAAACGCCCAANAAGAAACATTTGAAATTAATTAAAAAAAGAAAGTACACCCCTAATGCCCCAGTTATTGAACAAAATGTAGAAGCTTCAACTTTAGATAAAATTTTTGTTGGAATTGGCCTACTTTGAGTTCGGTCCATTAACCTATCAGACTTATACTCTATAACTTGATTAAATCCATTTGCAGATCCAGTTACAAAGACACCACCAATAATTAAATAAATAAAATTGATTGTAAAAACATCCCCATCAGCTAAAACAAAGCCAAAAAAAGCACTCATAACAACAAGAGAAGATAGTCTTAACTTCATTAAAGCTATGAAAGCTTTTAATTTGGTTGAAAAAGTCAATTCAGAAACCGTATCAGTTTGATTAAATCCCATTACTCGGCGAAATTAATATATTTTATGTGTTCTGAAAATTGTGTTCAATCTTTCAGTTAATAATCAAAATACGATTGCCATAAATTAGAACTAATTCCAAAATTAATCATGGTAGATNTCATGTCAGAGTCCTTATCANTAGANATTCGAAAATTAAATTGAGTAAAAAGCTTAGTATTAGTCATTGTTGATAACATCCATGATATCCTAGAGTTAATAATTTGCTGATTGGTTATATTTCCTTGTCCAATGACATGCCCATATTCATGATTATTATTATATCTGTCATTATATGAAANAAACATATTTCCCCCATAGTTATTATTTGAAATATCCTTACCAAAATGCTGCATGTGANATTGAAACAAGAAATCAAAATTACCCCTCTGATATCCAATTAAAAAAAGACCTTCCATAAAATTAGATTCTAAAGGATGAGCTAAAGAATGGTTTTTATGTCCATAATTTTGCATTGAGCTCATATGAGAGTAGGTATATGGTCTAACAGAATTGTATTCAATTAAAGAATANAGCCCTTCCAAATTAAACAGATCATATGCTTTTATTCCAATTTGAAAGCCATATTTATTGCCCCACCAACCATTATTGGTTTTGAATTGACTTAACAAAAATTCATCCAATATGAAGTTGCTATAAACTACATAATGTTTTCTTATAGAAATTTTTAAACCTGCTCCTAAAAAAGAATTATCAGCAGAACCAATACCATACTCAACTGGTCTAAAAAAAACAAATGGGTTTAGGTAATTAATATCAAAANNCCTGTTATTTAAGCTGTCTTTTGCTTGCCAAACTATGGACTCAAAAACACTAAAATTTAGCCAATCCGTAATATTTNAGCTCAGCATATGTGATGAAGACCACTTTTTACTTGAAAACAAATTAGAATGTAAATCATCATGCAAGGACCAAANATTAATATATTTTACCTTCCAAAAAGTAGATTCTAGTTTTAAAAATGGGAAACTAGGAGCAAAGTCAGAAAGCCATAAAGATCGATATCCATCACCAAAAAAATGTTGCCCAACTCCACCACTNAAAACAAAATAATTATTTAATTTATATGACAAAACCCCTTCAATTAAAGGCTTATTAAAATTGTTTTTAGCAGTATCATTAAGATACCCAACACCTGGAGCAAGAGGACGTTTGTAATTAGAAAAAATTTGATAGTTACTTATTGTTCCTTTTTGATATCCAAACCTAAATTGAGAAAAAAACCGTTTATTATTTTGAATATTTATTTGTGTTCCTAATAAAAATGAATTTGTAATTAAATTAAGATCGTTTTCATAATTTACCATCCCACTTAATAACGGTAATACTTTGATTTTTGCATCCTTCATTGAAGCTGAATATTNCCAAAGACCAAATTGTTTTAATGTATCCTTTTCTTTACAAATTAAATATGGCTTAGAAATAGTATGGGTGTTTTTAGAAAAATACTGACTCTTATCTATTCTATATCTACTTTGTAAATCACCAAAATAATATTGCTGAGAAACAATATTTATTAAACAAAAAAGAAATGAGAATAATATAAAATGCCTCATGATCTTTTCATCTTTTTATAGCCAATCAATAAATACAAAACAAATATTATTAAGCATGCAAATAAAACTTGAATGAAAAAAATCAATGTAGGATTAGAAACACCCAAAAACCATTCAACATAAAATTGAAATAAAACGACAATAATAGAGTAAACAAATAGAATTAAACTTATTTTAGCGTGACCAATACCTGTTTTTTCAAAATAATGATGTATGTGACTTTTATCTGCTTTTAAAGGAGATTTGCCTTTAGAAATTCGCAATATAAACACCCTTAAAGTATCTAATAAAGGATAGGTCATAATAGACATTGTTAAAACTGGCTTATTTAAAACCTTTATCNAATCAGGGGCTAAATGATAACTTTCGTTTATACAATTAATAGAAAGAACACAAAAAATAGCTCCAATGGATAATGATCCNGCATCACCCATAAAAACTCTGGCAGGAGAAAAATTAAAAACTACAAAGCCNAGCATTGTCCCACATAGCACCATAGACAACAAGCTCAATGGAATATTTCCTGAAAACAAAAATAAAACTCCAAAGAAAAAAGAGGCGAGAAAGGAAATTAACCCTGCTAAACCATCTAAACCATCAATTAAGTTAATTGAATTAATAATTACTGTATAAACAAAAATACTTAACAGGTAACTTTGCCATAATTCTAATGGATTATTAACCCCAAATATCCCATGCATACTTAGTATTCTTATATCTGCCATTACAACTAGAATAAAGCCCACCATTATATGTGCAATAAGTTTTTTTATGGGTGCCGTACCAATAACATCATCTTTTACTCCAACAAAAAACAACAATATTAAACATGCAAATAGATACTTAAAATTAACCAACATTCCATCAATATGCTTGTACTCTTCTGGGAACCAAAGGGCATAAGAAAACACAATAGCTCCAAAAATAACAATCCCACCTAATGTTGGTATACTCCATCGATGAAGCTTACGATCCTCACTTGGGCTATCTACTAAGTTTTTTAGTTTAGCTACCTTTATAAGGGAAGGCATAGAAAAAATCACTACTATAAATGCAGTTATAAAACCCAATAACAAAACATAAATCCCACTCATAAACCATTAATTATTGATCAAAATAATCGTTTTTTAAATAAGTTCTCCAACTTATCATAAAGTAATTATCCATTTGACTATTTAAATACCTAGTAATGTGTCCCAAAGATATTTCCATATTTGTCTTTGGATTAAAATATAATCCAACTGAAGTATTGAAAAAAATTAAGGTGTTTTTTGACAAATTATTAATCTCTTCAATAGATTGAAAAACCTCATTATAAGACGAATTTTCCAAAAAAGCATAATTATAATTACATCTTAAAAACAAACTTTTGTGAGATATCTGACCTTTTAAAACAAACTCTTGAAATCCTGATCCAAGTGGATGTGCCAATTCATGAGATAAATGGCTATAGCTTTGGAATAAATTTGAAATATCTAAAGAATAAAAAGCACTAGGTAAGGAATTATATTCTAAATTCATAAAAGATCTATTAGTTCCAAATAAACTTTCTGCCTTTATTCCTAATTGAAATCCTAATTTATTTGTATGACTTAGAGAAAGTTGATTGTAAAATGACACTACATTAGAAATTGAGTAGACAAAGTTTAGTCCATAAACTACATTACTTGACGAATTACTATTTCTTTCAAAAACTCCAAAACCAAATATTGGCAAATAAAAAGTAAGATTAGGATTAGTTCTCCCAACAATGGTGTCAAATGAATTGTAAATAACTCCTTCAAACAAAGAAAAATTAAACTTATTGGATAATTGAAAAGAAATTTGATTAAAACTAGCTGTTTTAGGAATGAAAAGTGCTTCTACAGTTGATGAAAAAGGAATTCGTTTTAAATTACTCATCCAAGAATTAACATGCTTGTATAATATTTTATTTTTTAGGATGTAATATTGCCCACTTATATATGGGTAATCAGGTGAATAATCAGAAAGTAACAAAGAGCGATAACCATTACCAAAAAAATGTCTACCATGACCCAATTGAAAATTCATTTTTTTTCTAGGAGAAAAACTAATGTATCCATTAGCTAAACTAGCATCTAAACCATTTTCCTTAAACTTTTTAGCCCTGCCTATTCCAAATGCAATGGCATCTACAGTAGGCTCTTTTTCTGCTCTATTTAAAGCTTTTTCATTTAAATATTCTGGGTAAGTAAATTGATTTTCATAAAATCTAGTTTCAAAAGAAACTTTCGTTGTTATATCTCCAGAAATTCTAAACCCTCGAACATTACTTGAAATAGTATTAGATTCCTTTATGTTTCTTCCAAAAGTAAAATTGAATAGAGGATCTGCTTTTAAAGAGACATCGTCTTGAACAATATCTAATAAACTTTCTTCCCACCATTTTCTTCCTAAAGTTGATTTTCTATAACTCGAATCTTTGTAAATTTTTATCAGATGGGATTCTAATAATGGCTGAATACTGGAATGTGAAACATTTATATTAGTGCTTTGATTAAAAAAAGAAAAACTTATATTTTTAACTTGAGAATTAAAAGAAAAAAAAGAAAATTGAAAAATAGATAGTATTATTAATTTAAAATTAAATCCATTTTTTTTATTCATTTTGAACATACCAACTATAAGTTCTTTTAATTCCTTCACTTAAACTTGTTTTTGCCCTCCAACCTAAATTATTAATCTTACTAACATCTAAAAGTTTTTTAGGAGTACCATCTGGTTTAGAGGTGTCCCATTTTATTTCACCAGAAAAACCAATTATATCTTTAATTTTAGTTGCTAAATCTAATATACTTAAATCTTTTCCTGTTCCTACATTAATTAAAGAAGAATCACTGTAATTTTTCATCAAAAAAACACTAGCCTCAGCTAAGTCATCTACATATAAAAACTCTCTCATAGGGGTACCTGAACCCCACAACTCTACAAAAGGTTTTTTATCGATCTTTGCTTCATGAAATTTCCTTATTAAAGCCGGAAGAACATGTGAATTATTTAAATCAAAATTATCGTTTATACCATATAAATTTGTCGGCATTAAAGAAATAAAATCACATCCATATTGCTCTTTATAATACTGACATAATTTAAGCCCTGCTATCTTAGCAATTGCATATGGCTCATTACTTGGTTCTAAATAGCCAGATAATAAATAATCCTCTTTAATAGGTTGTTCAGACATTTTTGGATAAATACAAGATGATCCTAAAAAAAGAAGCTTTTTAACTCCAGAATTAAATGATGAATTAATAACATTATTTTGTATCATTAAATTATCATAAATAAAATCAGCTGTATAAGTACTATTTGCTAATATACCTCCAACTTTAGCTGCTGACAAAAAAATATATTCTGGGCTTTGCTTTTCAAAAAAATTTTGAACAGATTGTTGATTTCTTAAATCAAGTTCTTTAGAGCTTTTAAAAATTAAATTATGATAGCCTTTATTTATGAGTTCTCTACATATTGCTGAACCAACCATACCATTATGACCTGCAACATATATTTTAGCGCTTAATTTCATGATTATTCTTGTTGATTTAATGTGTTAAAACCACCTTCTTTCAAATGAATGTCTTTACTAAATAATTCTAAATCGGCCTTAACCATTTCTCTAACTAATTCATTCAAATCATAATTAGGTTCCCAACCCAATTCTTTTTTAGCTCTTGATGCATCACCAACCAATAAATCTACTTCAGTTGGTCTATAATAATTTGAATCTATTGCCACTAGTATATCCCCAGTTTTAGCATTCACACCAACTTCATCTTCTCCTTTTCCTTCCCATTCAATGGTAATCCCAGCTTCCTTAAATGACATGGAACAAAAATCTCTAACAGTAGTTGTTATCCCAGTTGCAAGCACATAATCGTCTGGCTTATCCTGTTGCAACATTCGCCACATACCTTCTACATAATCTTTTGCATGTCCCCAATCTCTCTTAGCATTTAAATTACCAATATAAATTTTTTCTTGAAGACCCAATTTAATTTTAGCTACTGCCCTTGTTATTTTTCTAGTGACAAAAGTTTCTCCTCTTAATGGACTTTCATGATTGAATAAAATACCATTACACGCATACATATTATATGCTTCTCTGTAGTTTTTCACAATCCAAAAAGCGTATAATTTAGCAACTCCATATGGACTCCTTGGATAAAAAGGTGTGCTTTCCTTTTGAGGGACTTCTTGAGCTTTACCATATAACTCAGAAGTTGAGGCTTGATAAAACTTAACCTTTTCTGTAAACCCTAAAATTCTAATAGCTTCTAACAACCTTAAAGTCCCAATAGCATCTGAATTAGCCGTATATTCAGGAATTTCAAAAGATACCTTAACATGGGATTGGGCTCCTAAATTGTATATTTCATCAGGCTGTACTTCTTGTATGATTCTGATCAGATTTGTAGAATCTGTAAGATCTCCATA
>PBJU01000010.1 GCA_002721285.1 Crocinitomicaceae bacterium
TTTCCAGCCATCATTACATCAGTTGCTCTTCTAATTGCATCAACTAAAGACTCTTTACATCCATATTTATTGTCAAATTTAGATTTGGTAACAGAGTCATTAATGTTAATAGCAGGAATAGGAAGTGTCCCATTTTTAACACGTTCATATAGCCTATGAACTCCAGTAGTTGTTTCTTCTGATAAACCTTTGATGTTGCTAACTAACTCTGGATATCTATCCAGCACCATGTTGGTTAAATCTCCACCATCATCCAAAATCATATTTAATGGTTGATTGTCTTTAAATCCAAAAAGTGTTTGTTCAATACACCAATCAAATTCTTCATCATTCATTCCTTTCCATGCATACACTGGAATTCCAGCTTCTGCAATTGCTGCAGCTGCTTGATCTTGAGTAGAGAAAATATTACAAGACGACCATGTTACTTCTGCTCCTAGATCAATTAATGTTTCGATTAGAACAGCCGTTTGAATAGTCATGTGAAGACAACCTGCAATTCTAGCGCCTTTTAATGGTTGTTCATTTTTGTACTCTTCTCTTAATGACATTAAACCAGGCATTTCTGCTTCAGCTAGTTTGATTTCTTTTCTTCCCCAGCTTGCCAAAGAAATGTCTTTGACTTTGTATGGTAAATTTGTTGTTTGGCTCATTTTTTATAAAATTTTTCGCAAATGTAGTATTAAGTACTGTAAAAACCAATTGAAATTTTAATTGTTGAAATTTGTTTAACTATATCTTAAAAATAGCTTGTAAATCCTAAATGAATTTTACCGGTTCTTATTATGAACGGTTGGTTAGTTTCTCTTCCTAAAGCATATATTATAGTTAATAATCCATTATTTATTGAAAAATTAGTTCCTAAACCTATGCTATTGTAGTAGTTTTCCTCTTTTAAGGAGTTAATATGTTTTTCAGCCCATGCAATATCGGAAAAGATAAATACGTTAGATTTTTGATCAATCAAAAATCTGAATTCAAAATTTCCAATTGAATAAGAGCTTACGAATATTGATTCCTCATCAAATCCTCTTAAGTTTTGATACCCACCAATTCTTGATAATTCATTTTCGTACAAGTTTTCATTTATTGTAGTTAGTGCCTTTATTCCAATTTTAATGGTTGTTCTATTACTTGTTTTTAAGAATTGTTCATAGTTGACTAATCCAAAATAATTAGTTGTTTTTAACAATTTTTCTTCATCATTTTCTGTTATGTAAGTTTTTTTCAAACCAGATAGTAACTCACAATTAATTAGAAATCCTTTTGAGGGATTAAATGCTTGGTTTAGCTTATTTATGTAAAAGTTAAATCCAAAATTATTAACAGAAGTTGAATTGTAGTCGTTGTCAAGCAAGTTTGTTGATCCGACTAAATCATAGACAATTCCAATACTATGGTTAGATTCAATTAAATAATTGATATTAGCCTTTGATCTTAAATTAAAAAAAGTAGAGTCTTTTTTGATCATGTTTAAATTTCCTTTTATTTCAAAATTGGAATTGAAGATGTAGGGCATGGAAAAGCTTGTTATTAAGTTTTGGGATGCATTAAACATTTTTCGCCAGTTTATATGCATCATTTCTCCTTTTTTTATTGTGTTAAGAAGAGTCAATGATAAATTCCCTGTTAATTGTGTTTTTCCATCATCACTTGGTTGAATACCTACAAGCCCATTTATGTTATTTACAGCTTTGCTTTTGACGTAGGTGTATATTTTAGCTTTGTTTTCTATAAATTCGTAAGCAGTAGGTTTTAGTACAGAAAAATAATTTACTCTTCTTAGTTTTTCAGTTGACTCCTTAATCAAAGATAAGTTATATGAATCTCCTTTTTTTATGTTTGTGATTTTTGAAATTAGATTTATTTCTTTTTCAGAAATGTTAGGATTATAAATAGAATCAATTTGGATATATGGACCTGTGTTAAGGTCACAAACTACATTGAGCTCTTGATTGGTTAGATGAGATTGGTCAAAGCTGAATTTAGCAAAAGGGTATCCATTATTACTCAAATAATTTAACCAAGTTTCTATTTTGTTAGAAAATGTTTTGGGATTAAATAACAGGTTGTTTGATTGGTTAAGGTTATTAAAAATTTGAATTGAATTGTCTTTAGATAATATTTTGATTTTCGATGAGTTGTATTTTTCTCCAGAAGAAATATAGATATGGATACTATCTTTATGATTTTTCACAGAATCTGTGCTAGAGCTCAAGTAGCCAAGGCCTATTAAAGAAATAATTTGGTTGTCAATTAATTTATTGTTGTTTTTTTGATTTGATTCTTCTGTTTTTACTAAAGTGTCATTTACAAATAATGAAATTATTTTATTCTCTTGAGATTTTCCAAAAAGGATTGTAAAGGAAAATAATATTATTGAAACTGTTTTTTTAAGAAAAATCAAATTGTCCAATTAACTTTTGTTTTATTGTGTTTTTCTAGGTATTTATTTGCCTTTGAAAAGTGTTTACATCCGAAGAAACCTTTGTGTGCTGATAATGGAGATGGATGAGGTGATTTTAATATCAAGTGTTTCTCTTTATTGATTAGGTTTTCTTTTTTTAAAGCAAAATTCCCCCATAAAATAAATACAATATTTTCTCTTTTGCTTGAAATTAAGTCTAAAATTTTATTTGTAAATATATCCCAACCAATTTCTTTGTGTGAATTTGCATTTTTTTGTTTTACCGTTAGTGAATTATTTAATAATAGAACACCTTGGTCTGCCCAGCTTAATAGATTTTTTTCAGTACTTATAGATTTTTGAAAATCACTTTCTATTTCTTTAAATATGTTTTTTAGAGATGGTGGAGTATTAGTTTCTTCATTTACTGCAAATGCTAGTCCATTTGCTTGGTTTAATCCATGGTATGGGTCTTGGCCGATAATTACAACTTTAGTTTCATTTATTGAAACTAGATTTAAAGCTCTAAATACATTATCTATTTTAGGGCAAAGNAGATTTTTTTGATGGTGATTATCTANTGTTTTTGCAATTTTTTTGAAGTAATCTTTTGAAAATTCTTTATTTAATTCCTTTTTCCATTCGGGGTTTAATAAATCTAAAAGGTACTGCGGGGAAATTGTCAACATGAATTTTTTAATAATAAAAATTAGAGTTAATTATATATGATGATTGATTTTTAATACATTTGTTAGTATAGATATCAATTATGAAGAAAATATTTTTGCTTACCATTACTATCTTTTCAATATTCTTGATGCATTCTTGTTTCCTTTTCAAGCCTGTTCAGAAAACATGTCCTGCTTACAGTTTAAATCAACTTGAAAATGAAAATATTGATTTAANATCTTTGCAAGATAACAAATCAAATAACGTTAAATCATTGTAATAATTGTTTGATTTCATTAACAAGTTTTTCTAAACACTTTAAATTAATTTCTTATAATCCTTATTTTTGTCTTNCTGTGGTNAAAGNCATCAGATATTTTATATTATTTATTCTATTAACTAGATTTAGTATTGTTTTTGCCCAANTCCCTCAAGAAGAGAAAAAACTTGTTAGAATTGCTAAGGAGGTTTGGGTAGGTGCTACATTACATTCTAATGGTTTTGGNTTTAANTTTAATCAATCTAAATTTAGAACATACAAAATCAAATCTTTATTAAATGTGGAGTTATTGTCTATGAAACATGATAAAGAGTATAAAATTTTTGGATATCCAGATGAAAATGCTAAAAAGTATGTTTATGGAAAGCTTAATTCATTATATNTTGCTAGAGTTGGTTTTGGTAGAAAAAANGTGATAATTGAGAAATTAAGAGAAAAAGGATTNCAGTTTGCAATAAATTGGTCATCTGGTGCGTCCNTTGGNTTTGTTAAACCNGTNTATTTGGAGGTTTTTAAGTANGACCTATCGGATAATCCTATTGGAGTTTCTTTAGAAAAATATGATCCAGATNTTCATACTTTTTACGATATCTTTGGAAGAGGTAGATGGTCAGCTGGATTGTCAGAAACAACTATTAATCCTGGTGGTTATTTTAAAGCTGGAATGGAGTTTGATTATTCAACTGAAAGAGAAATTATTAATTCTTTGGAGATTGGTATGGCAATTGATGTATTTTTACTGCCAATTAAGTTGATGGTGGAAAATAATAGACAAAATATTTTCCCAACTATGTATATAAATTTTTCTATTGGAAATAAATTTTATTAATGGGTGAAACTACTGTTATAGAAAAGCAAAAGAAGCCAAAGTGGCTTAANGTGAAGTTGCCTACTGGAGAATCCTACAAGAAAGTNAGGANCCTTGTAAGTGAGCACAAGTTNCATACAATTTGTGAAAGTGGTAATTGTCCAAANATGGGTGAGTGNTGGGGTGCNGGAACNGCTACTTTTATGATANTAGGTAANGTTTGTACTAGATCTTGTGGTTTCTGTGCAGTTTCAACTGGTANGCCTGAAGAAGTTGATTTTTTTGAACCTGCTCGTGTGGCAAATTCNGTAAAGTTAATGACGGTAAAGCATGCAGTAATTACATCAGTAGATAGAGATGATTTAAAAGATGGTGGTGCAGATATATGGGTTAGAACTGTTAAGGCAATTCGAAGAAAGTCTCCTACAACTACGCTAGAGACTCTTATACCTGATTTTGCTGGTATTTGGGATAATCTCCAAAAAATTATCGATGTTGCCCCTGAAATTGTATCTCATAACATTGAAACTGTTCGTAGGTTAACAAAGGCCATTAGGGTTCAGGCAAAGTACAACAGAAGTTTGGAAGTTTTATTAAGGTTAAAGCAAGGTGGTATGAAAACTAAATCTGGTTTCATGCTTGGGCTAGGGGAGACAGATGAGGAAGTATTAGAAACTATGGAAGATTTAAGAGCTGCAAGGGTAGATATTTTAACTATTGGTCAATATTTGCAGCCAACTCCAAAGCATGCTCCTGTTTTAGAATTTGTTACACCTGAAAGATTTAAATTTTACGAAGAAAAAGGATTGGAAATGGGCTTTAGATTTGTAGAAAGTGGTCCTTTGGTAAGGTCAAGTTACCATGCTGAAAAGCATTTGTTTTAAAAGTTGTTTAACTTTTTTATAATAAAATACTCAAACAATTTCTTGCTTAATCTAATTATTTGTATTTTCGATATCTCTTAAATTAAGAATAAATGAAAAAAATATTTTTACCCTCATTATTACTAGTTTCTTTCGGACTATCCGTAATTTTTTTACTTAAAGATTTTAATATTTCTACTAATGAAAGTTCTTTGATTTCAAGGTACATTCCAAAAAATATCGATGAATTTAAGTCTCAAGAGACAAAAAACGCCAATGGTGCCTTTGAATATAGAAAAATGATTTATCAGGATTTAGTTACTGGTGAAATAAATCAACAACAACTTGCTAAAGCGAAGTCTCAGGTAAGAAATAAGATGATGTCTAAGAACTCTAATATTTCTTTTGTTGAGGAAGGTCCTGACAATGTTGGTGGTAGAACTAGATCCATAGCTGTTGATCCAAACCAACCTAAGACCATGTTTGCAGGTTCAGTCACCGGAGGTCTATTTGTGAGTTACAATAAGGGTAATAACTGGCAAAGAGTTCAAGAGTTTGATGATGCAATGATTAATAGTTCTACTGGTACAGGTTCAATAAGTATTTCTTCCATTGCTATCACAAAAGATAGTGTTTTATACGTAGCAACTGGTGGTGAAGAGTTTGAGGGTACTGTTACAGGTGAAGGTTCAGGTATTACTCAAGGTGACGGTCTTTGGTTTAGTAACTCTTTAACAAATTTTAATTTTCAACAAGTCTCTTACACAAACAACAAAGATATACTTAAGGTTGTTGCAGATCCAATTGACAACAGCACGGTATATTTTGTAGGTGATATGGGCTTAGGCTTAGGTAAAGATAATCTAGGTTCAGATGTTAGTTTTGCTGTATCTGATCCTAATACACCTTATTCTGTAAATACTAAGGATATTGTTGATTTTAGAATTTCTAATGATGGGCAATTAATGATCATGGGAGTTCAAGCTGGTAAAGTGGATACATGGATAAGTCAAGATGCAGGTAATTCATGGACTAATATTGGCAGAAACAACACGGACCCATTGTATTCTCTACAAACATTCCGTGCGGAGTATTCTATTTCTGATTCTCTTAATAGTTCTAATAATTACACTATTTATGCTGCATTTGCTACAACCGGAGGCATCTTACATAAAGTTTTTAGATCAGAAGATAACGGAAATTCTTGGTGCGAAATTGGAGCTTANTCCCCAAGTTTCAAGCCACTTAGTAGTGGTGGNAATCCTCAGGGAAGATACAACCTTTGTTTATTGTCTTCTGCAGATGGTGAGTCCTGTACCTTAGGTGGAATAGATTTATACAAATGGCAACATACTCCTGGTACAGTATGTTACAATGGCCAATGGAATCAAGAGACTTATTGGTTNTTACCTCCGAATTCACCAGGTTATACCCATGCTGATAATCATTTTTTAGATTACAATTCAGATGGCGACATGATTGTCGGTAATGATGGCGGAATAGGAATTAGATACGGACAGCCTTGGGGATCTTCTCCAATCTATCAACTTCCNTTAAATAAAGGTTATAATGTAACCCAATTTTATTCAATGGGTATGGGTGGTGATGGTTCTGTAATNGCTGGTGCTCAGGATAATGGAACTCAGTACAAAGATGGCACCGTATACAATACATGGCCTAAAACTTTCACCGAAGTAAATGGTGGTGATGGATTTGAATGTGAAATTTCATACCTGAATAATAATGTTTTAATTACTACTCTATATTATAACAATATTCAAAGATCTAGNGACAGAGGTGAAAATTTTCAAAATGTAAATTTTGGAACTGATCAAACAGATCCATTTTATAGTGCTATCGCACTNATGGAAACTGCAAATGATTTAAAAACTCAAGACTCTATTATTTTTACTCCATCAATTAGTATGTCAGCTGGAGANACTGTCACTTATTACAGTGAAAACATGTCTATTCCTATGCAACACATATTGTCACAAGATTTAAATGTTTATTATGATTCATTAGACCCAACAACTGTTGTTTCCACTGATACTATAATATTGCCTGATTATATTCAGTCTTTATTTGTTTGTCAAAGAGGAGCAGGAGTATATGCAACTAGAGATATGCTGCGCTTTTCAAGTAATTTAGTATGGTGGAAATTGTTTGATATTTCAAGTAACATGCACAGTTTTGAAATCTCTGCTGACATGAACTATGCTTGGTGTGGCTCTGGAAGTAATTTAAAGAGAGTTTCAGGTTTATCAAATGCTTATACTTACCAAGCGGCTGATTTAAATTATAAGCCATCTTCTAGCGATACACTTCTTTTAGTGTCCAATTTACCTCAAGCTAGTGATAATATTTTCTGGATCAATGTTCCAACTTCAAACGATTCATTAATTCATTTAAGTACTGGTGATACTATTACAGGTACATCCTTGGATACAATTAATTATTCAAACGATTATTCACAATATAATTACATCGACGGTTCATCTCTAGAGAGCACTATTACCGGAAGTGATTTTAGTCAAATTAATCTTAACACAGATATCTACAGTTATAGCAACGGAAACCCTATTGATGTTGTTAGAACTGGTTCCTTTATATCAAATATCAACTTTGAAACGGATTATACTTTATATGTTAATACTGATTATTCACCAGTTGTCTATTGTGTGAATACTAAAACTTTATCCCAAAATTTTGGTATTATTTGTGATATTTCTGTAGATCCATTAAATCCTGATAATGTCATGGTTACAAGTGGTGGAACTAGTGGTACACATGTTTATTATTCTACAAATGGTACTTCTGCTAATCCAACNTTTACTGCCAAAGATGGTGATTTACCAGATATGCCTGTTTTTGGTTGTGTAATTGAAAGAGGAACAGATAATTCTGCTATAATTGGTACTGAATATGGNGTTTTCTCAACNGAAGATATTACAGTTAGCTCACCTACATGGACTCCAAATAATGATGAATTAGGTCCAATACCTGTATTTGACATAACTCAACAGTGGAGAGATTGGGAGGATGGACTTGGTAATGGTATTAGAAGAGTAGGTAATCCAGGCGCAATATATGCTTGTACTTTTGGTAGAGGTATTTGGAGAGCAGATGAATTGTTATCTACACCCGATCATTATAATTTCTCATCCGAGGAAATATCTAAAGTTAAATTATTCCCAAATCCTTCAAATGATAATACTAATATTACTTTTAATTTGAACAATAGTAGTGATGTAAGTATTCAAATATTTGATTTACAAGGTAAATTAGTTCAAACAGTATACAATAACACCAAATTATTTGCTGGTGAACATAATGTTAATTTTAACNTTAGTAATTTACAATTGGGAACTTATATGGTTCTTTTAAATACTAATTCTGAGAGGAAAGTAGTAAAATTCATAAAGTATTAATAAATAGATAANAATTAACTTTTTGGGATTAATAACAATTTTGTTTAAATTAGTAATTGTATTTAATACACTAAGTTAGCAAGTTTATTTAATAATATGAGAAAAATTAAAGTAGCTATTAATGGTTTTGGAAGAATAGGTAGGGTTTTCACTAGATCTGTTCTCGATAACNAGCAAATTGAAATTGTTGCCATTAATGATTTAGTAGATACAAAAATGCTTTCTCATTTACTTAAGTATGATACTGTTCATAGAAAATTAGATTTTGATGTAAATTTTAGTGAAAGTTCTATTTCAATCAATAATAAAACTATTCGAGTTTTTAATAAAAGAAATCCTGAGGAGTTGCCTTGGGATAAACTAGATATTGATATTGTTNTTGAATCTACTGGTTTTTTTAGATCTAAAGAGAATGCTTCTAAGCATTTGAAAGCAGGTGCTAAAAAAGTTGTTATTTCTGCACCATCTANTGATAGTGATGTTAAGACTATTGTAATGGGAATAAACGATGGTATTTTACAATCTAGTGATACCATTGTAAGTAACGCTTCTTGTACTACAAATTGTGCTGCTCCAATGGTTAAATTAGTAAATGATATTTGTNGTGTTAATGAAGGATTTTTAACTACAACTCATGCTTACACAGGCGATCAAAATATACATGATGCTCCTCACAAGGATTTAAGAAGATCTAGAGCTGCTGCACAAAACATAATTCCTACAACTACTGGAGCTGCTAAGGCTATTGGTAAAATATTTCCTGATTTAGAAGGTAAGATTGAGGGAATTGGAATTAGAGTTCCAGTTATTGATGGATCTATGACTGATTTAATTTGTAGAGTAGAAAATCCTATTTCTGTAGATGAATTAAGAAATGCATTTAAAACCATAGCCAATGANAAATTAAAAGGTGTATTGTCTTATACGGAAGATCCTATTGTTTCAGTTGATATTATAGGGAATCCTAATTCATGTATTATTGATGGTTTACTAACTACTGTTATAGGTAACTTAGTAAGAGTAGTAGGATGGTACGATAATGAAGTGGGTTACTCTAATAGATTAGTCGATTTAATCTTAAAAATGGCTTAAGAAAATTCTTTTAGTTCTATTTCATTTCCATCAAAAACTGCATAAGTATTATACTTTATCCAATCACCTAGATTAATGTATTTGCAATTATTATTTATTTTATGGTCAATTGGTAGATGTCTATGTCCAAAGATGAAATAATCAATGTTTTTTGTTTTTAATTCTTCTTTACAAAATTGTATTAGAAATTCTTTTTCTTCCCCCATAAAAAAATTATCTCTTGTATTATCTTTCTTTCTGCTTTTATTAGACCAACTATGAGCAATATAAAAACCAAGATTTGGGTGTATTCTTGCAAAAAGCCATTGGCAAAAAGGATTTGCAAAAAAACGTTTGATTAATTTATATTTTCTATCTCCTGGTCCTAAACCATCTCCGTGTCCAATAAAAAATCTTTTTCCATTGATTTCTCTTTCAATTGGCTCACGATATATTCTAACACCAATTTCATCCTCAAGATAGTTAAACATCCACATATCATGGTTGCCAGTAAAAAAGTAAATATTAATTCCCTTATCAATTAAAGAAGCAATTTTACCTTGAAAACGTATGGTTCCTTTAGCAATAGTGTATTTATGTTCAAACCAAAAATCAAAAATATCACCTACTAAGTAGATGTCACTTGCATCTTTTTCAATAGTGTTTAGCCAGTTAATGATTTTATCTTCTCTTTTTCGACTTTGCTCATGGTTAGTGGTACCAAGGTGAAAGTCTGAAGCAAAATATATTTTTTTGTAACTCATTTATGGTCTAATATTCTTTTTAATTGTAAAGGGGTTAATTTCATTCAAATTAAATACAAAAGTAATTTTTTGAATCAATGGTAAGTCATCAATTGTTTTATTTGTTCCAGTATTAGTTCCACGTTCTGATGATTTTCCAAATTCATTACTATAAATTAATGGTATATAAACTCCTAAAATAGTTTTATCATTAGATTTTATGTCAAATGATAAACCTCCAGCATATAAAATATTTTTTTCATTTATTTTCTCTATTGAGTTATCAGCTTTTACCTTTACCGTAATACTAGGAAATACGCCAATATCCATGAAAAATCTAAATGGTAATCTAGGTACCTTAGCAGATAAATTAGTAGCTAATAACCAAGAATCACTTACTCCTAAACCAGAGTTTAACTTAAAAGCTCCCTGAGTAATTGAAGTTTGTCTAGANAATGAATTTTGATAATAATTATTTCTCACAAAATATGTTCTATCATATAAATAATCATTAAATCCATCTTGACCAGTTAAATTAAGATTATACCTTGAGTTGTTNGTAATAAAATTATACCCTGCAAAAAATCTAATACTAATATCATCTAAGTTNTCGTTATAATTATGTTTATAATCTCCTGTTAGCTCTAAAGAGCTTATAAGAGGGATATTATTTTCAAAATTAAATCCATAATTATATTTTAATTCTAATGATTTTGGTTTNAGAACTTGTTTATTTTTTATNGTGTATTTNANTTGACCATAATAATTGGAANATATTGTCTTTAATACTGTTGTGTCATCATAATCCTCAAAACCTTCATCAATTCTAATTGCACGAANTAAAATATTTTGAGATGGAGAATATCTTAGTTTATTTTCCTTTAGTCTTAGGTTAGTATAAACTTCATGTTTAATCCATCTATTATTAATTATGGAATCGATACCTTCTCTATAGGAAAAGCTTCTTGTTTTATAACCATATTCAATTCTATTGATAAAATTATTAGTATTATGATAGTGACTTATCTCTCCAATTCCATTTAATNNTTTGTTTTCAAAGCTGTATAATGGACTTAATATCCATTCTGTTTTTTTTGTTTTTATTCCTTTATTGTAAAGTGCTAGTCCTGGCATTAATCTATCGTATGCATTCCACCCTAATAATGGTGCCCAGTAAATATGATTTACCTGATTATTGTTAATGTCAATAGGTAATAGTTTTAATTTAACAGGTTTAGTTAATTTGAAAATCCCCTTACTTTTTGATAAGTGGTGGTAATAATTAAAATCTGTAGTTTCTAAATTTTGATCTAATAAAAAGTGTGAAGGTTTGCCAGTTGTTTTAAAAACTATGGAAGTATCTTTTATGAAACCATCTACCCATTTTTTATCAATTATTTTTATAGAATCATTATAGGTTTTAATTGCTTGAATAGGAATAGGAGAGTTATATCCAGTTTGATTTTTTATAGAAATAGNATATTCATTNTCATTTAATTTTTTGACTTTTTTTATACAATAATCAGTTTTNTTGTTTGTGTTGATAAATCCATCAAAAAACCANGATAAATCTTTTTTACATACTTTTTCAAATTCATCTTTTATATCTTTTGGCTTAGGGTGTCTNAATTTCCATTNTTCAAAATATTNGTTCATAGCACTATCAAATAATTCANCTCCNAAATATGTTTTTAGGTAATGAAANCCAATACCNGTTTTCATATATACCATNCCACCATAATTAAATGAAGTGAAAAATTNAGACCCCATTTGAAGTGGTTGGTCATAATTTCTAGAAGCATTGAACTGATAACCAATCCTGTTAATGCTTGATTGATCTAAATTGATTTCAAATGATAATCCATGTTCTTTTGGTGTGTCACTGTTATTAGTTTTTGGAGATTTGTTTTTATATTTTTCTTGAAAGTACCTTATTTCAATNTAGGTGTTTAGTCCTTCATCCATCCATGCATTATCTCTTTCATTATTCCCTAGAATTCCATAGTACCAGTTGTGACCAACTTCATGAATAATAACTGTCTCTAATGATCTAGAATTTCCAGAACTTCCGATTACGGTTATATTTGGATATTCCATTCCACCTCCAGCACTAATTGTTCCATCTACAGCAGTAACATGATTATATGGGTATTCACCTACCCATTTAGAAAAATACAATGNTGCATCATTTATATATTCAATAGATTTTTCCCATAATTCAGCTTCATTGTTTGTAAATAGCGCCCANGAAGTNACTTCTTTTTGAGATTTTGGAAGTTTGACACTACCCTTTAATACGTGATATCTTTTATCTGCAAACCAACCAAAATCATGTACGTTTTTTTGGACAAATCTTAAAGTCTTAGTTCTCTTACTACTTTTAGGAAAGCTTAAATCTCTTTTGCCAGAACTGTCTCTAATTGGTAATTTATTATCATTAATTAATATTTGTGTCTCTTTTGCTTTTTGGTTNAAGAAATCAATTTCTTGCTTATTTTGAAGGTCGCCAGTAGCCATCAAAACGTAGTTTTCAGGAACTGTAATGCTAACATCATAATTTCCATATTCAGAATAAAACTCTCCTTGATCTAAATAGGACATTGGGTGCCATCCATCATTGTCAAATACGGCAGGTTTTGGAAACCATTGTGTAATTTGATAGGATTGACCTATATGCCCTAATCGNGAAAACCTTCCAGAAGGGATNTTCACTCTAAATGGTGTTCCAATAATTATTGAATCATTTGGTTTTAAAGTTTTGTTTAAGGATAACACAGCTATATCAATAATGTCATTGAAAAATGTCCAATGCACTTTTTCTCCGTTTACATGAAAATCTAAAGAATCAATATATCCTCTTTCACTTTTATATGCATATTTTAAATCTACGTCACCATCTTCCAATTTTTGTTTGGCCAATTCTGTATCCACATTTTTATATGCATTTGGCCACAAGTGGAAGAAAATACTATCTATTTCGAATGGAGAGTTATTTATGTATANTATTTTTTCCTTTGCGTATAAAAAATGATTNCTATCNTCTAATTCCACTTCAATAGTAGTATTTACTTGCTGTTGAAAGTAATTATCTTGTCCNTAAGATAAAATACAGATAATGATCAGGTAAAATATTGAAGTGAGTTTTATAAGATATATATTATTAAATATTCTTAGCATCTATTTGCTAAATATAAATCAATTTTAAAAACCATTTGATTTATTTAAGAGTTCAATAATTCTATAATTTTCTTCTCTAATTGCTCTCCTCTTAGATTATATCCACAAATCTCCCCCTTTTTATTTATTAAAAAAGTACTTGGTATACTTGATACACCATATTTTGCTCCTGCAGTTGAATTCCATCCTTGTAACTCACTTACATGGTTTTTCCATGANAGTTGGTCTTGTTTGATTGCATCTAACCATTTTTGTTTGTCTTTGTCCATAGATACACTATATACAGTAAATTTTTTGGATTTATATTTATTGTAAAGTCTGACTACGTTAGGATTTTCTGCTCTACAAGGCCTGCACCAAGATGCCCAAAAATCAAGTAACACAATACTCCCCTTAAGATTACTTAATTGAATTAACTTTCCGTAAGGGTCTTTTAGGTTAATGTCAGGAGCTATTGCACCAAGTTCAATTCCTAATGCCTTTTTTTGTTCTTCTTGTTGTTTTGCAACTAATTTTTGTTGTTCTATAAACTGTTGTTGTTTGTTGCTTGATGCTATTATTTTATTTACTTCTGCTAAAAATTGGTTGTTTTTATATCTTTTTTCTACTACATCTTTAATAATTAATAACTCCTTTTTAAATTCTATTGGATTGGTAACTTCTCCTAGAAGCATTAAAACAGCTGGAGATTTTTTATGATTACTTATAAATTTTTTCACAAATTTTTTGTGATTAGCTAATTTTTGAGTTGTTTGTTCTCTACTNTCAAAAGAATTGTCATTTAAGGTTTGTAACTCNGATAATAATTGATTTTTCTTGTCAAAATAATGCTGAAGAAAAATATTAGTTGAATCTCCTTTCACAGATACATCAAAAGGATAATTATTGTTGTTTTTTGTAATGGAGTTTTCTAATTTATTTTCAGCTATGAATAATAAACTTTCATTTAATGAACTTCCAATCAAACAAAGTTCTGGAAGCGGAGCTTCGATTTCAAAGTAATGATTTTGAACATTTTTTGATGAATCTATTTTGTAGGGTTGGTTATTTTTGAANTTATAAATAAAAACATCTTCATTTGAAGTTGTGTTGTATTTTAAAGTGAATTTGTTTTGGTTTTCACAAGAAGATAGAATCAACANTGCAGAAAANAATAATATTAATCGCATTAAATTTTATTTATAAGTTCTTGTAATAATTTTCCAGTAGTTTTAGGATCTGCCGTTCCTTTAGTAGCTTTCATTATTTGACCCATAAAAAATCCTGTTAGTTTCCTTTCTCCATTTTTAAACCTTTCTGTTTCAGATGGATTAGATTTAAATATGTTTAGAATTANAGAAATAAGGTCATCTTCGTTTTGTTGGTTTATCCAATTATTCTTTTCAGCAATTTCCTTAGGATTTAAAGCTGGATTTAAAATCATTTCTGGAAAAACTTTTTGACTTGCTATTGAATGAGTTATTTCATTATCATCAATAAGTTGTATTAATTGCGCTATTTTTTCTGGACTAATTTTAAACGAATCAATGCTAATTGCCTGTTGATTAAGATAGGATTTTATATTTCCCATAACCCAGTTTGCAGCAGACTTGAAGTTATTTGTATGCTCTATAATAGATTCAAAATATATCGCAATTTCTTTTTGTTCAATTATAACAAGCGAGTCATAGTCAGATAATTTATATTTCGAAGTAAATTTTTCAAATAACTCGTTGGGAAGTGGAGGCATTGATTCCTTAATAAGGTCTATGTGATTTTGTTCAATTCTAATAGGCCCNAGATCTGGTTCTGGAAAATATCTATAGTCATGAGCAGCTTCTTTTTTTCTCATGGCATTAGTCTTTCCTGATGGTGCATCAAATGTTCTTGTTTCAACACCAACTTTTTCATTATTCTCTAATAAATTAGCATGTCTTACGATTTCATAATCAATAGATCTTTGAACGTTTCTAATAGAATTTAAGTTTTTGATTTCAACTCTCTGACCGAAAGTTTTACTTCCATTTTTCATTATGGAAATATTTACATCACACCTCATGCTTCCTTCTTCCATATTTCCATCACATATGTCTAAATATCGAAGTAGTTTTCTTATTTCAGTAACATATTGGTATGCTTCTTCAGAGCTTTTCATTACTGGTTCAGTAACAATTTCTAATAAAGGAACTCCAGCTCTATTTAAGTCAATTAAGGTGTTAAATGGGTCTAGATCATGTATGCTTTTTCCAGAGTCNTCTTCCATGTGAATTCTGGTTAATTCAATATTTTTTTCTTNATTATTTTTTAATCTAATTTTAATTTTTCCTCCTTTGCAAATTGGAGTTTTATCTTGAGTAATCTGATAGCCTTTTGGTAAATCAGCATAGAAATAATTTTTACGATCAAAATGCATTTCTCTTGTAATGGTACAATTACAGGCTACACCAAGTCTTATTGCGTGATTGATAACTTTTTTATTAAATTTTGGTAAAGTACCAGGGTGACCTAGGGAAACTGGAGATGTTAGAGAATTTGGAGTATGTCCATATTCATTTTTATCTCCGCAATAAGCTTTACTTTTTGTTTTTAACTGCGCATGAATCTCNATTCCAATCACAGGCTCATATTTTTCTAATACTTCAGCTAAGGATGTCATTTATATTTCTTCAAAAAATCTTTTAATAAATTTAGTCATTGTAATCTCTGCTTTGCTTGCTACTTTTTGAACATCTGCATGAGTTACTTTAACTATTTTCCCAGGAACACCTAAATCTGTTATTATAGAAATTCCAAAGCATGGAATATCCATATGTCTAGCTGCAATTACCTCAGGAACTGTGCTCATTCCTACNGTGTCAGCTCCAATTGTACGTATATAATAATATTCAGCAGGAGTTTCTAGAGTAGGACCAGTTAAGCCAGCATAAACACCCTTTACTAATTTNATTCCAACCTCATTTGCTGTTTTTTCTGCCTTTTTGATTAAACTTTTGTCATAAGCTTCACTCATATCAGGAAATCTAGGTCCTAATTCACTAATGTTTTCTCCAATTAATGGATTTGTTGGAAATAGATTGATATGGTCAGATATCAGCATAATATCTCCAATTTCAAAATCTGGATTAACTCCACCAGAAGCATTACTAACCATTAATTTTTTAATCCCCATTAATTTCATCACTCTTACAGGAAAAACAACTTCACTCATTGAATACCCTTCATAGTAGTGAAACCTACCTTGCATTGCAATAACTTTTTTATTTCCTAATTCTCCAAATATTAGTTTACCGCTATGGCCTTCAACAGTGGAAACTGGAAAATTTGGAATATCTTCATAAGAAATAGATTGAGTAACGTCTATTTCTTTTACTAATCCACCAAGACCAGTACCTAGAATAATCCCAATTTCGGGTTGGAAATCAATTTTTTCANTAAGAAAATCAGCTGTTTTCTTGATTATTTCTAACATAATCGAATAATTTTTGGTCAAATTTATCTTTATTCCACAAAAAATCAACAGATACTTTTAAATAGTATACAGGATGGTCGTTTAATTTACTGAAATCCTTTAATTTTTGAGCATCTTTTTCTGTTGTTAATATAATTGTATTATAATTTAAAGTTTCTTTTTTGTTTATAATGTCTTCAATATCTTTTTTATTGTAATTATGATGATCTCTAAATCTAAAAGTACTACAGTTTATATTTTTTGATTCTAGATAATTTATAATTGGTTTGTTTTGAGCAATTGCAGTTACAAGAAGNACATCATTTATTTGATNATAATTAAGGCTTTTGTTTTTATTGTTTAAAGCTATTATTTTTTCGTATTTGACTTTTGAAAAGAAAATATCTCCATTAAAATTGATTTTTTCTTTTATTTCTTCTGCTTCATTTTTGGTTAGATGTTCAGGNCACTTTGTTACAACAATACAATTTGCACGTTTAATTCCTTTTGATGTTTCTCTTAAGAATCCAATAGGTAATAAATAGTCNTTATAAATNGGNCTATTATAGTCNATTAATAGTATGTTGTATCCAATTTTAATTGATCTATGTTGAAATGAATCATCTANTATTATTGCAGAAGTTTCAGGGTGGTCACTTAAAATATTTAATACGCCATTTACTCTTTTATGATCAACTGCGACAATTTGATTTGGAAAGTTTTGTTTAGTTTGCATAGGTTCGTCTCCAACAGAAANAATTTTACTATCTAATTCCACATAATTAAAATCTCTAGTTTTTCTTCCATATCCTTTGGATAATATAGCTATTTTATTTTCTTCGCTAAGTAGTTTAGTAATGTAACTAGTGAGAGGAGTTTTTCCTGTACCACCAACAGTTATATTCCCGATGCCGATAATTGGTAAATTAAAACCNGATGATTTTAGCCATCCAAAGTCATAAAAAAAATTTCTTAAACTAGTTATAAACCAGAATATTATAGAAATTGGAAATAAAAACCATTTGAACAAGTTCATTTATTTTATATTTGGTTACCTTTTTTAGTTTATGAAAGTCAAAGATGTAACAAATTATTTAGAAACCATAGCTCCANTAGCNTTACAAGAAAGTTATGATAACTCTGGTTTGCTTTTAGGAAGTTTTAANTCTGAGTTAAAAGGAGTTTTAATTTCATTAGATATAACCATTGATATAATTGATGAAGCTGTTAATAATGGGTGTAATTTAATAATTGCTCATCATCCATTAATTTTTTCTGGTATAAAAAAAATCATAGATAATAATATGGTGTCAAGGTGTCTTACCAAAGCAATTAAAAATGATATAAATATATATGCTATTCATACTAATTTAGATAATGTAATTGGTGGTGTAAATGGTAGGATTGCAGATATTCTTGGGCTNAAAAACAGAGAGGTGCTACTTCCTAAAGAAAATTTATTTAAAATTTCTGTTTTTACTCCAANAACCCATAAAGAAGAAGTTTTAAATTCTATGTTCCGCTCAGGTGCTGGTCACATAGGTAATTACAGTAATTGTAGTTANTCTTCTGAAGGACANGGTACTTTTAAGCCTTTGGANGGTGCAAATCCTTTTAAAGGAAAAAAGAACGTGTTAGAAACTTCAAGTGAGCAAAAATTAGAAGTCATAGTGCCAAATTATTNTCTTTATAAAGTGGTTGATGCTATGAAAAAAGCTCATCCATATGAAGAAGTTGCATATGATGTTTTTCCTTTGAAAAATAATTCNAATCAAGGATCTGGATTAGTTGGTTCTTTAGATCAACCTATGGACGAATTGAAGTTTTTAGANAAAATNAAATTAGANTTTNGAGTAAAAGCANTGAGATACACGGATTTATTAAATAAGCCTGTTGAAAAAGTGGCAGTTTGTGGAGGTTCAGGTAGTTTTTTGCTACCAAATGCAATAAATAATAATGCAGATATTTTTATAACTTCAGATTATAAATATCATCAGTTTTTTGANGCAGAAGGACGTATTTTAATTGCTGATATTGGGCATTATGAATCTGAGCAGTATACAATTGACTTAATAAGTGATTTATTAATCAAAAAATTTACTAATTTTGCAATCCGTTTGACTAAAGTCAATACGAACCCAATAAATTATTTATAAAATGGCTAGAACAAAAAAATACAACCCAGAAGATACTTTAAGATCATTATATAATTTGCAATTCATTGATTCAAGGATCGATAGAATGAGAGAAGTTAGAGGAGAACTTCCAATGGAGGTAAAAGACCTTGAAGATGAAATGGAAGGTCTAAATAAAAGATTGGAAAAAATCGANGATGAAATGGGTGAGTTAAACCATCTTATTTTAGAAAAGAAAAATATTATTGAAGAATCTAAGGCTACCATTAAGAAATACTTAGAGCAACAAAAAAATGTTAGAAATAACAGAGAATTTGACTCTTTGAGTAAAGAGATTGAATATCAGGAGTTAGAGGCTCAATTAGCTGAAAAGAGGATTAAGGAAAATGGTGCAAGAATTGACGATAAAAAAGAGATTTTTGAAGAAGTTAAAGGTCAGCTTTCTGCTAAGAAAGATGCATTAGAGGCTAAAAACAAGGAATTAAAGGAGATTATTTCTGAAACTGAGAAAGAAGAAAAAATTCTTCTGGAAGAATCTGAGAAAGCATCAAAATCAATTGAAAAAAGATTATTAGTTGCTTATAAAAGAATTAGAGGTGCTTCTAAGAATGGTTTAGCTGTTGTTCCAGTAGAGAGAGGTGCGTCAGGTGGTTCTTTTATTAAAATACCCCCTCAAGTTCAATTAGATATTGCATCTAGAAAAAAGATTATCGTAGATGAGCACAGCGGACGAATTTTAGTTGATTCTGAACTTGCTCAAGAGCAAAGNAATAAAATGACTAAAAAATTAGCTAGAGTTTTAAATTCTTAATTTTATTAGTTTATTTCTTTAAGTAGGTTAATTATTCAATTAATCTTGCCATTTTTGGTACATTAGTCCCAAAATAATTATGTTTTATAATGTCTGCAAAAGGTCTAGTTAAAAGAAGCCAAGATTTTTCTAAATGGTATAATGATTTAGTAGCTAAAGCTGATTTAGCTGAACACTCTGATGTGAGGGGTTGTATGATTATNAAACCCTATGGTTATGCTATCTGGGAAAAAATTAAGGANCAATTGGATACNATGTTTAAAGAAACAGGTCATCAGAATGCTTATTTTCCNCTTTTTATTCCAAAATCCTACCTAAGTAAAGAAGCAGATCATGTGGAGGGATTTGCAAAAGAATGCGCAGTAGTAACCCATTATCGTTTAAAGAATGCTGAAGATGGTAGTGGAGTAGTAGTAGATCCTGATGCTAAATTGGAAGAAGAGTTAATTGTTCGTCCTACTTCAGAAACAATTATTTGGAATACCTATAAAAAATGGATTCAGTCTTATCGTGATCTTCCAATTTTAGTTAATCAGTGGGCAAATGTAGTGAGATGGGAAATGAGAACTAGATTGTTTTTAAGAACATCTGAATTTNTGTGGCAAGAGGGACATACTGCTCATGCTACAAAAGATGAAGCAGTTAAAGAGACTGAAAAAATGTTGGATGTATATGCTTCCTTTGTTGAGCAATATATGGCAATACCTGTTCTTAAAGGATTTAAAACTGCTAATGAAAGATTTGCCGGTGCAGAAGAAACTTATTGTATAGAGGCTTTAATGCAGGATGGGAAAGCATTACAAGCTGGAACTTCTCATTTTTTAGGTCAAAATTTNGCGAAGGCTTTTGATGTTACTTTTGCAGATAAAAACGGTAAGCAAAATNACGTTTGGGCTACATCTTGGGGAGTTTCAACTAGATTGATGGGCGCTTTAATTATGACTCATTCTGATGATTATGGCTTAGTTTTACCTCCAAAACTAGCACCAATACAAGTAGTTATTGTNCCNATTTATAAAAATGCTGATCAATTAGCTCAAATTTCAGAATTTGCTAATTCTTTAACTAGCGAATTAAGAGAATCAGGAGTTACTGTTAAGTTTGANGATGATGATAATAAAAAGCCAGGGTGGAAGTTTGCTGAATATGAAATGAAAGGAGTTCCTTTAAGAATTGCAGTTGGACCAAGAGATATGGAAAACAAGACAGTTGAATTGGCAAGAAGAGATACTTTAACTAAAGAGATAGTAAGTCAAAATGCTATTTCTAAAACTATTATATCTTTATTGAGTACAATTCAAGATGATCTTTTTTCAAAATCAAAATTATTTTTGAATGATAATACTAGTTCTGCAGATTCAATTCAAGAGATGATTGATATACTAGATAATAAAGGAGGTTTTGTAGAAGCTTTTTGGGATGGTGAAAGTGATTCTGAATTAAAAATAAAAGAGCTTACTAAAGCTACTATAAGATGTATTCCTTTAGCTAGTAATGAAACTGGTAAATGTATTTTAACNGGTAAAGANGATTCAGTAAAAGTAGTTTTTGCNAGAGCATATTAAATTTCACTATGGACTATAANAAAAATCAAGAATTACTCTTTAATCTTATTAAAGATAAAGGTGTTTTAAAACAAGATGTTTTTAGTAATATCATTTTAAATTTCAAGGTGCTAAAAAATGTNCTAAAAGAAATTGGAGACGATCTTAAGNATAGAATGGCTAAAATTGATGACAGGGTAATTATTGAATATAAAGATTCTGGTGAATTTGAAGCACAATTAAGAGTTTCAGGAGATTTGCTTCTTTTTCAGATGCATAGTAATGTGTTTAAATTTGATATGAATAATAATTTATGGAAAACTAGTTACTTAAAGGAGAATCCACAACGTGGATATTGTGGTCTTATTAATGTTTATAATTTTTTAAATGATTCTTTTAAATACAATAGGTTAAATGATGTTGGTTATTTGATTGGGAGGTTATTTATTAATCATGAAAACCATTATATGGTGGAAGGTAAAAGACAATTAGGCTTTTTATATAATGACTTTATTAATTCTACCATTGATAAGGATCAATTTAAATCTATCGTACAGTCTGCAATTTTGTATGCTTTAGATTTTGATTTATTAGTNCCTAATTATGACATTGTCAAGGAAGTTTCCGTAAATCAAGTGAAGCAAATAAGTGATACTTTAAAGATGAGAACAGGNAAGAGACTTGGTTTTGTTTTCCAAAACAATAATGACGACATTTAAGATATTTTNTAAAATAGTTTGTTTTTATTTTGAGTAAGTAAAAAAAAAACTAAATTTGCAATCCATTTGTTAAAAATGGCCCGTTCGTCTAGGGGTTAGGACGCCAGGTTTTCATCCTGGAAACAGGGGTTCGATTCCCCTACGGGCTACTAATTAAATTAAATACTATGGCAAACCATAAGTCAGCTATAAAGCGTATAAGATCAGATAAAGATAAAACGATTAGAAATAAGTATCAGCACAAGTCTACACGTTCTGCTATTCAAAAACTAAGAGAGACTAAGGATAAAAAAGAAGCTTCAAGTCTTTTATTATATGCTTCATCTATGATTGATAAATTAGCAAAGAAAAATATCATACATAAAAANAAAGCAGCTAACCTTAAGTCAAGTTTGACAAAACAGGTTAATTCTTTATAAAATATCATACATATTTACTATATTAAAGAGCTCAATGAGCTCTTTTTTTTTGCTTTAATGCTAGTGTTTATTTATGTTAATTAGATTATATACAGTTTTTTTAATTCTATGTAATTTTCTTTTTTTAGAATTTTTTTCTCAAGAAAAGAATGAGAGTAATTTTTTTTTAGGAGATATTATCAATGATTATGTAACAGTTAAATATCCAAAAGAATTTTTTAAAGATTATATATACATTGGAATTGATAGACAAAAGCTGTATTATTTCTCTCAAGGAAAGTTGAAAGATATATTTGTGGTGTCAACATCTGAAAATGGAGCTGGTAATGGTGTTTCATCCAATCAAACTCCTACGGGATTACATTTTATTAAAGAAAAAATTGGAGAAAATGCTCCAATTGGAACATTATTTAAGAAAAAGAAAAGTACTGGTAAAGTAGTTGAAATTCATCAAGCTATTTTAGGTGAGCCAAAGGATGAAATTACATCAAGGATTTTATCTTTATGTGGAAAAGAAGAAGGACTTAATAAAGGTAAAAAAATTGACACTTATTCAAGAGGGATATATATTCATGGCACTAGTGAAGAAGGTTCTTTAGGGAATCCAAGCTCTCATGGTTGTGTNAGAATGAATAATTCGGATATTATTTATTTATTCGATATGGTTCAGGAAGGAACATTAGTTGTTTTAATTGATAATTAATTATTTATAATCCATATTTTAGCTTCATATTTCAATTTCAATGAAGATTATAACTATTGTNGGTGCTAGGCCTCAAATAATTAAGGCAGCAGCTTTTTCTAGAGCGATCAAAGAAAACTTTCCATCCATTAAGGAAATTATTGTTCACACAGGACAGCATTATGATAATAATATGTCACAAGTTTTTTTTGAGGAGCTTAATATTCCTCAGCCTACTATTAATCTTCAAGTTGGTTCCTCNTCTCATGGAGAACAAACTGCTCTTATGATTGAAAAAATAGAAAAGGTTTTATTGGATTATAAACCTACTGCAGTTTTAGTTTATGGAGATACTAATTCAACTTTAGCAACAGCAATAGCTGCTTCTAAAATACATGTTCCTATTGTACATGTTGAGGCTGGATTAAGATCTTTTAATAAAATGATGCCAGAAGAAATTAATAGAATCATGTGTGATCATGCTTCTACTTTACTTTTTTCACCNACAGTTACAGGATATAATAATCTNTTGAATGAGGGTTTCTCAAAGCAACTTTCAGATTCTGCTAATGCAGATAGTCCCAATATTTATCATTGTGGAGATGTGATGTATGATAATAGCATATATTTTTCAAAATTAAGTGCAGAAAAGTCTAGTATAATAAATGATTTAGAAATTGAAAATGAGTCATTTATTCTAGCTACTGTTCATAGAAATGATAATACAGATGATCCAATTAAAATAAATGANTTGTTTTCAACGTTTATNAAAATAACGGAGTTACATAATATTAAAATTATACTTCCGTTACATCCTAGAACTGAAAAAATGATGAGTAAATTATTAAATGCTGATTTAAAGTCTAAATTGGATAATTCTAACTTATTAAAGATAATTCCTCCAGCATCATTTTTAGATATTATTGCTTTAGAAAAAAATTCATCTCTAGTTATTACTGATAGTGGTGGAGTTCAAAAAGAAGCATATTTTTTTAAGAAACCATGCATTATACTTAGNCCTCAAACAGAATGGGTTGAAATAGTAGAAACTAAAAGTGCTGTTATTGCTGATACTGATTCAAAACTCATTTTAAAATCAACTGAAGATTTTTTAAATAATAAAAATTTAGTTTTCCCACCTNTATTTGGGGATGGTAATGCTAGTAATTTTATTGCTAGTGAATTGATTAATCAATTTTCATGATTANTATTTACAGTTCCTTTGTTTCTAATCGACTTATTTATGTATTAGATTTTATTTTTAATGAAATATTGGATATCNANTATTNTTTAACTGATAATAAGCAGAATCTTAATGGAGATCTTATAAATTATTCCAATGAAAAAATAGAGTTAGAAAATTATCAAATTTCCCCTTCTTCTNTATTANTTGGAAATGGTTTTGAAAAACCAATAGGTAAATTTCAGAATGATGTCTTTTGCTTTTTTGANAATAGTAATGATGATCATGGTTTTGATATTTTTAGTGCTGTTTTTTATCTTATTTCAAGAATGGAGGAATATAATCTTTCTAAAGTGGATATTCATGGAAGATTTATTTCANATGATTCAATTTTAGTGCAGAATGGTGTTGAGCAAAAACCAATTGTAGACTTATGGGTATATGATTTAAAAGATAAACTAAATCAAAAGTTTAAAACTAATATTTCATCTAAAAGATTGTTTAGTCAAAATTGTTCTTTTGATATAGATAATGCATTTGCATTTAACCATAAAGGACTCTTTAGATATTTAGCTTCGCTTTTGAAAGATGTAGTAAAATTCAAAAAAAATAAATTATCCCAAAGATTTCAAATGTTACAGGGGAAATCAAATGATCCTTATGACACTTACAATTACATATTTGATTATTGTACTAAAAATAAATTAAATCAGATTTATTTCTTTTTGTTGGGNAATTATGGTAAAAACGATANAAATATTTCATACAAACATCTTGCTCTAANAACACTTATTCAAAATATTTCAAAATACGCTAAGGTTGGCATTCACCCTTCTTATAATTCTTTTCATAAAAAAGAAAAAATAAAAGTGGAGATGGATAGGCTTAAGGGTATTATTAAAGCTAAAGTTAATTCATCAAGATTTCATTATTTAAGGTTTACTTTTCCATTTTCTTATCAAAATTTATTGGATTCAGGTATAAAAGAAGATTATTCAATGGGTTATTCTGATAGAATTGGTTTTAGGGCAGGAACTTGTACTCCGTTTTATTTTTATGATTTGGAAAATGAAATTTTATCAGATCTGAAAATTATTCCTTTTGCTTACATGGATGGGGCTTTAAAGGATAGACAGAATCTTTCCATTGATCAAGCAATAATAGATATCCAAAAAATAAAGAAAGAAGTTCAGGGAATTAATGGACAATTTACAGCTGTTTGGCACAATGAGTCTTTATCTGATAAGGATCGTTGGATTGGATGGCGTAGAGTTTTTGAATCAACATGGGAATAAATATTAGAAGATTATATTTATTTCTTGGTCTATTGATTATTGTAAATGTTTTATTTTAGATAAAAATTATTATTGATGCAAGTTTATAATTTTAGTGATCATCATTCTATATATAGTAAGTTTTTATCTGAAATCAGAGATCAAGTTATTCAGACTGATTCTTTAAGATTTAGGAGGAATTTAGAGAGGTTAGGGGAGCTTTCAGCATATGAGATTAGCAAGCAATTGAATTACAAGAAGATGGATGTAGTTACTTCTTTAGGAACTGCAAATATGGCTGTTATCAATGAGCCAATTGTGTTGGCAACTATTTTGAGAGCAGGTTTGCCTTTACATCAGGGTTTATTAAATTATTTTGATAGTGCAGAAAATTGTTTTATCTCAGCTTATAGAAAACATACTAACAATGAAGATTTTGAAGTGGAGATAGAATATCTTTCAAGTCCAGATCTTCAAGGCAAAACAGTTTTTTTATCGGACCCAATGTTAGCAACAGGCAAATCAATGGTGTTAGCTTATAAGGCACTTTTAAAAAATGGAAATCCAAAAAAAATTCATATTGTAAGTGTTATTGCTAGTAAGGAAGGAGTTGATTATGTTAAAAGTAATTTCCCTTCTAATACCTCTCTTTGGATTGGTGCAATTGATTCAGATATGACTAGTGAATCTTATATTGTTCCAGGATTAGGTGATGCCGGTGATTTATCTTTTGGTTCAAAATTGGACTCGTGAAGTGGGGAGTTTACATATATGTTTTTTTCTTAGCACATATTAAATTTTTATTTGCTGCATCTATTGCAGAGGCTACAACTAATTTATCTTTTTTGGAAATATTAATTTCAACAACTTTGGGNGCTCTTTTTTGCTTTAANGTGTGTTTTTTTATTGCAAATAGAATTTTTCATCAATCTAAAGCCAAAAGTCATACTTTATTAAGTTTTCAAAAAAAGAAAAAAAAGAGTTTTAAGAAAAGAAACAGATGGATTATAAAGATTAAAAATTCAAAAGGTGGATTCTTTTTATTATGTGGATTAGCTCCTNTTTTTCTTTCTGTCCCAATTGGCACTTTTGTAGTGGCTAAGTTTTATGGAAAGAAAAATATTACTTATTTATATGTTACTGNGGTGTTGATTTTCACTTCTTTTTTATTAGCTTATTTGAATCATTTTATTTTTCACTGATGGAAATTAAACATTTGTTTTTTGATTTAGATCGCACGCTTTGGGATTTTGAAAAAAATTCTCAAAATGAATTAAATTATCTTTTTAATAAATATAAACTTCATCAAAGAGGGATTTCTTTGCCGAATGAATTTATNAAGATTTATAAAAAAGTAAATGAAGATTGTTGGGAAAGGTATCGAAATAATAAATTAACTAAAGAAAAATTAAGAAAAGAAAGATTTGATTTGACATTNTCTTTTTTTGGAATTAATGATGCTGATCTAGCATCTAGAATAGGAAATGCTTATGTTGCTAACTCNCCCTATAGAACTGATTTAGTTTTGGGAACAATTGATCTATTAGAGAAATTATTCCCNAAATATAAAATGCATATTATAACTAATGGCTTTGAAGAGGTNCAACATGTTAAACTGGAGCAATCCAATTTGGTTAAATATTTTGACAAAGTCATTACATCAGAAGCAGCTGGTGCCAAGAAGCCAANTAAATTAATTTTTGATTATGCATTAAATAAAAGTGGTGCATTAATTGAGGAATCTATTATGATTGGGGATGATTTAAATACAGATATTCAGGGTGCTTTGAACATTGGCATGAAAAATATTTATTTTAATCCTCATCAAAAAGAACATAAATTTAATGTTTGGCAAGAGGTGGTNAAATTATCAGATATAAAAAATATCCTTCTTTAGGGGCTTAAATCTTTCAAATATAGCTTTCATTTACTATTTTCGTAATTATTAAAAATACTAGTATTTNTAATTTGGATATGCATAATCAATATTTATAATTCCCCTGCTTTTAGAAAAGTAAGATATTATAAACTGTTTAGCCATCCATATACCTTTGCATAGAGAAGGACTATATAGTCAATTGTGATAGTTATTTGGGAAGGATTTTTATTGTTTCTATATATGTCATAAATGCAAGATGCATCTGTTTAAATTGTTTTTACAATTTATTCATTCTATAAGGGAAATTGGTTGATAGAATTGTGCTTATTCAATTAACTTAAATAAGAATCTATTTATGAGCTTGTATAAAGATTATCTAAAGGAAATTGAAGAAAGAAAAGTTGATGGGCTTCATCCAAAGCCAATTGATGGTGCAGATTTATTAACTGAAATCATTAATCAGATTAAAGATTTAGATAATGAAAATCGAGATGATTCTATTCACTTTTTTATATATAATGTATTACCTGGTACTACTAGTGCTGCAGGGGTTAAGGCAAAGTTTTTAAAAGAAGTAATTTTAGGACAATGTACAATTGAAGAAATTACTCCTTCTTTTGCTTTTGAATTATTGTCTCATATGAAAGGCGGACCTTCAATTGAAGTTTTACTTGATTTAGCATTAGGTAATGATGATTTTATTTCAAAAGAAGCTGCAAAAGTTTTAAAAACACAAGTTTTTCTATATGAGGCAGATACAGAGCGATTGGAATTAGCTTATAATGATGGTAATGTTATAGCGAAAGAAATTATTGAAAGTTATGCAAATGCTGAATTTTTTACTAAACTTCCTGACATTGACGAAGAAATTAGGGTTGTTACCTACATAGCTGGAGTTGGAGATATTTCAACTGATTTATTGTCTCCTGGTAGTGATGCACATTCAAGATCAGATCGAGAGTTACATGGGAAGTGTATGTTTGAACATAATGTTGAAAAACAAAAGGAGCTTCTTGAATTAATGAAGAAACACCCAGATAAAACGGTTATGTTAGTTGCTGAGAAAGGAACTATGGGAGTAGGTTCATCTAGAATGTCGGGTGTTAATAACGTGGCTTTATGGATTGGTAAACAAGCAAGTAAATATGTTCCATTTATTAATATCGCCCCTGTTGTAGCTGGAACAAATGGGATTTCTCCTATTTTTCTAACTACCGTTGGTGTAACTGGAGGAATAGGTTTAGATCTTAAGAACTGGGTGACAAAAAAAGATGCTAAAGGCAATACTATCTTAGATGAAGACGGAGAGCCAGTTTTAGAAGAAACTTATGAAGTGAAAACTGGAGATGTATTTACAATTAACACAAGAGAGAAGCAATTGTATAAAGATGCTAAACCAGTAAAAGATATTTCTGCAGCTTTTACTCCACAAAAAATGGAATTTATGCGAGCAGGAGGTTCTTATGCCATTGTATTTGGTAAAAAATTACAAACGTTTGCATGTAAAACTTTAGGGATTGATATTCCAGTAGTATTTGCTCCATCTAAGGAGATTTCTCATGAGGGACAAGGTTTAACAGCTGTTGAAAAGATATTTAATAGAAATGCTGTTGGTACAACTCCTGGAAAAGTCCTACATGCTGGTTCAGATGTTCGTGTTGAAGTTAATATTGTGGGATCTCAGGATACTACTGGTCTAATGACTTCTCAGGAGTTAGAATCTATGGCTGCTACGATTATATCACCAATTGTTGATGGTGCATATCAATCAGGGTGTCATACTGCTTCTGTATGGGATTTTAAAGCTCAGCAAAATATTCCTAGACTTATGAAGTTTATGAACGATTTTGGTTTGATTACTGCTCGTGATCCACTTGGCAAATATCATGCAATGACTGATGTTATCCATAAAGTTTTAAATGATATTACTGTTGATGATTGGGCAATTATTATAGGAGGGGATTCGCATACAAGAATGTCTAAAGGAGTTGCTTTCGGTGCTGACTCTGGAACAGTTGCTCTTGCTTTGGCTACAGGTGAAGCTTCTATGCCAATTCCAGAATCTGTCAAGGTTACTTTTAAGGGAGATATGAAAGATCATATGGATTTTAGAGATGTGGTTCATGCTACTCAATCTCAAATGCTTGAAAAGTTTTCAGGAGAAAATGTTTTTCAAGGAAGAATTATTGAAGTTCATATAGGTACTCTACCGGCTGATCAAGCTTTTACTTTTACAGATTGGACTGCTGAGATGAAGGCTAAAGCATCCATTTGTATATCTCAGGATGATACTTTAATTGAGTCATTGGAAATTGCTAAAAGTAGAATCCAAATTATGATTAAAAAGGGAATGGATAATAAGAACCAGGTTCTTCAGGGATTGATTGATAAAGCAAATAATAGAATTGCTGAAATCCAATCTGGAAAAAAACCAGCATTAAGTCCAGATTCTAATGCTAAATATTTTGCTGAATTTGAAGTGGATTTAGATATTATAGCTCAACCTATGATTGCTGATCCAGATGTTCATAATGAAGATGTTTCTAAAAGATATACTCATGACACAATCAGACCTTTATCATATTACAAGGGTCAAAAAAAAGTAGATCTTGGTTTCGTGGGTTCATGTATGGTTCATAAAGGTGATTTA
>PBJU01000011.1 GCA_002721285.1 Crocinitomicaceae bacterium
CTTTTATTTTAAAACCAAAATATGGGCCAATGTTTAAATCAACTTTAAATTTTTTACCAAATCCAATATGCATAAATGCAGGAATGTCAAAATAATCTAAAACTTGAGTAACATCTTTTAATTCAATATTTTCAAGAGTACCATCACCATCAATATCATAATTATTATTGTAATCCTTCATTATCCAACCTCTGTTTTCAACGTCGAAATCAGCTTTTAAAGCAAAAAATCTGTTAAAATGATAAACTACGGTTAATCCATAAAGTTTTCCGCTAGTATTATCAAAATTAAAACCTTTACTATCATTTACTAAGGGATTGTTAATATTAAAACCTCCATTAATTCCTATGTCCCATTTGTTAAAACCTTTTTTATCTTTTCCTTCAGATTGAGAAAAAATTATAATTGGAATAATTGCGAATATTAAAATGATTTTCTTCATTCTTCAAAATTAGTATTTAATATTATAATTATAGAATATTATGAAGTATTTTAGAGAAACTTCCTTATCCATTTTAAAATTTAATGAACAGTTATTATTATAGTGTTTGCTAATTTTTAGATTTGCATCATGAAAAAAGTGGTTAAGCCTTATAAATCATCGGATCTTACAAAAAAGCAACAGGTTGAGGAAATGTTTGATAATATTTCTTCTAATTATGATTTTCTTAATCATTTTTTGAGTTTTGGAATTGATAATATCTGGAGAAGAAAAACAATCAAAATTGTTGCTCAAAACAACCCTAAATTAATTTTAGATGTTGCAACAGGAACCGGGGATTTAGCTTTTGCAGCGCAGAAAAAAATTAATCCTGATAAAATTATAGGTCTTGATCTTTCCAATGGCATGCTAGAAGTTGGTAGAGAAAAAATCAAAAAAAGAAAATTAGATAACAAATTAGAATTTATTCAGGGTGATTCTGAAAACCTTCCTTTTGATGATGATTTTTTTGATTCTGTTATGGTAAGTTTTGGAGTTAGAAATTTTGAAAACTTAAACAAAGGTCTTTCTGAAATATTTAGAGTTCTTAAGAAAAATGGTAAAATAGTAGTTTTAGAATTTTCAAAACCAAAAAAATTTCCAATAAAACAATCTTATAATTTNTATTCAAAATTCATTTTACCCACTTTTGGNAGTTTGATNTCAAANGATAAATCTGCATATCACTATCTTCCTGAATCAGTNGCAGCATTTCCNGAAGGGGAAGATTTTTTAATNGAGCTTGAAAAAGTTGGATTTTCCACATTGAAGTTNAAGAAACTTTCAGGTGGTATTTCCACTATATATTCNGCAATTAAATAATAGTNAATCCATCTCTTTTATTATATTTGAANTNGATGATAAAAAGAGTNNGTTATATTTTAATAATTGTATTGTTTTGCAANTCAAATATTTTTTCTCAGCAACTGAATCTTACTNAGTTTGANGATAANCCNTTTCATTTTGGATTTGCACTTAGTTTTAATANTTCTGGTTATTCTTTAGANAAAAANTTAACTGTAGATGTAGATGAAGTTTCTGACACTATGCTTTCTGAACTAATTGTAAACTCAAGCCCNGGTTTCACTTTAGGAGTTATNTCATCTATTAATATTAATCCAAATTTTAAATTAAGATTTGCTATTCCATCTTTATCTTTTCAGGAAAGTATTGTCAAATATACTTATNCTGATTCTAATAGAGATGAAGAAATAATATATAGTAAATCAATCAGACCAGTTTATCTAGATTTCCCTGCTATGATAAAATTTAGATCTGATAGGATTGATAATTGGGCTGTTTATGGTATAACTGGAATAAGGTTTGGTGTGGATATGTCTTCTAATTCTGAAGTGGAAAATAGTGATTTACTTTTGGAAGATCAGGTGGTTAAAATTAAGAAAACTGATTTTGGATTTGAGTTAGGTGGTGGGTTTGACTTCTTTTTACAGTATTTTAAATTAGGTTTAGAACTAAAACTTGGTTTAGGTATGACTAATATTCATCAAAATGACAATAATTATTTTGATCAACCNATNAATGGTCTTAAATCTAGAGTTTGGACTTTTTCATTGACTTTTGAAGGCTAATTAGAATTCCTCCTTTTTATTTCACTTAGAATTATTGCAGTAGCAGTACTAACATTCAATGATTCAGCTTTACCACCNCNNGGAATCATTATTTTATGAGTNACTTTTTCTTCAATTACANTGGAGATACCATTAGATTCATTTCCCATAATAACAATAGAATTTTTTTCTATTTTATNNTTGTAAAGGTTNTTNCCNTTTAAAAATGTCCCATAAATATTATGATTTGGAAATTTTGTAATTAATTCTTCAAAATTTAAGTATTGTACATTTACTCTAAANACAGAACCCATACTTGCCATAATTACTTTACTGTTGTAAACATCTACAGAGTGATTACTACAATATAAATTGGTAAATCCAAACCAGTCAAGGGTTCTTATTATGGTTCCTAAATTCCCTGGGTCATTAATTGAATCAAGAAATAAAATAGTNCTATTGTCATTATTCTCAGAAATATNATTCTTTGGAATTTTAGCAACACAAATAACAGAGCTNTGGGATTTTAATTGACTTAATCTAGANGCATCTTTTTCTGAAATAATTGNAGCATTTGGAAATTCTGTAATTAANTTTTNATCTGTTACAAAAGTGGCAACTATTTTGAATTTGCTTTTNAATAATTCCAAACATGATTTTTTTCCTTCAACAATAAAACTTTGGGTTTCTTCCCTTTTTGTTTTTCTTTTTAATGCACTAAATTTTTTTAAATCGTTTTTACTGATAGGCATATTGTTACATTTGTTGTATATAGATGAATTTGCAAACTATATTACAATATAAATATTTCAAATTAGTANTCAAGTCTGTTTTGTGGGTTTTGCTNTTTTGTTCATGCAATATATCTAAGTATGTTCCTGAAAATGATTCTTTAGTCAAAAAAATTGAAATAAAATTTAATAATGAAACAAATGAGGATGTTGAATCTCTCATTNATAAAGATCAACTTTATTCTATAATTAAGCAAAAGCCTAATAGGAAAGTGTTCTCCAAATTTAGATTTCACCTTAGATTATATAATTTATCTAATAAGGAAAGAATCGAGAAGAATGTTATTAAGAAGCAGAAAAAAGCAGATGTTGCTAATTCTAAAATAAAGCTTAAAAATGAAAAAAAGTTACTGAANGATAGTTCTGCAAAATTAGATCTTTATAAAGAAAGGCAATTAACAATTGGAGAGAAAATTCAAAGAGTAGGAGAACNGCCAGTAGTTTTAAATGATTTACTNACAAATAGTTCAAAAGTTCAGATTAGAAATTATCTATTTAATAAAGGTTTTTTTAATTCAAAAATTACAGATTCATTAATTAAATTAAGAAATAGCCAAGTTGCTGTTGTTTATGAAATTTCTCCTGGTAAAATATCAACAATTTATGATGTTTCATATAGTTGTTCTGATAGTGTAATTGATAGATACATTGACACAATAAAACAAAACTCATTAATTAAAATTGGTGATNAGTATGATACTGAGTTATTAAATCAAGAAAGAAATAAAGTGACTAGATTATTACAAAATAGTGGCTTTTATTCTTTTAATAAAGAGTTTATTTATTATGAGATAGATACATTTAATTTAGANAATAAGGTCAATTTAGTTTTCGGTATTCAGAATTATAAAAAATACGATAAAATTAGAGAAGAATTAACAGAACTTCCTCATCAGCAATTTAAAATGAATAAAGTCTACGTTAGAATTAATTCTGACAATAAATTGTTATCAGATTGTAAAGACACTCTTAAAACTAAAACATTAGAGATTTACAATTGTCAAAAAATTAACTANCAAAAAAGAATATTAAAAAACTCTATAAATTTTAATAAAGATACCTATTACAGAAAGGATGATGCATTAGAAACCTATAAAAGGTTAATAGGTCTTGGTTTATTTAAATCAGTATCCTTGAATTTTAATACTATTGGAAATAATAGATTAAATGGCTTTATAGACTTAGTGCCAAATAAAACTCAAAGTTTTGGTGTTTCTATAGATGGTACAAATAGTGAAGGGATTTATGGTACTGAGGGAAGNATCAGCTATAACCATAATAATTTATTTCATGGTGGTGAAAATTTTTTATTTTCTTTTACTGGTGGTTTAGAAACTCAGTTACTTTATTCTGGAGATAGTATTTCTACTAATAATTCATTTAATACNTTAGAAATNGGCCCTAAGTTTCAANTAATAATTCCAAAATATTTTTTAATAAATAAATTTAAGAAAATAAAATCTCATCTTAATTCTAAAACTGAAATTACAGCTTCTGTTAACTATCAAAGAAGACCAGATTTCTTACGCTGGAATCAAGAATTTTCTTTTGGTTGGGTTTTTCATGAAAAAAAATCAATTACTTGGCATATNAACCCACTATTAATAAGTGCTGTTGATATTGATTTAGATCCTTCTTACCAAGAACAAATAAATTCTTTAAATGACCAATTTATTGCTACCAGTTTTTTGGATCATATTGTAGCTGGAGGTTTATTTTCATTTGAATATAATAGTCAAAAATTAAATAGGTTTAAAAATGAATTTTATGCAAAAGCATCATTTGAAACTGCNGGAGGGTCATTGTTTAGATATCATGAGATTACAGGNAAACAAAAAGATAATTTAACCAATAGTTATTATGATTTATTTAATATAAGATATTCTCATTTTCAAAAGATCNCAATTGATTTAAGGTATTATCAGCCTGTTTTTTTGAAATCTAAATTTGTCTACAGGTTTTTTGGAGGAATAGGAATTCCAAAAGCTAACCAAATTGAAGCCTTGCCATTTGAAAAAAGTTTTTTTTCAGGAGGTTCCAATGGNATGAGAGCATGGAAAGTTAGATCTATNGGTCCTGGNAATTATTTAGATTCTTCTTTCAGATTTGATAAAATTGGTGATGTTAAGTTAGANGCTAATATTGAGGCAAGATTTCCAATTTCGGACTTAATTGAAGGTGCATTATTTGTAGACATGGGTAATGTCTGGTTGCTGAAATATGATTCTCTTAGGGCAAATGGTCAATTTAAATGGGATGGGTTTANAGATCANATTGCTTTTGGTGGTGGTTTTGGTATAAGATTAAACTTAGATTTTTTCATTATTAGAGCAGATATTGCTATTCCTTTAAAGAACCCATCTATCCCAATTGATGATCCAAATTGTGATTTGAAAAGCAGGTGGATTTTTGATGGAAAATATCAGGATAGGAAATATTTTCACCCTATTCAATTTAACCTAGGAATTGGTTATCCTTTCTAATTAATTTTGTTTGCTTCAATCATCAATTTTTATAGCTTTGCCATTCAAATTTAAATAATTACAATGTCTTCAAAAACAACAAGCAATATTCAAGAGATTTTGGGTGAACAAGCAGAATATCTTCTTGATCACAATTGTAAAACAATTCTAAAAGACCAACTTAATTTACCAAGTGGAGATTTCGTAACAGAACATTTTACTAATTCAAATAGGTCAATTCCTGTTATGAGGAGTTTAGAGTCTATTTATCAACATGGCAGATTGAGAGGAACTGGTTATCTATCTATTTTACCTGTTGATCAAGGTATTGAACACTCTGCAGGCGCTTCCTTTGCTCCCAATCCTATTTATTTTGACCCTGAGAATATTATTAAATTAGCTATTGAAGGTGGTTGTAGTGGAGTAGCTTCTACATTTGGTGTATTAGCAAGTATGTCTAGAAAATATGCTCATAAAATTCCATTTATAGTTAAATTAAATCATAATGAGCTACTAACATATCCTAGTACTTTTGAGCAAATTATGTTTGGATCAGTTGAAGAAGCATGGAATATGGGGGCTGCAGCTGTTGGAGCAACAATATATTTTGGTTCTAAGGATTCTAATAGACAAATTGTTGAGGTTGCACAGGCTTTTGAAAGAGCTCATGAACTAGGAATGGCAACTATCCTTTGGTGTTACACTAGAAACAGTGGTTTTAAGAAAGATGGAACAGATTATCATGTTTCTGCAGATTTAACTTCTCAAGCAAATCATTTAGGTGTTACTATTCAAGCAGATATTATCAAGCAAAAGTTGCCTGAAAATAATGGCGGTTATAAAGCTGTTAATTTTGGTAAAACCCATGATAAAGTATACTCAGAATTAACTACTGAACATCCAATTGATTTATGTAGATATCAGGCCGCTAATTGTTACATGGGAAGAATTGGATTAATTAATTCAGGTGGAGCATCAACAGGAAGTGGTTCATCAGATTTATTAGAAGGTGTTACTACAGCAGTTATAAATAAGCGCGCTGGGGGACATGGTTTAATTTTAGGAAGAAAAGCATTCCAAAAACCAATGAATGAAGGTGTAAGTTTGCTTAATGCTATTCAGGATGTTTATTTAGATAAAAGTATAAGTATTGCATAATTTTATAAATTAGTATGATATGAGTAATAAAGAAGCAGAAAATCCATGGTTTAAAAGAAGAGATAAAGGAATTGTAACCCCTACTAATCAAAAAAAGGAATCTCCTGATGGTTTTTGGTATAAAACACCTTCTGGTGATGTCATTGAAATGGCTGAATTAGAAGAGAATTTTTATGTAACTCCAAAAGAAGGCTTTCATGTTAGAATAGGATCTAAAGAATATTTTGACATTATTTTTGATGACAATAATTTTGATTTGATTGGCGAGGATTTAATGCCTAAGGATGTATTAAAATTTGAAGACAAGAAAAAATATTCTGATAGAATTGTAGCTACTCAAAATAAAACTGGTCTTAATGATGCTATGAGAGCAGCTTATGGCGAATCTTCTGGAAAAAAACTTGTAGTTGCTTGTATGGATTTCTCATTTATTGGAGGTTCAATGGGCAATGTCATGGGTGAGAAAATATCAAGAGCTATTGATGTAGCTAAGGAAAAAAAATGTCCTTTTCTATTAATTTCTAAGTCAGGCGGTGCAAGAATGATGGAGGCTGGAATTTCTTTAATGCAAATGGCAAAAGTATCTGCAAAACTTACTCAGTTGTCGGAACTAAAATTACCATATATTTCTTATTTAACTGATCCTACTACAGGTGGTGTTACTGCTTCATTTGCTATGTTAGGAGACATTAATATAGCTGAACCTGGTGCTTTAATTGGTTTTGCTGGTCCTAGAGTCATTAAAGAAACTATTGGGAGAGATTTACCTGAAGGTTTTCAAAAAAGTGAGTTTTTATTAGAAAAAGGTTTTTTAGATTTTATTGTTGATAGAAGAACAATAAAAGAAAAGCTAGCTCAAATCATATATTTATTCAATAATTAAGTTTTTGATCTTTTTATTTTGATCACTAGTTAAATTATCCAAATTTTCATATTTGGCTTCATTTAGGTTTTTTTCTTAACTTTGAATTACAAAGTAATTTAAAGATATAGCTAATGGATAATTCTAAAACAAAAGAAGATATTTCTACCATTAAGAAGATGATGGAGAAATCTAGTAAATTTTCAAGTCTTTCAGGAGTTTCAGTTTTTTTTACTGGTTTCTTTGCTCTAGTTGGCGCTTCAATTGTCTATTTTGATATTGGTTTTTCTGTAAGTGAAAAAGAAATATCCTACACTCAATTAATTAATCAAAATGGTAGTCAAGAAGATTTATTTTTAAAAATTAAATTACTTGTTTATATAGCATCAGTGATTTTACTGGTTTCCCTATTAGTTTTGTTTTTTTCAGCTAAATCAAAATCAAAAAAACAAGGGGTTGATTTATTTACCTCTTTATTTTTAAGAACTTTAAAATCCTTATTTATTCCATTGTTAACAGGGGGTGTTTTTTCACTTTTTTTAATTCATCATCAATTGTATGGTCTCGTTGCGCCAGCAACATTGATATTTTATGGCTTAGGTTTAATAAATGCAAGTAATCATAGTTATGAAGANTTAGAAATTCTTGGTTATTTACAGCTTATTTTGGGAATTATAGCTTCTTACTTTATGGGAATGGGATTGCTATTTTGGATGATAGGTTTTGGNTTTGGACATATTTTTACTGGTCTATACTTACATTTTAAATATGGTAATTCATAAATGAAAGGTTTTGATCAATTAAATAAAGCTTTTGACTCTAGGGTTAGATTAGGGTTGATGTCCATACTTACAGTGAACAATTGGGTTAGTTTTAAGGATATCAAAAATATATTGGATGTTACTGATGGTAATTTAGCCAGTCATATTCAAGCATTGGAAAAAGTTTCCTTTTTAGAAATTAGAAANCAATTTATTGGAAAAAAACCTCTTACTACTTATAAAATCACAAAAATTGGAAGAAAAGCTTTTGAAGAACATATTAACGGGCTAGAAAAATTACTTCTNAAATGAAATTCATATTTAATTTATTTTGTTCCTTTAATCAAAATCGTTTTCTTAGCATAAATAAAATAAACAACATGAAAATTAAAACTTTTAAAATATTAAATTTCGCACTTGTTCTTACTTTGTTTTCTTGTTCATCATCTCAAAGTGAAAATACATCTGTTNACGAAGATGTTATTGAAGATCAAACTGAGGCTGTAGTTAATGAAGTGTCTGATGANATATNAGCTTTTTATCAAGTACCAACTCCAAATGAATTATTTGCTGTTCTTAAAAATTCTAACACTAATTACAACAAAGAAATTTTAAATGATATTTCTAATTTAGAAAATTACAATACAAAAGTTCTAAAAGGCTTAAATTTTGGTGTGTTTGCTGCTGATTTGGCATATGTTTCAAGTATGGGACATATTGAAGATGCATCTCAAATTTTTGAAATAATCCGAAAGTTATCTCAGGATTTAGAAATCGAAAACGCATTGGATGAAGTTATTTATCAAAGAATTCAAACTAATTTGGAAAGTTCCAATGCTGATTCACTTTTTTATCTTTCAAATGATGTTTATTATAATGCTTATTCTTACCTAGAAAGTAACCAAAGAGCAGATGTTCTTGGAATGATAGTTCTTGGAGGATGGATTGAGGGGCTAAATATTATTTTGAATTTAGGGCCATACGAAGAAGGATCTGAAGTTGTGCAAAGAATAGCAGACCAGAAACTAACACTTGAGAATTTACTTATTTTTATTTCAAGAATTAATGATGAGGAATTAAATAAAGTAGTTGCTAACTTATCTCCAATAGAAGATATCTTTAATTCAGTTGTTGAAGAAACAGATGAATCTGAATTATCCACAAGCTCATTTACTGATTCGAATGGAGAAACTGTTGCTATGTTCGGCGGTGGTTCTTCTATGACAGTAAGTAAGGATCAATACGATCAATTAAAAAACATTGTTGAAGAATTAAGGAATTCTATCATTGAGGGTGCGTTATATTAAACTTATTAGAATGAATAAAATTAAATTAATACATATTGTTGTTTTGTTATTTATTTTACCTCTGGTTTCCATTGGTCAAAACCAGGGTGAATGCTATAATACTGTTGCTTTATGTCCAGTAGGTAAAAGGTTAGGCTTTACTAAAAATATGCAAAGTTTTAGTGGAGCTTTTGAAATGGGAGATACCTCTATTGTTACTATAGTTGTTTACAAAGGAATGGAATATCGTATTTCAATATGTTCTCCATCCCATTCACATTTAGATGGTCAGTTTCAGTTTAAGATTTCTGAAAAAGTAACCACTGGNATGTGGAAAGAGGAGACTACTTATGANGAGGAAGAATATTATGATGAAGACGGTTATGAGCAAATAAGGAAAGTCCCTACAGTCACTAAGAAAAGAGTTTTTGTTAGTAAAGATGTCGTNAGGTATGACAACGCTGATGATGGTATGAGTCCGGAATTTATTTTCCAATCCAATAAAACTAGAAAATTAAAGATTAAGGTATATGTTCCTGATGAAGCTGGTGGAGAGATGTCTTCTGGTCTTTCAGGAAGTAATTATGCCTGTATTGGCTTATTGGTTGAACATCAGCCAGGGATTGTTACTGGATTTAACAGATAAATTTAAACCCTCTTAGAGGGTTTTTTTTTTATATGAAAAACATAATAAGTTCAAAAAAATTTGCTGTAATATTATCTCATCAGGGGCCTGATGGTGATTCAATNGGGTCTTCTTTAGCACTTAGTGGATATTTGAATAAAATAGGAATTTTAAATAAAGTTATTGTTCCTGATTCTATTCCTGAAAATTTAGGTTGGTTAAAAAATATTGATCAAATTGTTGTTGCTAGTGAAAACATCAATTTAGTTAATGAGCATTTTAATTCAGCTGATTTAATTTTTTGTTTAGATTTCAATCATAGATCCAGGGTTGGGCCAATATTATCTCCCTTNTTGAATCATGTTAATGATTCAGTTTTTAAAATTGTTATTGATCATCATACTTATCCTGAAAAATTTGGAGATTATGAAATAATTGATTCAACTTCCTCATCAACTTCTGAATTAATTTATGGTTTTATTGAAGCTAATAATGATTTAGATATTATTGATGTTGAAATTGGAACAGCAATTTATCTTGGTTTGATTTCTGATACTGGTTCTTTTAAGTTTTCGTCTGTTATACCAAAGACACATAAAATAGCATCTCATCTTATAGAAATTGGAGTTAATCACACTTTAGTTCATAATAATGTATATGATCAAAATAATATTTCAAAAATTAACTTATTGGGTTATGCTCTACAAAAGATTAAGGTAGATAGTTCATCTTCTTTAGCATATTTAACACTTTCAAATTCTGAATTAAATAATTTTAATTATAAAAAAGGGGATACTGAAGGATTTGTTAATTATTGTCTATCTATTAAAGGAGTTNAGGTAGCTGCTTTTTTAAGGGAGGATTCTGATGTGATTAAAATTTCTTTTAGATCAAAAGGAAATATTAAAGTAAATGATTTTTCTAAAGTTTACTATAATGGTGGTGGTCATCAAAATGCTGCTGGTGCANTAGTTTCTAATAATGATTTAGATAAAGCACTAGATGACTTAATTAAAAATTTCAGATCATTTTGCTTAAAAAAATAATTTTATATGTTTTTTTTATTTGGATAATTACATCCTGTAATAGTCAATATAAAGAGAACTTGAATGTAGATAATCANTATCAAAAATTTGATAAAAATATTTCAATAGAATTAAATAATCAATGGGTTAAAGATGAGTCGTTTCGAATTAATCAATATTGTTTAAGGCAAGGAATAAAAACAAAAATAAGTAAATCAGGTTTAAGATATTTTATTATTGAGGATGTTAAAGGATTAAGCTATCCTGAGCCCGGTGATTATGTTGTTCTGTCTTATGATGTAAGGCTGATGGATCCTTTTAAAACTAGGTGCTACCATTCTGATTCAAATGGTTTAGCTAAATTTCAAATAGAAAAATCCATGGTTGAATCTGGCTTACATGAAGTGGTTACATATTTAAATAAAGGGGATAGTGCACTTGTTATTCTTCCTCATTTTCTTGCACATGGAGTTACTGGAGACTCTAAAAAAATCCCTCCATTATCTTCTGTTTTATATTATATTAAACTTATTGATGTCATTAAATAATCTTTTTTTAGTCTTATCCTTTCTTTTCTTTTTATCATGTAAAAGATATAATGGAGGTGAAATAGTTACTAGCAATGGTTATGTTATACAATTTCATGAATTATCACCAACAACTAAAGCTATTTTCAAAGGATGTGTAGTTAATTTAGATATGGAAGCAAAGGACTTAAATGATAATATTATTTTTTCCTCAAAATTTAATGGATTACAAGGTGTTTCCTCTTTTTATTATGATTCTTCATTGTTTAATTCTCCATTAAATGAAGTGTTTGATGAAATCCACTCAGAAGATAGTGTTTCTTTTAAATTAACATTGGAAGATTTTTATAATAGTTTTTTTAACAGTAACTTAAAATTATCTAATAGAACTATCTCGTTAAANGATACACTTCNATTAAGTCTTAAGGTCTTGGGTTTCAACTCTATTGAAGAGCAAAGTGTTTATAATTTTCAATTATTGAATTTAGCAGTTAGTTCAGAAAGGAAGCTATTGAATGAAACTCATAAAATTTGGGATTCNAAGTATTTNAATTTATTTAAATATGAAGATTTATATTCAATAAAATTATCTTCTGAAAAATCTTTTTTTTCGNTAAATGATAGCATGGAGCAGTTTATTTCGATTAATTATTCTATTGAAGANCTAAATGGTAGAAATTTATANACTACTAATTCAATTTCTGAATATTATGATAAAAGTTTAAACGGTCAACTTCTTAAAGGNTTTAAAATTTTAGTGGACCAATACGATAGAGGAGATTCTGTAATGGCTATTNTTCCTTCTAATTTGCTATTCGGTAAAAGAGGTTCATTTGTAAATAAAATNCCTCCATTTACACCTGTGAAGGTAAATATGAAAATTAATTAAAATGATCGAACTGAAATTCGTCTATTTCTATAAAATTTAATTCTAAATCTAAAGTGGAAGAGATTAAAACACCTTCATATTTNAGGTCTGTATCATCTTTCTCAAAATACCAATTAACGTTTACCTTTTTTCCGCTTTTTAACATTTCCTCTCCAATTTTAATTACTTCATAAATCATTTTAGAAGATGTTGTATTAAAGTATTCCAATTGAAAGTTAATATTAGTTTCTTCGGCTGCTACATCTTTATATTGGTTTAGCCATTCTAGTATAGGTTTAAAAATTTCTTTAGCATTTTCAGGAAGAGATCTTCCATGAAAAGATAAATCTCCTGAAGTTCTAAGAACTATTTTTGGATTTTTGTTATCTCCTTGTGTTGTAAAGTCTTTTAACATTTGTGATATAATAATCTATTCAAATATAAAAATTGTTGGTTGTTTTTTAATGTTTATTTCAAATTCTTTCCATTGATCAATTGNTTTAGTGATGATTTTTTCATTTTCACCAGTGATNTCAATNGCAATTGTTAGTTTCTTATTTGTTGGTTTAATATTATTTATTAAATCGTTTAATAATTGGTCATTTCTGTATGGGGTTTCAATAAATATATGAGAGCCATTAATTTTTGAGATTTGTTTAATCTTATTAATTCTCTCTTTTTTTTGAATTGGTAGGTANCCATGAAATGTAAATTTTTGNCCATTTAATCCGCTTGACATAAGGGCCATAATNATCGAAGAAGGTCCAATTAATGGTTTTATTTTTATATTATGTNTATGAGCTAAATTGCATAATTCTTGTCCTGGATCTGCTATGCCTGGGCACCCTGCTTCACTCATTACTCCTACAGATACTCCAGTTTTTAAATCATCTATTATCNTGTTTATAATTTTTTTATCTGATCGTTTATCAAGGATTACAAATTTAGTACTGTCAATATTAAATGATGGATTAATTTTNTTAATAAATCTTCTTGANGTTCTNATNTTTTCTACTACAAAATAATTAAGATTATTAATTGTTTCTTTAATGATTGGACTTATTAGGTCCATGTTGAATTCATCCTCTTTATGAATTGGTAATGGTATTAAGTGAATTAAACCTTCTCNCATTAAATTTATTTAAGTGTATTTATTATTTTATCACATGCTTCATTTAATAATTGATATACTTTTTCAAAACCATCTTCCCCGCCGAAATATGGGTCTGGAACTGATTCTTGAGAATTTGGATTAGTATATTTTAATATTAGTTGAACTTTTTTTTCATCTTTTTTATTAGAACATAATCTTAAAATATTTGTAAGGTTAGAGGTGTCCATTACAAGTATTTTATCAAATTCATTAAAGTCATTAGTGTTGAATTGTCTTGCTTTTTGATTGCTAATATCAATATTGTGATTTTTAGCAGTTTCAATACTTCTTATGTCAGGTGAAGAACCAATATGCCAGCTGCCTGTTCCTGCAGAGTCAACAATGATTTTAGTGTTGTTAATTTTTGCTTTGTGTTCTAAAATTCCTTGTGCTAATGGAGATCGACAAATATTGCCTAAACAGACCATTAATATTTTAGTCATATAATGATGAAGTTATTGGACGCTTAATTTTTTTTCTAAATCAACTAAATATGTTCTAAAGTGTTTGTCAGTTTCGGCTAAGTTGTTAACTGTTCTGCATGCGTGTAGAACAGTAGCATGATCTTTTCCGCCGCAGTGCATTCCAATATTAGCTAATGATGATTTTGTCATTTTCTTAGAAAAATACATTGCAATTTGTCTGGCTTGAACTACTTCTCTTTTTCTAGTTTTTGATTTCATTAATTCAATTGGTAGGTCAAAATAATCGCATACTACTTTTTGAATATATTCAATTGAGACTTCTCTAGCAGTGTTTTTAACAAACTTATCAATCATTTGTTTTGCTAATTCTAAAGTAATCGACTTTTTATTTAAAGATGATTGTGCTATTAATGAAATCAATGCTCCTTCAAGTTCTCTAATGTTATTAGATATGCTGTATGCTAAATATTCAACAACTTCATGTGGAAGTTCAATTCCATCTGCATACATTTTCTTATGTAGGATTGCAATTCTAGTTTCTAAGTCAGCCATTTGAAGGTCTGCTGATAGTCCCCATTTAAATCTAGATAGCAACCTTTGTTCCATTCCCTGCATTTCAACTGGAGCCTTGTCAGAAGTTAGGACTAATTGTTTTCCTGTTTGGTGAAGGTGGTTAAATATGTGGAAAAACACATCTTGTGTTTTCTCCTTNCCAGAAAAAAATTGTACATCGTCAATTATTAAAACATCAATCATTTGATAGAAATGAATGAAATCATTTGTAGAGTTATTCTTAACAGAATCAATAAATTGATGAGTGAATTTTTCAGAAGATACGTATAGTACGGTTTTGTTAGGAAATCTATTTTTTATTGCGATTCCAATTGCATGACCCAGGTGAGTTTTCCCAAGACCAACACCACCATATATTAAAAGAGGGTTAAACGCTGTTCCTCCTGGTTTTTCAGCAACTGCAAACCCAGCTGATCTTGCAAGTCTATTACAGTCTCCTTCAATAAAGTTTTCAAATGAGTAATTAGGGTTCAGGTTAGAATCAACATTTACTTTTCTTAATCCTGGAATTACAAATGGGTTTCTAATTGCATTATTGCCTATATCTAAAGGCATAGTTACTTGCGGATTACGTAATGCTTTCTTTTCAGTGGTTGGAATTTTAATAGTATATGGGTTTTTGTTTCCCATGTTGTTTTCCATTACAATACTGTATTCTAATTTTGCATCAGGACCTATTTCTTTTCTTATGGTTTTTTTAAGAAGGTCAATGTAGTGTTCTTCTAACCATTCGTAAAAAAATTGTGAAGGAACTTGAATAGTTAAAATTTTACTTTTAAGTTTAATAGGTTTAATAGGTTCAAACCATGTTTTGAATGCTTGGATGGATACATTGTCTTTAATTACTGATAAACAGTTTTCCCAAGTAGTTTCAAATGATTTGGTCATTAAATTATTTTTTAAGAATTAAACAAAATTTCAACTTTGTTAGTTAGCGTGTGAATTAGGTTTTTTTCAATTAACCTATGGTAATTTACAAAAACTAACAATTCAAGTATTAATACAGAGCAAATATTTTAATAAAAAAGTTAAAAAAAAAACCGTTTAGCTATTGTTTATTAAAAAAAAAATACTTGTCAGAAATTTTAAATTTTGGCATAGTTTTTTATTTGCTTTTGTTCAATTGAAAGTCCATGGTTATTGTCAATTTTTTTATTAAACTCAATATCAATTCTACCTAAAGCTAAAGTTCCCCACCCGGCTTGGTTAATAATTACTTTTTTATTATCTAAATTTTTAATTGTAATTGCTTTTTGTAAAAATGTATGGGTGTGACCTCCAATAATAACATCAATGTTTTTTGATTTTTTTGCTAATTCAATATCTGAAATTTTATTTATTTCATATTTAAAGCCTAAATGGCTTAAACATATTATTAAGTCGCATTTTTCATTAATTTTTAAATACTTGCTCCAATGATTTGCAATTTCTATTGGGTCAAGGTACTTAGTTTCTTTATAATTTACTTCATTCACTAGCCCCTTAAGCTCAATGCCAATTCCTATAATGCCAATTTTTAATTTACCAATATAAAGTATTTCATGTGACTTAGTTTTATTTTCAAGAATAGTGTTTTTAAAATCATAATTGGAACATAAAAATGGGAATTTAGCATTATGCATAACTTTACCAAAGCCATCAATTCCGTTATCAAAATCATGATTACCCATTGTGGATGCAGCGTATCCCATTCTACTCATTAGTTTTAACTCTAATTCTCCTTTATATCTGTTAAAGTAGGGAGTTCCTTGAAAAATATCTCCAGCATCTAATAAAAGTACATTTTTTTCAAAATTTCTTATATTATCTATTAATGTTGCAATTCTAGTCATTCCACCTAGTCCAGGGTATTCATTGTCGCTTATTGGAAATGGATCAATATGACTATGCATATCATTAGTATGNAGAATAGTTAGTTTTCTTTTATTATTTGATTTTTTTGTGTTAANATTTATAAATGGCATTGCTAATCCAGCAAGAGATATNTTTTTAACAAATGTTCTTCTATTTGTTAATTTGAACTCGTCCATCTATTTGAGCATCTATGTTTATGTTATTATAACTAAGGCTTTTAATGTAATTAATAATGGCATCTCTAAGAAGTATTCCAGTATTATATTTTTTACAATCTTTTAAAAAAAACATATTGTCACCCCCATTGGATAAATAATCAGTTGTTAGAACGTGATAAGTTTTATCCTTGCTAATTTCTTTGGTATTTATTAAGCATCTATATATTTTATTATTAACTATATTTATTCTTAATCCACTTATTGGGACGCCATTATTATTTAGGGATTTATTTAAAATATAGTTTAATAAGGANTCCATTTGGTAATTATTTAGTTCTAAAATAACAAGTGAATTCTCAAATGGCATTAGTTCAAATATATTTCTTCTTGTTATTGCACCTTTATTAATATTTGCTCTAAATCCTCCGTTATTTAATACGCAAAAATCAGGATAAATAATATTATCCATTTTTTTTCTTATNATAAACAATGAAAGATCAGTAATAAAGTTTCCTAAAAGCCCTTCTGGGGAGCCAGTCTTTAAAGTTTTATTGGAATAATTAATTATTTCATCCATTCCTTCTNAATTTAGACTGTCTCTATACTTATTAAGGTTTATTTCATTAAACTCATTTTTAGCTATACTATTATCAATTTTATGATTATTTGATGAGTTGTGCTTGATTTTGTAACTATTACATGAATAAATAAGTAATAATAAAGCACTTGTTACTTTAAATAATAATATGTTTATTTTTAAATTGTTCATGTTAAAACAAAAATACTAATATGTATCAATCAAATGTTAATATNCGTGTAAGATACGCAGAAACCGACCAAATGGGTTATTGTTATTANGGTAATTATGCCATGTATTATGAAGTAGCAAGAGTAGAAACATTGAGAGCAATAGGTTTTAATTATAAAAGTTTAGAGGAGGATGGTGTTTTATTACCAGTTATAGATTTCAGTATAAAATACCTTAAGCCTGCATTTTATGATGACCAGCTAGAGATTATATGTAAAATTCCAATTATTCCTAACGTTAGAATTAAATTTGAATATGAAACTTATAATGAAAAGAAAGAAATGATTAATTTTGGTAATACAACTTTAGTATTTTTAAATAAAATATCAAAAAAACCTGTAAATTGTCCAAAACCTTTACTTGATAAATTAAATCAGTATTTATGAAAAAAAAATTATTAGTCTTATTTGTATTAATTGTTTCTTCTCAATTAGTAATTTCTCAGTCATTCAAAAAGCTATACAAAGAATCTTTTCATTTCTTGGAAGTTAATGATTACGAACATGCTCTTCCTCTTTTAATGAAAATGCATGAAATGAAACCTGATAATGCAAANACTAATTTTTCAATTGGTAATTGCTTAATGAATCTTTCTCACAGAGAACATGAGGCTATTCCATATTATGAAATAGCTATGGAAGGTTTAACAATTGGATATAGAATTGGTAATCATAGAGAAAAAAAGGCCCCCCTTGATGTAATTGAATTATTAGGAAGAGCTTATCACAAAAATTATGAATTTGAAAAAGCCGTTGATAAATTTGAATTTTATAGTAACTTCTTAGCTGAAAATAATTGGGATGATAAACGTGCTAATAATAGAAGAATAAGGCAATCAAAGTATGCTAAAGAATTAAAAGAGAATCCTATAGATNTAGATATCATACCTATTAAATCAGTCAATTCTAAGTATCCAGAGTATAGGCCAAAGGTAAATGCTGAAGAAAATATTATGTATTTTACTTCAAAAAGACCTGGTGGAAGTAGTGAGATATTGGATGATCAAGGTGAATATTATGAAGATATTTATTATTCAGAAAAAAAACATAATGTTTGGACTGAACCTGTTTTAGTGCAAGACTTAATTAATACTCAAGAGAATTCTTCATGTGTATATTTATCTGCTGATGCTCAAATGATGTATTTAAGTATGGTAAATAANGATCCTAAGGTTGGGAATATTGGGCGTGGTTTATATGAATCTAAACTTGAAGGAGATCATTGGACAGAACCTAAATTTCTTAATGAAAAAATAAACTCAAAATATTGGGAGACATATGCTTCTCTTGATATTTACTCAAATATTTTACTTTTTGTTAGTGATAGAGAGGGAGGTTATGGAGGTAAGGATATATGGATGGTAAAAAAATTACCTAATGGAGAGTGGGCAGAACCTCAAAATCTTGGAGAACCTATTAATTCAGAATATGACGAAGAATCTCCTTATCTGCATCCTGATGGTAAAACATTATACTTCTCTTCTAAAGGCCACAAGGTTATGGGAGGGTACGATATATTTAAGTCTAATTTACAAGCTGATTTAACTTGGTCAGCACCTGAAAATATGGGTTACCCTATAAATACTGTAGTAGATGATTTATTTTTCACTCCTACTGTAAATGGAAAAAGAGCTTACTTTTCATCATACAGAAGTGATGGTATTGGAGAGTACGACATTTATAGAATGAATCTTGTAAGTGAAGAAGAAGCTGATTTAGCTGTTTACAAAGGTATTGTCAAGGATACGGAAGGAAATGTTGTTAAGGATGTTGTTATATCAATTTTTGATGAAAACATGGATGATAAATATGGTATCTACAGACCAAATGAACTAAGTGGACGTTTTCTTTTTGTACTTCAACCTGGTCATAACTATGAAGTGGTTTATGAATACCAAGATTTAGCTACTTCTGACACTATAAGTGTTCCACTTGATGTTGAGGGTGTTAATGAGTATACTAAAGTGGTTAGAGTAACATCTTTAGATATTTCACTTTCTGAAGGAGTTGTTGTAGATGGAGATATTTTAGCATTATCCCAATTGGAAGATCCTACTAATATTGAATTATCTTCAATAAGTAATGATAATTCAGATGAAACTGAACTTGCTTCAGAAAAGACTTCAAATGATGAGGAAGTTGTTGATGGGGAAGATGTTGATGAGGAAGTCGAAGAAGGAGAGAAGCATATTGTTTTTTATAAAAGTGTCTATTACAAATCAAGTAGCTCTGATTTAAATAAATCTGCAAAAAGTGTATTAGATGAATTAATAATAACCTTAAATGAAAACCCTAGTTGGAAAATTAATTCTGTTGGACATACAGATTTGACTGGTACTGCAAAATCAAATCAAATTTTATCTGTTCTTAGAGCTGAGTCTGTGAAAACTTATTTGTACAACAGAGGAATAGATTTCCATAGAATTAAGGCATATGGAATGGGTGAAAATCAACCAGTAGCTGAAGATAATTATGATGATGGTATTGATGATACTATCGGAAAAGATGCTAACAGAAGAGTTGAAATTCAGCTAATTAAGTAAATGCTTCAAAAGCTATATATTTCAAATTATGCTCTTATTGATGAAATCTCTGTAGATTTCAGTAATGGGTTTTCAGTTATAACTGGAGAAACAGGTGCTGGTAAATCTATTGTTTTAGGAGCTATTCAAATCTTAATGGGTGCAAGAACATCTGTTAAACTTCTCAAAGATAAATCTACAAAATCTATTATTGAAGGGGTGTTTAATTCTAACGAAAAAGTTAATGATGCTTTAGTAAAACTGAACCTTGATATTAGTGAAGATATAATTTTCAGAAGAGAAATAAAACCTAATGGTTCATCAAGAGCTTTTATAAACGATTCACCTGTTAAAGTAGATCAATTAAAACTTCTTTCTCAATATATTATAGAATTAAATGGACAATACTTAATCCATGATATTGGCAAGGTTGAATTTAACTATGAATTTGTAAATGATTTTATAAAAAACAAACAAATTTTGCAGGAATATGATGATAGTTATTCAAATTATGTTCTTTACTCCAAAAAGCATGATGATATTGTTAAAAATGTTAATCTTTTAAATGAAAAAAGAGATTTTCTAAAATTTCAATTAGATGAACTTTCCGGATATTCTTTTGATGAATGGGATGAAGAAATAATTAATAACGAGTATAATTTAATAGCTAATCAAGAAGAAATTAATAAAAGATTTGATACTGTTAATGCTCTATTATCATCTGATAATGGAGTGCTCTCTAATTTAGCTACTATTGGTGATGAAATTGAGCATTTAAATTTAAAAATAAAGGATTTAGCTACCTATGTAGAAAGATTTAATAGTGTCAGAATAGAATTGGAAGATATTTTTCATGAATTGAATAAGAAATATAATTTTCAATCTACAAATCCAAATAAACTAAAAGAGTTAGAGGAGTTAATTAATCATATAAATTTCCTACTCAAAAAATTCAATGTTGTTGATCTAAGTTCTCTTAAAGAGAAAAGAAACAATATTCAATTAGAAATTTCTAAAATGGATGATTTAAACTCTGATCTTGATGATTGTAAATTGAAAAAAGATTATTGGATGAATAAGTCCCTTTTAATTGCAGAAAATTTATTAGAATTAAGAAAAGATAGCTTTGAATTTATTGAAAAGGAAGTCAATTCTATATTAAAGTCTATTTCAATGGATCATGCTAGTTTTAAGTTACATATAGAAAAAACCAATCAATTATCTCCAAATGGTATTGATAGTATAGATTTTTTAATTTCTGTAAATAATAGAAAGGAATACTTTCCTATTCATAAATTTTCATCAGGTGGAGAGCTATCTAGAATTGCACTTGCTTTAAAGTATGTTTCCTCTAATTCTAATTCCAAATCTGTTTTAATATTTGATGAAATTGATTCAGGTGTTAGTGGAAAAGTTGCTTCTGAAGTAGGATTATTACTTAGAGATATTTCAAAAAAAGTGCAAGTTATTAACATAACTCATCTTCCTCAAGTTGCAGCTTTAGGAAAAGTTCATTTTCATGTCGAAAAAAAGGATTATGGTAATGGAATAGAGTCTAAGTTAGTGGAGTTAAAAAGAGAGGAACGTATTCAGGAGTTAGCTAAAATGTTAGGAGGAGATAAAACTGGAAATGCAGCAATTAATAATGCATTAGAATTACTTAATTAGTTATCTATTATCAATTTCATCAACATTTGGATGCTTGTTAATATCCCATTTGAAGGTGTTATTTTCTAAAGATGGGTTTGAAGTCAGTTGTAAAATTTCAAATTGTATTGTTACACCATCTTTTGATTTTATAATTGCCTGTTTAATGCTAGAGTTAGTTTCGTTAATTTCCATTAGAAGTGTATGGTATTTACTTTTTTCAGGACTTTTTGGAAACATTTTAATTTGATGAATTAATTCATTATTTATTGTTTTCTCTCCAATATATTGGAATTTAAATCCCTCTTTCCATATTGTGAATATTTCATTTGGGTTTATAGTGTTTTCTAAGTCTTCTAATAAATCAATATAGCATTCATTGTCATCTGGAAGATAGGTCCATACAGAATTCCCATCACATATTACTTCTCTTTCTTCTGTTTTGTAAAAAAAATTATCTCCTTCTAATAAGGCATATCCTTCTTGTGTCTCATTGATATCTTCACTAAGAATAGTTAGTTTAAAATTGAATTTTGTTGTTTTGTTTTTTTGATAGGCATTACTAACTTTTTCTAGAATCCCTTTAGATTTATCATTATGTTCAGCTTCTGTTTGAGTAAACCCACAGATTGAATAAGCTATTAACGTTATTACAATAAATATCTTTTTCATTATCTTATAATTTTCCATTTTCTTTAAGGCTGTTCAAAAACTGTTCCAAACCTATGACATCAGGAATTAAAACTTCTCTAGCCTTACTTCCTCTATGAGGGCCTATTAATCCAGTAGCTTCTAATTGGTCAATTATTCTTCCAGCTCTGTTATATCCTAATTTTAGTTTTCTTTGAAGNAAAGAAGCCGATCCTTGTTGGTGGTTGACAATTATTTCTGCAGCATCTTCAAATAGACTATCTAAGTCATCATCAATTTCTTTTAACTCATTAGCTTCATCAATATATTCTGGAAGTAAAAATGCATTTGGGTATCCTCTTTGTGATCCAATAAAGTCAGCAATATTATCTACTTCAGGTGTGTCTACAAATCCGCACTGAAGTCTAATTAACTCATTTCCTGGTGAGTATAGCATGTCTCCACGACCAATTAATTGATCTGCACCACCNGCGTCTAAGATAGTTCTTGAATCAATTTTAGAAGTTACTCTAAAAGCAATTCTCGCAGGAAAGTTTGCTTTAATTGTTCCTGTTATTACATTAACAGATGGCCTTTGAGTTGCAATAATCAAGTGAATTCCTACTGCTCGTGCTAGCTGAGCAATTCTNGCTACAGGAGTTTCAATCTCCTTACCTGCAGTCATAATTAAGTCTGCGAATTCATCAATTACTAAAACTATGTAAGGCATATACTTATGACCTTTTTCAGGATTTAGTTTACGNTGAATAAATTTATGATTGTATTCTTTTATGGTTCTAACCATTGCTTCTTTAAGNAGCTCATATCTAGCTTCCATTTCAACGCATAAACTATTTAATGTATTTACTACTTTGTTGGTATCTGTTATTATTGCTTCTTCTTCATCAGGTAGTTTGGCTAGGAAATGTCTTTCAATTTTGTTGTATATGGTTAGCTCAACCTTTTTAGGATCTATAAGAACAAATTTAACCTGTGATGGATGCTTTTTATAAATTATAGAAACTAAAATAGCATTTAGTCCAACAGATTTACCTTGACCTGTTGCACCTGCCATTAATAGGTGCGGCATTTTGGTTAAGTCAGTAATCAAAGAGTCATTNGATATGGTTTTACCAAGTGCAATTGGTAACTCCATTTCGCTGTTTTGAAATTTATCAGAAGCAATAAGAGATTTCATTGCAACTATATCTGGTTTTGAATTTGGAACTTCTATTCCAACTGTCCCTTTTCCAGGCATAGGAGCAATTATTCTAATACCTAGAGCTGCTAGACTTAGTGCAATATCATCTTCAAGGTTTTTAATTTTAGAAATTCTAACACCAGGGGCAGGTATAATTTCGTATAAAGTAACAGTAGGGCCAATAGTCGCCTTAATTTTAGAAATGTTGATTTTGTAGTTTTGAAGCGTTTCAATAATTTTNTTTTTGTTTTCTTCTAATTCTTCTTTGTCTACAACTATATTTCCACTCCCATGTTCTGCTAGAAGGTCAATGTTTGGTAGTTTATATTCCGATAAATCTAATTTAGGGTCATACTCACCAAATTCTTTTAATTTATTATCAATATCTTCTTTTGAAAGTTCATTTTCAGATGAAGCAACTTCAACAGAAAATTCCTCATTTAAATCAACTTCTTGTTTTGGAGGTTTTTCTTTTATTTTAATATCAGNTTCTTCTTCTTTTTCAGTTGTATTGTCTAGTGTTTCTAGTTCTAAAACTTCACTTGTTGGATTTTCTTCAGATTCAATATTTCCACTTGTTTTTAGTTCNGTTTCTTTAACTTCTTTATTTAGGGAAGTAACATCAGTAAAACCATCATTAGTAATTGGATCTTTCTTTTGTTTTAATTTATCTGATATTTTATTAAAAAAAGTAATTAACCAAGAAAGAGATGGATTGAAAAGTAAAATTACAGCAACAAAGCCACTAAATATTATAAAAAAACTAGTTCCAATAGTTCCAAATACACTTACTAGCCAATTATTTATAATGTTACCATATAATCCCCCCATGAAATCTAGTTCTGAGTGATTAAAAATAAATCCTAGAGTCATGCATAACCACAAGAGTGAAATCAAACTAATTTTTAAAGTTTTTAATAATGGTAGTAAATCTTGCTTAAAAAGTGCCTTAAAACCAATTAAAAAAGCAATAAAAGTGAATANAAATGAAGCAATTCCATACCATATTTTTAAAAACCTGTGAGCAATATAGGCTCCAAACTTCCCTAACCAATTATTAACTTCTGTCTCTTGACCATTAAATACAAATGATATAGGTTGCCCATCAATTATACTTTGATCAAATTTCCAAGAAAACAAATAAGAAGTAAAAGCAATAAATAAATATATGGATAGAAGGATTAAAAAAAGGCCAATAGATTTATGTAGTCGTTCGTCATTAAAAAAACTTTTGAGACCTTTAAATCTTTGCTTTTTCTTTTTTTTGTTGGAAAGGTTAAATTGAAAGTTTTTATATTGATTCTTAGCAGTCATAAATATTTAAGTAAAAATAAAATAAACTTATAATTACTTATAGTTAGTTAATTGGTGTTCTCCACTGNATATTGTTAGGAATTATTGATTCATTAGGTTTTTAAATTCATCTAATGAGTAAGTTTTTGTGTTTTTNTCAGTTGTGAAAAACTGAGGGTCAATGTTTTTTTTCTTGATATTAATTGCTGTGTAAGTAGATATTATATCACTAGAGTTAATTTCATAACTTAAAGGAAAGCCTATAAGTCCTTCAAAATTATTACTATAAGAATTACTTATTTCTTTAGTGAAAAAAACAACTGAAGTAGAGTTTTTCTCTGTTTGTTTGTTATAAGAGTTAATAATAGCTTTTTGACATTTGTAATTGAGAATGTTTTTGTAATAATCTAGGTATTTAATAGCAATTACTTCATTAGTATCTTTTTCATTGTTAATGTTTATGCAAATTTGTTGTTCCATTAAATTAATTAAAAGCAAGCTATTTTTACTAATAGTGTCTATAATTAAAGATTGATTACCTAAAGTTGTAATTTGATCTATTCTAGAAAATTCACCAGAGATATAATAGTTCATTTTACTTGGAAGACTGTTGTTAAAAGCTAAGGATGAATCTTTCTGTTTATGAATTACATTAAACTCTATTTNCCCTTCAAAATTCTGTAGGTAATAAGAGCTAGTAATTGAAAAAAATAAAAAAAAGGATATTATTTTCATTCGCAAATAAACATTGAAAGTAAACTTTTTACTTCTTTCAGATATTGTTTGATTTCAAGAAATTCAAATTTATCATCCACTTTAAGAAAATCATCTTCTACTTTAACTTCATTGATTTTAGTTGCTTTAAATTTCATTTCAATTCCGTATTGAATAATTTTATATTCTAGCATTACTTGATCAATAAGATTAAATGGAGTACACCAATTGGCACTTTTAATCATAATTTCATCTGAAGTTATTATTTGAAAATCAGAATTAATTTCATCTGAAGTCACATNATACCTAAAACATTTTTTTCCTAAATAAGTAATTGTGTCAACCTCATTATTTAATTTTTTATATTGAGGAAGCTCACCAAGAAGTATGTTAATGGTGGAAGAATCTAGTTTAGTATATTTAATGCTTTTTCCAAAACCAAATGCAAGAGTGGTTTCTTTAGCCTCGCAGAAACTAGTTGCTTCTAAAGTAGAGTTGTCATTTTTGAAAATAAATTTGTTTTTATAACAGTTGTCTTTAAAAGTGGCAATCATTTTCTTAGGTAAAAAGAACATTAAAGAATTAGANCTTTTTTCAAGACAAGGATAGCTAATGTCATATTCGATTGAACCTTCATGTATTTTATTGTCATTTGAGCAATTAGTCACTGAAAAAACAATTAACAGAAGAGTTATAAGAAGGTGAAGAGTATTTTTAATAGGTGAATTCAATTTGTTTTTCAATATTGGTCGAATATATAAGATTTCATTTAATAAAAGGATATAAATCTATTCATTTTATCGCTTGCAGGTAGTTGAAATAATGGGTCGCTAATACAGCAAATGATTAATTTTTTAAAATCTTGTTTAAAAATACCTTTGTCATTAATCTNAATNCCATAAATGTCTTTGTTAATTTTATTGATGTTTTCTGTCATCCAAGAAAATTCAATTTTTTTTTCTATTAATTTTTTNGCTAANAATTTNCCCTTTTTTCCGGCACCCCATACAACCAGCCTTTCAAATGATTTTTTTTCTCTACTAATTAGATATTTAATTTTTAATTCAAGAAAGTTTTTATAATCATAGGTTGAATCAACTCTAGATGTCCTTTTGGGATGATCTCTCCATAAATGTATTTCTTTCTTTACAGAAGTTATTTTAAAATTATTTTCCCAAAGTTTAAAAGCGAAGTTGTAATCCTCAGGGTAGTTTAAATCATTAAATTGATTTATTTTTTTAAAATCTTTCATATACATCATCCAACAAGGAGAGGGAATGGTACATTCTTTAAATATATCTAAAAAATTGTTTTCTGAATATGTAAGTTGATTTAACCATTTACTGTATTTTATATATCCACTTTCAAGATTTTTATTGGAAGAAAAATACTTTACACCACCAACACAAACATGACCTAGCCCATTATAAATAAGTTTTTTTCTCATTAATTCTAACTTATCATTTTTCATTATGTCATCCGCATCCATTCTTGTTATAAAATCTCCTTTTATAATTTCTGTACCTGAAATCAAGGCTGCTATTATTCCATCACCATTGCTATTAATTGACTTTATTCTCTTATCAGTTAATTGGTATTTTTCAGCAATGTTTTCAGAATTATCATTTGAATGGTCGTTTACTAAAATTAATTCAAAATTTGAATAAGTTTGATCTATTATTGATTTTAAACAATCTTCAAAAAATGGCATTGCATTTTTATATGGAATTATAATACTTATCATTTTTTTATATTATGATGCATCAAATATATCTATTGCAAGTATTGATTTTTATATTTGCGTTTTTAATTGAAAAAATATGTTTGAAAATTTATCAGATCGCTTTGAAAGAGCATTTAAGGTTTTAAAGGGGCAAGGCCAAATAACAGAAATTAATGTTGCAGAAACTTTAAAAGAGGTTAGAAGAGCATTATTAGAAGCTGATGTTAGTTTTAATACAGCTAAATCATTTACCAACACTATTAAAGAGAAAGCAATTGGTCAAAATGTATTAACTAGCATTTCTCCAGGACAACTATTAGTTAAAATTACTCAGGAAGAGCTTACAAAATTAATGGGTAGTGAAAAAGCAGATATTAACTTATCTGGAAATCCTGCAGTTATTTTAATGGCTGGGCTTCAAGGTTCTGGTAAAACTACTTTTTCAGGAAAATTAGCAAATTACTTAAAAACGAAGTCTGGTAAAAAGCCCCTTTTAGTGGCTTGCGATGTTTATCGTCCTGCTGCAATCGATCAATTGCATGTTGTTGGTGAGGGAATTGAGGTTGATGTNTTTTCTAATAGAGATAATCAAGATCCAGTTAAAATTGCTAGTGAAGGAATTCAACATGCTAAGGATAATGGTTTTAATGTTGTTATAATTGATACAGCAGGTAGGTTAGCAGTGGATCAACATATGATGGAGGAAATATCCAATATTAAAAAGAAAATTAATCCTTCTGAGACTCTTTTTGTTGTTGATTCTATGACTGGTCAAGATGCAGTGAATACAGCAAAAGCTTTTAATGATAAGGTGGATTTTAATGGAGTTGTATTGACAAAATTAGATGGTGACACAAGAGGAGGAGCTGCCTTATCAATTAAGTCAATTGTTAATAAACCAATTAAGTTTATTGGAACTGGTGAGAAAATGGATGCTTTAGACGTTTTCCATCCTGATAGAATGGCAGATAGAATTTTGGGGATGGGTGATGTTGTATCTCTTGTAGAAAGAGCTCAAGAACAGTTTGATGAAGAAGAAGCCAAGAAATTACATAGAAAAATCAAAAAAAATCAATTTGACTTTAATGATTTTAGAGATCAAATTGGTCAAATTAAAAAGATGGGGGGTATGAAAGATATTGCTGGAATGATACCAGGAATGAAGAAAGCTATTAAAGGCAATGAAGTAGATGATAATGCTTTTGTACCTATTCTTGCAATGATTGACTCAATGACACCTAAAGAAAGAGCTTCTCCTGATATTATCAATGTTCAACGTAAAAAAAGAATCGCTACTGGAAGTGGAAATGATTTACAAGAAGTTAATAAACTAATGAAACAGTTTAATCAAACTAAAAAGATGATGAAATTAATGAGTAATAAGCAGAACATGATGAATATGATGANACAGTTTAAAAATATGGGCGGTAAAATGCCAATGTAATTTTATNTTATGGAAATTATTGATGGAAAACAGACTTCTCTTAAAATTCAAACGGAATTAGCAACTAAGGTTAGTCAATTAGTTTCTCAAGGTTATCGACCNCCTCATTTAGCAGCTATATTAGTCGGTGATGATGGTGCTAGTAGAACNTATGTTAATGCAAAGGTGAAAGCATGTGATAGAGTAGGATTTAAATCTACTTTAATTGAGTTTGGTGATGATGTTTCTGAGGAAATACTATTGGATAAAATAGAAGAGCTTAATAATGATATAAATATTGANGGTTTTATTGTTCAGCTTCCTTTACCAAATCATATTGATGACACTAAAATTACTTTAGCAATTTCATCAGAAAAAGATGTAGATGGATTTCATCCTGAAAATGTTGGTAAAATGACTCTTGGTTTACCAACTTTCCTACCTGCAACACCAAACGGGATTATGGAACTTTTAAAAAGGTATAATATATCTACNGAAGGNAAAAATTGTGTTGTTGTTGGTAGAAGTAGTATTGTAGGTACTCCTATGAGTGTTTTGATGTCAAGAAAGTCAAATCCAGGAAATGCTACTGTAACTTTAGCTCATAGTAGAACTAANGATCTAAAAACTTTATGTCAAAAAGCAGATATATTNATTGTAGCAATTGGGATTGCTCATTTTGTTACTGAAGATATGGTAAAAGAAGGAGCTACTGTAATTGATGTTGGTATACACAGNGTTAAAGATTCTTCTAAAAAAAGTGGTTTNAAGTTAATTGGGGATGTTGATTTTGAGCCAGTTTCCAAAAAATGTTCTTATATTACTCCTGTTCCAGGAGGTGTTGGACCAATGACAATAGCATCATTATTAATGAATACTTTTAAATCAGCTAATGAAAAAAGAAATCCGTAAAATACTTATTGCCAANAGGGGAGAAATTGCTCTAAGAGTAATGAGAACTTGTAAAAAATTAGGTATAACATCAGTGGCAATTTACTCTGAAGTAGATAAAAACGCTCCATTTGTTAAATATGCTGATGAATCTGTACTAGTTGGTCCCGCTCCTTCTAACAAAAGTTATTTAAATCAGGATAAAATTATTCAAGAAGCTTTAAATCTTTCTGTAGACGCCATTCATCCAGGATATGGTTTTTTATCTGAAAATGCCGAGTTTGCTTCAAAAGTATCAAAAGCTGGCATTATTTTCATTGGNCCATCTCCTAAAGCTATTGAAATTATGGGGGATAANCTTTCAGCAAAAAATGCTGTCTTAAAATATAATATACCAATGGTTCCAGGTTTGAATTCTGAAGTGACTGATATTAATGAGGCTAAAAAAAGTGCTGAAGAAATAGGTTTTCCAATTTTGATTAAAGCTTCTGCAGGNGGTGGTGGAAAAGGAATGAGGNTTGTAGANAATGTATCAGAATTTGAAGACCAAATGAATAGAGCTGTTAGTGAAGCTGAAAATGCATTTGGAAATGGNGCTGTTTTTATAGAAAANTATATTACTGAACCAAGACATATTGAAATTCAAATTTTGGCGGACCAGCATGGAAATATAGTTCATCTTTTTGAAAGGGATTGTTCCATTCAAAGAAGACACCAAAAAGTAGTTGAAGAAGCACCTTCTGCAATATTATCTGATCAGATGAGAGAAGCAATGGGNAAAGCTGCTTGTGATGTAGCTAAAGCTTGTGATTATTATGGTGCTGGAACNGTGGAGTTTATATACGAAAATGATTCTTTTTATTTTCTAGAAATGAATACTCGTTTACAGGTAGAACACCCAGTTACTGAGATGATTACAGATGTTGATCTTGTTGAAGAGCAAATTAATATTGCTCAAGGAGGGNAGTTGTCCATTTCTTCATCAGATCTTAAAATTATTGGACATGCATTGGAAATAAGAGTTTATGCAGAAGANCCATTAAANGACTTNTTNCCGGATATTGGTAAGATTGAAGTTTATAAAANACCTTCTGGNGAGGGAGTTAGGGTAGATGATGCTGTTGAAGAAGGAATGGATATTCCAATATATTATGATCCAATGATATCTAAATTAATTGTACATGGAAAAGATAGAAATGATGCAATTAATAAAATGTTAAAGGCTATTGATGACTATGATATTGTAGGGGTTAATACCACTTTGTCTTTTTGTAAATATGCTATTAANCATCCTGATTTTAGAAGTGGTAATTTTGATACTAGATTTGTGAATTTAAACTTTAGCGATCCTACAATNTTATCTGCNAATGAGGACTATTTAAAGGCTGGATTAGCGGCTATTTATAATTTAGAGAAAATGGATAAAATAAACGATAGTTTTTTACCATCTTCAACTAGTGATTGGCAAAAAAACAGATAAATCTGTCTTTATGTCAGTCTTTATGTCAGTCTTTTGCTGGTTAAACCTGACAATTATATTCTTAAAATTATATTTTTCTTAGTGGCATAGGCTTTGATTATNATTTCTCAAAGAATTAAAAAAAATTAATTAAAATGGGAAAAATAATAGGTATAGATTTAGGTACTACCAATTCATGCGTTAGTGTAATGGAAGGTAATGAACCAGTAGTAATACCAAACAGTGAAGGAAAAAGAACTACTCCTTCTGTTGTTGCATTTGTAGATGGTGGAGAAAGAAAAGTNGGTGATCCTGCAAAGAGACAAGCTATTACTAATCCTCAAAACACAATTTACTCAATAAAAAGATTTATGGGTAATAGATTTGATGAGGTTAAAAATGAATCNGAAAGGGTTCCNTATAATGTAGTTAAAGGTGANAACAATACACCAAGAGTAACTATTGACGATAGAAAATATTCTCCTCAAGAAATTTCAGCAATGATTTTGCAAAAAATGAAAAAAACTGCAGAGGATTTTATTGGTCAAGAAGTTACTCAGGCAGTTGTTACTGTACCTGCGTATTTTAATGATGCACAAAGACAAGCAACTAAAGAAGCTGGTGAAATTGCAGGATTAAAAGTTGAGAGAATAATTAATGANCCTACTGCTGCTGCACTAGCTTATGGAATGGANAAGTCTGGTAAGGACATGAAAATAGTTGTTTTTGATTTTGGTGGTGGTACTCATGATGTATCTATCCTGGAATTAGGAGATGGTGTTTTTGAAGTGTTGTCTACTGATGGAGATACTCATTTGGGAGGTGATGATGTGGATCAAAAAATTATTGATTGGTTAGCTGCTGAATTTAAAAATGATGAAGGAGTTGATTTAAAGAAGGATCCAATGGCTTTACAAAGATTGAAAGAAGCNGCTGAAAAGGCAAAAATTGANCTTTCTTCATCTGCTTCNACTGAAATCAACTTACCATATATTATGCCTGTTGATGGAATCCCAAAACACNTAGTAAGAAGTCTTTCCAAAGCTAAATTTGAGCAATTAATTGATGATTTAATAAAAAGAACTATTGAACCATGNAAGGCTGCTTTAAACAGTGCTGGGTTATCTAATTCAGATATTGATGAAGTGATTTTAGTTGGTGGATCAACAAGAATTCCAGCTATACAGGAAGCTGTTGAAAAGTTTTTTGGTAAAGCTCCTTCAAAAGGGGTTAATCCAGATGAGGTTGTTTCTTTAGGTGCTGCTATTCAAGGTGGTGTTCTTACAGGAGAGGTTAAGGATGTATTATTATTAGATGTTACTCCACTTTCATTAGGAATTGAGACAATGGGTGGTGTTTTCACTAAATTAATTGATTCTAATACAACTATTCCAACTCAAAAATCTCAAGTATTTTCAACTGCTGCTGATAACCAACCTTCTGTTGAAATTCATGTTCTTCAAGGTGAAAGATCAATGGCTGCTGACAATAAGACAATTGGTAGATTCCACTTAGATGGTATTCCACCATCACCAAGAGGAGTTCCTCAAATTGAAGTAGCTTTTGATATTGATGCTAATGGTATTATTAATGTAAAGGCTATTGATAAAGCTACTAATAAAGAGCAATCCATTAGGATTGAAGCTTCCTCTGGTCTTTCTGAAGAGGATATTGAAAAGATGAAAAAGGAAGCAGAAGCAAATGCAGATGCTGATCAGAAAATCAAAGAAGAGGTAGAAAAGGTAAATGCTGCTGATAGTTTAATTTTCCAGACAGAAAAGCAGTTAAAAGAGTATGGAGATAAAATTCCAGAAGAAAAAAAGAAGCCTATTGAAGATGCTCTAGCTGAACTTAAAACTGCTCATGCATCTAAGGATATTGCTTTAATTGATCCAGCAATGGAAAAATTGAATACAGCTTTCCAAGCGGCCAGTCAAGATATGTACAATGCAACTCAAGGTGGTGAAGGTGGTGCTCCTAATGAAACAGGTGCAGAACCAAATAAGGATGTCAAAAATGATGAGGAAGTAACAGATGTAGATTTCGAAGAAGTTTAATTCTTTAAAAACTTCAAAAATTTTAAAGCCGGTTATTAACCGGCTTTTTTTATTCCAATAGCATTCTAACTTCCTCTACACTTCTTAGTTCTGCAAAATAGATGTTTTCAATTGAATCAT
>PBJU01000004.1 GCA_002721285.1 Crocinitomicaceae bacterium
GCTTCTTATTTGTTTGGGACTTTAAACCACATTAGTTCTTTCATTCATACTTCTCCAAGTTCGTATAACTCTAGAATTCACCAAAGGTCTTCAATAAGTGGTTGGAATTTTGACGGAGGAATTCAATTCTTTAAAAGGTTTAAAACATCTTCAAAAAATAGGTATTTTTTAAGGNTTGGATCTAGTATTTCTATGGGTCCAAATTTAAATTCCAATAATGACCTTTATGCATATACTTTCTTATATAATTTTGGAGTTCAAGAAATCCCATTTGANACACTTGAAAATGTAGAAAATAAACAAAGTGAAATTTCAATTCCATCGAAAATGTCTTTTGGAATAGGTTTTGGNAAAAATAAAAATTCACAAAGAAGTTGGGATTTATCTTTACAGTATTCTATCTCAGATTGGTCAAATTTTAATGCAACTACAAATTTAGCTAATCNGACATCTTTACCATTAGGNCCTTCTTCTACTATGGCTATTGGATATNGAATAACACCAAATTTAGACTGGTCNAATAACAATAAATCAATATTTACCAAATCGAGTTATTCATTTGGTTATCATTATACTGAATCTGCTATTTTGTTAGAAAATATTGGGCTAATTAATAATGGCATAAATTTTGGTGTTTCTATTCCGTTATTGAGTTCAAGGTCGTTATCTATGATGAATTTAAGTTGTGAAGTTGGTAGATTAGGTAATATTGGGATTAATAAAATTGAAGAAAACTATATTAAGTTTGCAATCGGTTTCACAATGGCTCCAGATACCAGATACGACCGATGGTTTAGAAAAAGAAAATATGATTAAAAAAAAGAAAATGAAAAATATTTTATTGACATCTTTTATATTAATAGCAGGTATTATAATAAATGCACAGGATTGCTCTAATCCTGGAGGAGATAATTATGGCGAAGATAGTGTAGAGTGTAGAAAAAATTTATCACTTTATTCTGGTTATATGTCTCAAAAGAACTATGCTGATGCAGCACTTTTCTGGACTAAAACACAAAATAAATGCCCAAAACTAAAGCCTAATTTATATGCTAATGGCGCTTATATTTACAAGCAAATAATCAAGCAAAAGAGTAAAACTAAATCTCCTGATTTAGCTGCATACAAAGACACTCTTTACATGATATATGACAATTGGATGGCAAACTTTGGGGAATGTAACTCCACTAAAGCTGCTTTGGCAAAAGATATTATAACTATTAAAGATCAAAAGAACTTTCCTAAATCCTATACTTTGTATAAAGAGGTTATGGAAAAGCAACCAGAAATATTAAAATCATCAGATATGAAATATTTCTTTGTTTATACTGGGATGTATATGCTTAAAACAGGTAAAATCAAGTGTGAAGATTTTTTATCTAATTATGAATCACTATCTGCTATTTGTGAGAACAATATAGCTCAAGAAAATAAGCCAGATAAGTTTACCAACGTTCAAAATATTTTAGATAAAAAGTTAGGAGAAACACCATGTGCAAGTTGTGATAAATTGGAGGAAATTTATACTAATAAATATAATGCTGATCCAGAAAACATGGATAAAATAAGAAAGATTTTTAGTAGTTTAAGTAACAATAAATGTACAGAATCTAAATTGTACCTAACATTATTGGATAAAGTATTAAACGATCCAAACAATCCACCTACAGCGAAAGATTTGTTTAATGCTGCATTATCTGATTATAGAAGAAAAGATTTTAATAAAGCTGAAGGGCGTTTTAATAGAGCACTTTCAATTTCTGAAGATGATATACAAAAGCAAAAAATTTATGAAATATTATTTGATATTTCATTTACTAGAAAACAATATAAAAAAGGTTTTGATATTGCTAGTAAGCTTTCTGACAATTGCGCAGCAAATGATAAAAAATCAAGAATTATTGCAGCAAGTTCTTCTGTTGGGACATCAGCATTCGATAAAAGCTTAATTTATTGTTTGGCATTAAGGTATGCTGCTAATTCTTGTGGAAAAACACCTGAAAATGCAATAAATAGTTGGAAAGCACAGTTATTGCCAAAAAGTGAATTAATTATGATTGACGTAGAAAAAGGCTCTTCTCAAAATGTGCCTTATTGGGGGCAAAGTGTTGAATTAAAAACAAGAGATTGAATCGAGGATTATTTTTAAAGCTAGTTTGCCAAATAATAATACTGTTATTTTTTACATTCTGTTCCTCTAAGCAACCTAAAGTTGATTTAATTGATAATGATTCTCCTGAAGGATTGTTAGAAACAGCAACAGGAGTTTCTTTAAATTTTTCTGATTTAGGAAAATCAAAACTATTATTGAATACTCCAAAATTGATAAAATCTGATAACAAGGATAACCAAATGATTATGGAGTGTCCTATTGGAATGGAGCTAATTTTTTACGATTCTCTTAAAAATATAGAGTCAGTTTTAATTGCAGATTATGGTAAGCTTTTTTCTAAAAAGCAATTATTAAATGTTAGAGAAAACGTTCAATTTTATAACTATAAAAATGATACTTTATTTGCTGAAGAATTAATTATTGATTTTGCTAAAGACAGTATTTTTTCAGAAAAATTAGTTACCTTTTCGAACAAAGAAGGTAGAATAACTGGTAAAAAATTAAAAGCCAATAGCAACTTTACTTATTTTGAAATGTCAGATATATCACAAAGCCATGTTAATTATGATTTATAAATTATGGACGCAATAAAAAAATGGAATAGCAGATTAGAAAAAATATGGTTCATTATTGCAATTATTGCTACCATTATTGCTTTTGTAATATCAATTTACGATTATATTCAGACAAATAGTTTGGAAGGGGTTGAAGCTTATTTTCTACTAGCTTTAATGTCTTGGGGGATTTACTTCATTAGAAGAGGACTTAGAAAAAGACTTTCTAAAAATAATTAGACAAATGTCAAACGTTATTTTACTTCTTTTATTAGTTGTTGTTTCTTTAATATTCTCTGCTTTTTTTTCAGGAATGGAAATTGCCTACATATCAGCAAATAAATTAAAAATTGAATTAGACAATAAAAAGGGAGAATGGAGTGCTAAAATATTATCTTTTTTATCTAAAAGTCCTGCTTGGTTTATTGCAGCAATGTTAATAGGGAATAATATTGCTCTTGTCATTTATACATTGTATATGGCAGATTTATTATCTCCTTTATTAAATAATTGGGGATTTAATTCTACAAGTATTTTATTGATTCAAACTATATTCTCTACATTTTTTATTTTAGTTTTTGCTGAGTTTTTACCAAAAGCCATTTTCAGATTAAATCCTAATAGAGTACTAAAAGTATTTAGCCTGTTACTAGTTATTTTTTATTTTCTAATATGGCCTGTTACTGCTTTGGTTGTCTATTTGACAAAATTTGCGTTAAAATTCTTTGGGAAAGAGGATGGGAATAATCAAAAGATAAGTTTTGGGAAAACTGATTTAAATCAATATTTGGAGGAGCTAAAAAATGATTTAAATGAAGATCAAGAGATGGAGCATGATGTAAAAATATTTCACAATGCTTTAAGTTTTTCAGAAGTAATTGCTAGAGATTGTATGGTGCCAAGAAATGAGATTATTGCATTAGAAATTAACGATAGCATTGATGAGCTTAAAGAATTATTCCTTAAAACTGGATTTTCTAGAATTTTAATATATAAGGAAAACATTGATAATATTATCGGATATGTTCATAGTATTGAACTTTTTAAAATACCCAAAAATATTAAGTCTGTTTTATTGCCAGTTGGTATTATTCCTGAATCTATGATAGGAAACAATATTTTAGAAGATTTTATTGATAAAAAAAGAGGTGTTTTAGTAGTTGTGGATGAATTTGGAGGAACATCAGGAATTATAACAATGGAAGATATTATTGAAGAAATATTTGGTGAAATTGATGATGAGCATGATAAAGATCCTTTGACTCATGAGCAAATTTCTGATAAAAAATATGTTTTTTCAGCTAGAGTTGAAATAGATTTCATTAATGAAAAATATCGTTTAAATCTTCCAGAAAAAGAAGAGTATGAAACTTTAGGAGGATTGATTATTCATTTTGCAGAAACTATTCCTCAAAAAGGAGCATCTTTTTTAGTCGATAACTATGAAGTAGTTGTATTAGAAGTTCAGGAAAATAGAATACTAAAAGTTGGTGTTAAAGACAACTCATCGGATTAATTTTTTCATTAGAATTTTACTTGGTAAATAAGCAGCTATTAACCCCATAATAAACAATATACTTATAAGCATTATAATGTCAGATAATTTTATTACTACTGGCCAATATTCTATTGCAGAATTTTCTAACTTGATTAAGTGAAAATTTATTTGAACATAACATATTATAAGGCCTATAATTAATCCACTTAAACTTCCAATTGAGCTAATGAAAAGCCCTTCCTTAAAGAATATGTTTTTTATAGTATTGGAACTTGCGCCTATTGCTATAAGTGTTTTTATGTCTTTTTTCTTGTCAATTATTAGCATTGTGATTGATGCAATAATTGTAAAGGAAGATAGTAGTAAAATAAATATTAAAACTGCTAATACCATCCATTTTTCCGCATCATTAGCAGCATAAATTAATTGATTGTTTTCTTCGTGAGAACTTATTTTAAAGTCATTTGAAAAATCAGATAATATTTTTTTCACTTTACCAATATCTTTAGAATTCATTAAATAAATTTCAAGATAATTGAAGCTATTTTCCATGTCTAAAATTTCTTTAGCTATTGAATAATCTACTAATGCTGTTGTTTCGTCTAGATCTGGATTTATTGCAAATACACCACCAAAAATAAGTTGTTTNCTTTTTAATATTTTTTTGTTTTGAATGGATAATTTTTGATTTCTATCTAAGCTNTAAACTTTAATTTCATTAAGAAAGTTAAAGTCTATGGGTGCTTGTAACTTATTCTGAATACCATACCCTAAAATAATTGTTGGTAGCCCTCTAAAATATAATGTGCTTTCTCCATCAATAATACTTTCCTTCCATTTTTCCTTTCTGTAAATAGAAGAGTCAATTCCTTTTAATATGGCAGACGTCCATTGATCATTAAATTTTAATAGTACAGTTTCTTCAATAGTTTTGTTGTAATATTTTATTTCAGGGATATGGTTTATAGTTTCAAAAATAGGAGCTTGGTTACTAATTGTTTTTCCTTTTAATGGTTTTATGAAAATATCTGCAGAATGTTTTCCATACATATTTTCTACATACTGCTGAATACCATTAAAGCCACTTAGTATTATAATAAGAGCAGCAGAGCTCACAAATAATCCAAAAAAAGAAATAAAAGAAATGAGATTAATGATATTTCTTGATTTTTTTGAAAACAAGTACCTTTTAGCTATTAACGTAGAGACATTCATTGATGCTAAACTAATGAATCCGATGATTATAACTTACATTAAGGTATAAATTTTACCAGGGAGTTGTATAATTAAATCTTCTAGCTCCATTGTTGTTAATATGGTGTTTAGGCTTGATGTTGAAATATTTAATTTACTCTGAATATTATTAAAAGGTACTTTATTTTCTGTTTTTAATAGTTCATAGATTTCTTTTTCTTGTTTGTTTAATGAAGGTTTACAGGGCTTAATAGCTGTTTTGCTATTTTCAAGGTTTAATAATTCAATTATTTTTTTTGGATGACTAATTAGATGTGCTTGATGATTATATATTAAATGATTACACCCTTGAGAATTGATTTTGTTTATGTTTCCAGGAATAGCAAAAACCTCTCTATTATAGTCATTGGCTAGTTTTGCAGTAATTATTGATCCTCCTTTTAAAGAAGATTCAATAACTAAAGTACATTTAGCCATACCAGCAATAATTCTATTCCTTCTTGGAAAATTATAGCTTACAGGAGGGCTATTAGGCGGGAATTCTGAAATAAGCATTCCATTTTCTACAATATCATTTGCATGATTTGAATGTGCTTTTGGATAAGTAATATTAACTCCACTTCCCAAAACCGCATAATTTGGGATTTTTAATTTGTTTGCAATTTTGTGTGCTTGTATGTCAATTCCGTAAGCAAGACCACTTACAATTCCAATGTTATAATTATTAAATTCACTAATAAACTCTTTGCAAATATCTAACCCATATTTAGTACAATTTCTTGTTCCAACAATTGCTATTAAAATTTGATTATTTGAGTTAATATTCCCTTTTGTGTATATAACATTTGGTTTATCTGGACATTCTTTTAGTAGCTTAGGATAATTATCAGAATAGATACTTGCAATTTCAATTCCGTGCTTTTCACATTCTTTTATAATACTTTCTGCTTTCAAAAGAATTTTTTTTGATTGAAGTTGAAGTTTAATTTTATGTGCAGTTTTTGTATTAGAATTAGCTACTAAATTTTCTAATTCTTTATATGTAGAGATATCATCCCCTTCATTGTTTCTTATTTCATTAATTAACTTTGTTGGAAGATGCTTTATTAAGGAAAGTGCAATTTGATATAACATTTTATTATGCTAAATACTAAATTTAGTACATACTTTTTTTACGTTTTATTTGTCATTGTAATTAATTAACTTAAATTTGCAGAGAATAACAGATAGAGATAATAAACGAGGGGACGAAAGTCCCCTCTTTTTTTACGCCCATGATATCAAAAGATAAAGTAATAGCACTAGCACAAGAAAGAATTAACGAGCTGGATAATGGAAATTATTTAGTGGATGTAATTATTTCTCCCAAAAATGCTATTACAGTAAAAATGGACAATTTAAATGGTGGAGTTAGTATTAAAGATTGTGTTAGTGTGAGTAGAAATATTGAACATAATTTAGATAGAGAATCAGAAGATTTTGAGCTTCAAGTTTCTTCGCCTGGTCTTGACCAACCTTTTGTTGTAAAAGAGCAGTACATAAAGAATATTGGTAAAAAAATAAATATTATTAAAACTGATAATCAATCAATAATTGGGGAATTAATAAGTATTGAAAATAATGAGGTTACGCTTAAAGAACTAAATACTATAAAAAATAATAAAACCAAGAAAAAAGAAACCATCGAAAAAATCCATCAATTAAAGATGGAAAATATAAAAGAAACAAAATTAATTATATCCTTTTAAATATATAAAATGAATGCAATAGAATTAATAGACTCCTTTTCTGAATTTAAAGAAATCAAGAATATTGACAGAGTCACTATGATGAGAATTGTTGAAGACGTATTTCGTTCTACTTTAAAAAGAAAGTATGGCTCAGATGAAAATGTTGATGTTATAATTAACCCAGATAAAGGGGATTTAGAGATTTGGCTAAGTAGAGAAATCGTTAAAGATGAAGAATTTGAAGATGAAGGAACTCAAATTAAATATTCTGAAGCATTAAAGATTGAGCCTGATTTCGAAATTGGCGAAGAAGTATCACAAGAGATAAAAGTAGAAGATTTTGGAAGAAGAAATATTTTGTCTCTGCGTCAAAATTTAGCAGCTAAAGTTATGGAGTTGGAAAAAGACTCTATTTATCAAAAGTACAAGGAAAGAGTTGGAGATATAATAAATGGAGAAGTTTATCAAATATGGAAAAGAGAGATTCTTATATTAGATGATGATGGAAATGAATTAATCCTTCCTAAATCTGAACAAATTCCTTCTGATTATTTTAGAAAAGGCGATACAACAAGAGCAGTAGTTGCTAAAGTGGATTTAAGAAATAATAATCCAGTAATTATTTTATCTAGGACTGCTCCAGAATTTTTAGCTAGACTATTTGAACAAGAAGTTCCAGAAGTTTTTGATGGGCTTATTACTATTAAGAAAATAGTTAGAAATCCTGGTGAAAGAGCTAAGGTGGCAGTTGAGTCTTATGATGATAGAATTGATCCTGTAGGCGCTTGTGTAGGAATGAATGGATCTAGAATTCATGGAATTGTAAGAGAACTAAGAAATGAAAACATTGATGTTATTCCTTGGACTAATAATATGCAATTATTAATACAAAGATCTCTTAATCCTGCTAAAATCACCAATATGGAGATTAATGAAGAAGAGTCTAGAGTAGAAGTGTTTTTAAAGCCTGATGAGGTTTCTAAAGCTATCGGGAAAGGTGGTCACAATATTAAATTAGCATCAAAATTAACTGGTTATGAAATTGATGTTTATAGAGAAGGTGCGGAGGATATTGATGATGTTGATTTAGATGAGTTTTCTGATGAAATAGAGAGCTGGATTATTGATGAGTTAAAAGCTATTGGATGTGATTCTGCTAAAAGTGTTTTAGAAATAGGTAAAGAAGATTTAGTAAAAAGAACAGACTTAGAAGAAGAAACAATAGAAGAAATTGTTAAAATTTTAAATTCTGAATTTGAACAATAAAAACTAGAATAAGTAAATAGTAAGTATGGCTGTAGTTAAAAGGTTAAGTAAAGTAGCTAGGGAATTAAACGTTGGTATATCAACTATAGTAGATTTTCTAAATCAACAAGGGAATGAAGTTAGTTCAAACCCTAATACAAAAATTGATGAAAATCTATATATGTTATTGCTGCAAGAATTTCAAAGTGAAAAGTTTCAAAAAGAAAAAGCTGACCAAGTTCGAATTGAGCAAAGTGAAAGAAAAGTGATCTCAATCAATAAAGAAGAACAGCCTAAAAAAGAAGTAGAAAAAATAATTGCTAAAGCAGACAAGCTTTCTGGACCTTCTGTTCTTGGTAAAATTGATCTTGCTCCAAAGNCTAAACCTTCTGATAAAAAGGAAGAATCAGTAGAGAAGCCAAAGTTGGAAGATAAGCCAGTGGAGAANCCAAAGGAAGAATTAGTGGAGAATCCAAATGTNGAAGAAGATAGTGAAGCTAAAGTTGATACGATTAAGGCTGAAGCAAAAAAACTTTCNGGCCCTACAGTTTTAGGTAAAATTGATTTNCCANTTGANAAACCGAAAACTAACAATGATTCTGAATCGGATAATGCTCGAAGAAAAAGAAAGAGAATTAAAAAAGTTAANGTAGAGAAAGCAGGTAAAAAAGCATCTAAAGAGTTTAAGAAAACAAACAAAACCCAGCAAAAAGCAGAAGTTTCTCAAGAAGAAATTCAAAAAGAGATCAGAGAAACATTAGCTNGATTAAGTAGTAAAGGGAAGTCTAANTCTTCAAAAAATAGAAGAGAAAAGCGTCAGGCGGTTTCTGAAAAAATAGAAGAAGAAGTAATAAGAGCAGAACAAGAAAAAAACATATTGAAGCTTACGGAGTTTGTTACTGTTAGTGAATTGGCAAGTATGATGACTAAAACTGCNAATGAAGTAATTGGTACTCTNATGTCAATNGGGATTTTTGCTTCGATTAACCAAAGATTGGATGCAGAGACANTAACNATGGTTGCGGAAGAATATGGTTTTGAAGTAGAGTTTGTTAGTGCTGATGTTTCNGCNTCTGTTATTGAAGATACTCAAAACCCTGATGATATGGTGGATAGACCACCTATTGTAACTGTAATGGGACATGTTGATCATGGTAAAACATCTTTATTAGATTTTATTAGAAAGGCAGATGTTACATCAGGTGAAGCAGGAGGTATTACTCAACATATTGGAGCTTATTCTGTTAAGCACAATAATAAAATGGTAACATTTTTGGATACACCTGGTCACGAAGCTTTTACTGCCATGCGTGCAAGGGGTGCTCAAGTTACTGATGTTGCAATTATTATTATTGCTGCAGATGATAAGGTAATGCCACAAACTAAGGAAGCTATTAATCATGCCCAAGCTGCTGGTGTCCCAATGGTATTTGCANTGAATAAATGTGATAGAGAAAGTGCTAACCCAGATAAAATTAAAGAAGAATTATCTGCTATGAATATACTAGTAGAAGATTGGGGAGGGAAGTATCAATGTCAAGAAGTTTCAGCAAAATCTGGCGATGGGATTGAAGATTTATTAGAAAAAGTATTACTAGAATCAGAACTGCTTGAGTTAAAAGCAGATCCTAAAACAAATGCAAAAGGAACTGTCATTGAAGCATCTCTAGATAAAGGCAGAGGTTATGTTACAACACTTTTAGTGCAATATGGGACTATGAAAGTTGGTGATACTTTAATTGCAGGTACTGAATTTGGAAAAATTAAGGCAATGCATGATGAGAATGGAAGATCAGTAAAATCTGCAGGGCCATCTATTCCTGTTTCTGTATTAGGTATGAATGGCGCTTCAAGCGCTGGGGATGTTTTTAATGTAATGGTGGATGAAAAGGAAATCAAGCAAATTGCACTTAAAAGACAACAGTTGCAACGTGAGCAGGGTTTAAGAACCACTAAACACATTACTCTTGATGAAATTGGAAGAAGAATTGCCCTTGGAGATTTCCAAGAATTAAATGTAATTGTTAAAGGTGATGTAGATGGTTCAATTGAAGCTTTGTCAGATTCACTACTTAAACTATCACAAGAATCTATTCAGATTAATGTTATTCATAAGGCGGTTGGTCAAATTACTGAATCTGATATCCTTCTTGCATCTGCTTCTGATGCTATTGTAATTGGATTCCAAGTAAGACCTTCTGCAGGAGCTAGAAAATTAGCGGAAAAAGAAGAAATTGATATTAGATTATATTCTATTATTTACAAAGCAATTGAAGAGATTAAAGAAGCTATGGAAGGAATGTTATCTCCNGACTTTAAAGAAGAAATTGTTGCAACTGCTGAAATAAGAGAAACATTTAAAATAACTAAAGTAGGCACTATTGCTGGTTGTTATGTTACTGAAGGTAAAATCAATAGAAATCACAAAGTAAGAATTATTAGAGACGGAATTGTGATTTATTCTGGTGAACTAGGGTCTTTAAAAAGATTTAAAGATGATGTTAAAGAAGTTCAACATGGATATGAATGTGGTTTAAACATTGATAAATTTAATGATATTAAGGTAGGAGATGTTGTAGAAGCCTATGAAGAGGTGGAAGTTAGCAGAAAAATTTAATTTTCCTCTTTTTAATTGCACTAAGGTAAGAAGTATTTGATTTTTATATCAAAAAAATTCCCTCTCAAGAAAACTGGATTGTAAGTGTCAATTTTATTGTTGTAATCAGATTCATCATAATGAAATTTTAAGTTGGTCACAGCAATAGTTGTTATTGGAATATTAACTCCAGCACCTAAAAAAAACGCACCATAATCACCTCTCCATTCCACTCCTAAATCAGCTAAAATAGCTCCATTGATCCATTTATCTTTGTAGGATATATGGTCTATAAAATATTTTTCACCTTTACTTTCAACATCTGAAGCATAAAAATCTAAACTTGCTCCAACAGATGTGTTTAAAAAAGATTTATCACTTAATTGTATNTACACTATTGCTTTTGTTGGGAAGCNATAACTTATGTAACCAAAATCAGCATTATCTTTAAGAGATGTTACATTAGANGAACCTGACAGATCAAAATTTCTTCTTAAGAAATTAATCCCACTCTCAACACTAAACTTTTTATTGTAGTTAGTTTTAATTATCATTCCAAAATGATAGCCAATTTTAGAGGATAAGGTTATTTGAGAATTGTTGCTTTCCAATTCTAGAGGTCCAGCTCCAAAGTAGTTAATAGGAATAATTGCTCCAGTATTTATCCCAAACTGTTTGTCAGAGTTTTTAGATTGACACATTACAATATTAAACCAAAATGAAAGAGNAATTAGCAATGTGAACTTCAAAAAATTCATTGATTATTGGTTTTTATAATAGGACAAAATTGCAAAAGTGACTAATAAAACACCTACTATTATTACTAAATATTGAATCCACTTTTTTGCAATAAATGGCGTTCGATATTTCCCAAGTGTTTCATAATTTAATTTTAAAACATTTCTGTTATCAGTCTTTTTTATTCCAAATAAATAAACATATCCTCTTTCTGTGTTTTGTTCATCTTTTTCAAAATAAATATTGTTTTGAGTTAATATTTTTTCAAAATAATCTGATTGTATTTTTTTGTAGAAAAAAAACACTTTAAAAGCCTTATTTGTAGGATGATCTTTGTGATTAGTTAATTTAAGAAATCCTTCTTCATCCATAGTTTTATGTTTTATTTATTCGAACCANTCAGTTAATAATTTAACTGGNTTTCTTATTCCCTTAGGCCACTTGCCTTCAACATAGCCTACATAAAATAAACCAACACATTTATCCTGCTCATTTAAATTTAAAAAACTATTCATTTCTGGAGTGTATATTATTTTTGGAGTGGACCAAAATGATCCAAGTCCATAAGCTGTAGCAGTAAGACTCATGTTTTGAATAGCACATGCCACTGCTTCTATTTCTTCAACAACTGGTATTTTTTCATTGTTGCCTCTCTCCATACATACTGCAATTACTACAGATGAAAGAAATGGTCTTGCTTTTATTTTAACTAATTTCTCTTCTTTGAATTGTTCTTTAGGAGTAAGCTTTTGATANAGTTCNCCTAGTTTTTCACTCAAAANATTTCTACTTTCTCCACTNTAAACTTTAAATCTCCATGGCTCTGTTTTACCATGGNTTGGAGCCCAAACAGCATTTCTTAANAGGTGCTCAATAATTTCTTTATGCACTTTTCTNGAAGTATATAATTCAGGATATATAGTTCTCCTGTCTTTAATTATTTCACTTATTTCACTAAGGTTATATTTCATAATTCCTTCTTTTTTTCTTTTAACTTAAATAGTCAATTCAAAATTAATCAAACTTAAATTATAATAGATTATGTTTTTTGCAATTTTCTTAGAAGAGCATATTTTAAATAAGTTCCATAGGCAGTTGATTTGCAAACTTCAAAACCTGCTTTTCCATCTAAAAANCCTAATTTGATAATATAATCTCTAAAAAATCTATAAANGGGGCGACTAAATAATTTTAANATAGAAGCCTTTTTATTTTCTTTTAAATATGCTTTAGCTGCAATTTCACTAAAATATTGCATTTGTNTTTTATATTGATCCTTGTTGTCAGCGGTATAGTGTAAAATATATCCATCTAAAATAGTTTTCTCTCCTAGCTCTTCTATTATAAATTCATCATGTGGGTTTATGCCTCCCCATTCGCCAGATCGTCTATCCCATAATCTGAGTTTTAAGTCAGGATACCAACTNCCATATCTAATCCATTTACCACAATAATTATTTAATCTATTGAAATAATATCCTTTACCATCCCAGTTTTCTTTTAATTTTAAAATAGATTTTTGCGCTTTTTCATCTAATAATTCATCCGCATCTAATGAAATTATATGATTAAATTGGGCCTTAGATTTTGCAAAGTTTTTTTGTTGAATATGCCCATAAAATTTATTNGTAATAAATGTGGCTCCTTTCTGTTCGCAAATTTCTTTGGTTTTGTCAGTAGAAAATGAGTCAACTACTAATATTTCATCACACACTTTATATAGAGAGTCTATACACTGTCCAATTTTTTCTTCTTCGTTAAAAGTAATTATAACACCTGATAGTTTAATTTTCATAGTAGTTGNTTTCTACCATTTAGCATCAGGGTAAAGTAGCGGTAAATGTTGCATTTCAGCTAGTAGATATCCTAAATATTCCGTGTGATAACCNTTTTTTCCATATTCAAGAGTAAAATGAATATCTTCAGGCAAATTTATATTAGAATCTTNAAAAGTTTTCTTTATAATATCCATCCATGGTTCTTTCAAATCNGTATTTAATGGGCCAATATTTTCTTTTGCTATTGAAATATCAGTATCATTATCGGTAAATAATTCTTCAGTATACATCCATAATTCATCAACAGCAGTTTGTAATCTATTATTGCTTTCTTCTGTTCCTTGTCCAAGCCTAATCATCCAATCCCTGCTTCTAATTAAGTGATATTTAACTTCTTTAATAGATTTTTTACTAATACCAGCGATAGTTTCATCACTGCTACCACATAGTCTTTCATAAAGCAAATTGTTATATACATCTATAAAGAATTGCCTTACAAGAATAAATGCAAAATCTGTATTTGGTGTTTCCACTAAATGAACACATCTAAAATCCTTTTCTTTTCTTTTGAAAGTAAGCTCATCAGAATCTGTATTTTCCATTAAACTAGCGGCATAGTTTAGAAGATTTTCTGCTTGACCTAATAAATCTAAACCAACATTTGTAATGGCTAAATCTTCTTCTAAATGAGGTGCTCTACTACAGTATTCCGCTATTCTTTGACTTAGTATTAAAGAGGTGTCTGCTAATCTCAAACTGTAATCTATAATTACATTTTTCATTACATATGTTTTATGCCGTCAGGTAATTTATAAAATGTTGGATGTCTGTATACTTTGTCATTGGATGGGTCAAAAAAAGCGTCGTTATCGGAGGATTGAGAAGATACTATATCTTCAGCTTTAACTAACCAAATTCCAATTCCTTCACTTCTTCTAGTGTAAAGATCTCTTGCTGCTTGCATTGCCATTTCTTTGTCATAGGCATGAAGACTTCCGATATGCTTGTGAGGTTTTCCAGGTTTGGGTTGTACAAAAACTTCCCACAAAATCCCTTGATCATCTTTTTCCATATTACGCTGATTTTTTTGAAAGTATTTTCTTTTGGGCATAAGCTTTTGCNGCCTCTCTCACCCATCTGCCATCTTCATGAGCTTGAATATGATGTTTAAGCCTTTGTCTATTGCCTGCTCCGTTTCCTTTTACCACATTCCAAAACTCATCCCAGTCAATTGGAGAATAATCATAATGTCCAGTTTCTTCATTAAGTTTTAATAGAGGATCTGGGAAAGTAAGACCAATTAATTTACCTTGCTCTATAGTTTTATCAATGAATTTTTGTCTTAAAAAATCATTAGACTCTCTTTTTATTTTCCATTTTAATGATTGTGAAGAATGCGCACTTTCTGCATCATGAGGACCAAACATCATAATAGAAGGCCACCACCATCTATTTAAGGCATCTTGAGCCATTTCTCTTTGTTCATCCGTTCCATTGGCAAGACTTACCATAACTTCATATCCTTGCCTTTGATGAAAACTCTCTTCCATACATATTTTAATCATTGCCCTAGAGTATGGACCATAAGATGTCCCTTGTAAAGAAACTTGATTTACTATTGCTGCGCCATCTACCAACCAGCCAATTGCACCCATGTCTGCCCATGTTAGTGTTGGATAGTTAAACACACTGGAATATTTAGCTTTTCCCTCGTGTAACCATTGTAAAAATTGCTCTCTTTTTACACCTAAAGTTTCAGCCGCACAATAAAGATATAAGCCATGACCGGCTTCATCTTGTATTTTAGCCATTAATATTTTCTTACTTCTTAAACTAGGGGCTCTTGTTAACCAATTTCCTTCAGGTTGCATGCCAATTACTTCCGAATGTGCATGTTGTGATATTTGGCGAATTAAATTTTGGCGATATTTTTCAGGCATCCAATCTTTTGGCTCAATTTTAATATCAGCATCAATTTTTCTTTGAAATTCTTCTAGTTTCTTATTATCGTCCATAATCTTAAATTTCTATTGCATCAAAATTACTAAGTATTTCGTGACCTTCTAAATTTTGTTTACCCCAATCTTCAATTTCTTTTGCTGTCCATAAATCAGGAAAGAAAATTCTTTTCTGATAACTAGGATGCATGTATTTCTGCCATTCACTTCCTCCAGTTGCTTCAGCAGATTTTTNACCACTTTCCAAATATTTACCAGCAGCATTATAATGTTCCATGACCCAAAGTACATTAACAGTATGGTCATAATGCCTCATTGAATTAATCAAATTTAAGTTATTTTTCTCATCTGACGGAAGATTTTTATAGGTTGTCCATAGGTTTCTAGTATTATAATCTTTCATAAACCTAATAAAAGTGTCCATATATTTTTCTTCAAACAGCTTTATAAGAGTGGATTTTTCACCAGTTTTGTGATCTTTTCCAGCAGCTTGCCAATATAAATGCTCAAAAGCATGTTTAAATGGAGTATTTCTATTAATTGAATTTCTAAATCTTAAATCAATCAGATTAATTAGTTCTGTACTAGAAAACTCAATCATTCTATATTGAGCGCTTTGAAATCCACTAGCTGGAGCAAGCGTATTTCTAAACTTCATATACTGAGCAACTTCCATTCCATCTCCCATGATCTTAAATGAATCTGATAATAAATCAAAATATCTGCTAATTCTATTTAATCTAGAACTAAAAAAATCAGCTTTTAAATTATCACGAAATGCCACTTGTTCAATTTCCCAAAGAATCATCTTGAACAATAGTTCATTTATTTGATGATACATTATAAAAATTAATTCATCCGGAAGATTAGTCCGTTGTGTTTGAAGATTAGTAAGAGCATCAGTTTGAATATAGTCCCAATAATTCATTGGTTTGCTATGAAGCATTCCTTCAAAATGAGTCTGAGGGTTTTGACCTTCAGACTCAAGTTTAGATATTATTTTCTGAATTAATTCCTGCATTATAGAGTTCCTCTTTTTTGTTGTTCTCTTTCAATAGATTCAAATAATGCTTTAAAATTACCAGCTCCAAATCCAAGAGCTCCCATTCTTTGAATAATTTCAAAGAAAAGTGTTGGTCGATCTTCAATTGGCTTAGTGAAAATTTGAAGAAGATAACCTTCTTCATCAGCATCAATCATAATCCCTAATCCTTTTAAAGTTTCTATATCTTCTCTAAGTTCGTGATTATGTTCTTCTAAACGGAAAGGGACTGCCTTGTAATATTCATCAGGCGGAGTACTTAAAAATTCAATTCCTCTTTTTCTCATTTCTGAAACAGTTCCTATTATATCATTTGTAGCTACAGCAATATGCTGTACGCCCGGNCCTTCATAAAAATCTAAATATTCTTCAATTTGTGATCTTTTTATCCCTTCAGCTGGTTCATTAATAGGGAACTTAATTCTTCCATTTCCATTGCTCATTACTTTACTCATAAGAGCAGAGTATTCTGTGTGAATTTGAGTGTCATCAAAAGAAAGGAAATTTTCAAATCCCATTACATCTTCATACCATTTNACCCAGGTATTCATTTCCCCCCATCCAACGTTTCCAACCATGTGNTCAATATATTTTAACCCAACAGCAGATGGATTGTAATCTGATTCCCATTTTTTAAATCCAGGCATAAATACCCCGTTATAGTTTTTTCTTTCTACAAACATATGAACGGTTTCTCCATAAGTATAGATTCCTGCTCTTACAATTTCTCCATCTTCATCTGTCTCCACAGTTGGTTCCATATAGGATTTTGCTCCTCTACTTGTTGTTTCTTGGTAAGCTTTTCTAGCATCATCTACCCAAAGAGCAACTACTTTAATTCCATCTCCATGTTTTACAATGTGATCGTTTATTTTNGATTTAGAATTAAGAGGAGTAGTTAATATGAGTCTGATTTTATCTTGTTTAAGTACATATGAAACAGAATCTTTACTTCCTGTCTCTAAACCTCTNTAAGCAAAGGATTGAAANCCAAACGCTGTTTTATAAAAGTGAGCTGCTTGTTTCGCGTTNCCTACGTAAAATTCTANATAATCTGTTCCTAAAAGTGGAAGGAAATCTTGAGCNCCTTTAAATATCTTTTCCAATCCATAATCTACATTTTTTACTTCTTTCATAATNTTGATATTTTANTGTATCCAAGTTTTATAATAATTTTTCACTTCAATTTCTAATGCTTGCTGAGTTAATTTTAAAGGTTTAAAAGTNTCTACCATAACAGCTAACTCTTGCGTTTCTTTTTTGCCAATACTCCTNTCATAGGCTCCNGGATGAGGCCCATGAGGAATTCCAGCAGGATGTAATGTGATTTGTCCAATTTCAATATCATTTCTACTCATAAAATCACCATCAACATAATANAGNACCTCATCTGAGTCAATATTACTGTGGTTATAAGGTGCTGGTATTGCCTCAGGATGATAATCATATAGTCGAGGACAAAATGAGCAAATTACAAATGCAGATGTTTCAAAAGTTTGNTGAACAGGAGGNGGTTGGTGAACTCTTCCNGTTATTGGCTCAAAATCATGAATAGAAAATGCNTATGGATAATTATATCCATCCCAACCTACAACATCAAAAGGGTGAGAAGCNTATATNTAATCATGTAACAAACCTTCTTTTTTTATTTTAATTAAAAACTCTCCTTTTTCATCAAAAGTTTCTAATTCTGAAGGTCCTCTTAAATCACGTTCACAAAAAGGAGAATGTTCCAATAATTGACCGAACCAATTCCTATATCTTTTAGGTGTATATATTGGGTGATGAGATTCAATAATAAAATGACGGTTATTTTCATTTTTAAAATCCATTTGATGAATCATTCCTCTGGGAATAACTAAGTAGTCACCTGAATAAAAAGGAATATTACCTAGTTGAGTTTTTAATATTCCCTCTCCCTTGTGAATAAACAATACTTCATCAGCATCTACATTTTTGTAAAAATAATCGTTGTTAGATTCCTTTGGGGATGCTAAATATAACGTTACATCACTATTGGTTAAAACTGGCACTCTAGCATCTAAATAATCGGCTTTAGAATCAATATTAAATCCTTTTAGCGCCCTCATTTGAATATTATGATTAACAGCTATTTTGGGGTTAACATCAATATGTCCTTTAAGTTCTGTGACTTGAGTAGGTGGATGAAGGTGATACATTAGTGATGACATCCCATCAAATCCAATGGTGCCAAAAAGTTGTTCGAAATGAATTCCACCATCTTTCTTCTTAAAGACAGTGTGTCGTTTATGCGGCAAATTGCCTAACCTATAATATCTAGGCATAGTTAATAAGTTTTAATTGTTAAAAGATAATAAAAAGAAGTTTAAATACATTAGAAATGTATTTAAGAATGGGAATGAATTTTCATTCAGGATTACGTTTGATATAATCTTTTTGTGCTATTACACATTTAGTGTATATAATATTTGATAAATTAATCATTAAAAAGAGGCTTTGATTTTTCTTTTTTGATGCATGTTTATTGTCCTATACGACTTTGACGCATTATCTAACTTTTTATATGCAGATAAAGTTACAAACATATAGCTATCATCGTTTTCAGGATTACCTCTCATGTCTCCAGGTTTAGTGTGGAACTGATCGTCAATTCTATATGGATGAGTACCACCTATTTCAGGTGCCCATTCAGCACCTGGCGGTAAAACACCAACTTGATCACCATAAGCTGCATAACCATAATATGAATAAGTTGCTCCTGTTCGAGTTCCTGACATGACCCCAGCTTCGGGCCCATATGCATCCGATAAAGCTGTTTCGTCATAATAGAAAGAGCTAACATCGTCAATATAATCAGTATTAGTGAATCTAAATCCTGCCTCAAATTTAATTCCTGAATTTCCGTTAAATGCTTTTTTAAAACCAAAGCCTAAAGGAAGACATATTGCTATAGGTGAATAAGTTTCACCTTGGGCATATCCTTCGGGGCCATCCTCCATGCCCTGTCCTTCAGTGTGTAATGGTCTTAATTTGTATTTTTCACCTGAACCAACAATGTTTCCATTATTGTCCAAAAATCTATCATATCCAGATGGATCAAAGAAAAAACCACCAATTCCTCCAAAGATGTATACACCAATTCCCAATGGATTTTTAGCTCCAATAAATTTCCCAGCAGGACTTCTTAGGTTATATCTATTTCCAGTTCTTACATTTCTTAAAATTATCTCACAAATGAAAGCCCCCTCAACTATTGGAGTAGTAAAATTTAACCTTCTGTTATTTCTATAAAAGTCTCCAGCTAATGCATCATCACCAGAAACGTTAGAATAAGCAAGATTAGCTCTTAGTGTTACTTTACTAGCCAAGTTGTATATGTAGGAAAAGTTTGCTACAAAACTAGTTTTAGCAAGCTCCAAGTCCCATAAAAAACCACTACCTACAGCATCTCTTCCGCCTAAATCAGTTAGGCAACTTGAGGCACCTGCACCAAAAGTTATCTCATGACGTTTTCTACGGTATTCGTATTTATTGTAGTAACCTTGCGCATTTATTAACTCAGGCACAGTTGCGAAAAGCACAAGAAAAACTGTAACGATATTTCTAATAAAAGGTTTCAATTATTACAAATATATAAAAGTTTTATGTAAAAATTCAGAGGATTTGCATTTTTATGCTCCATAAAACAATCCCTGCAGAAACAGAAATATTAAAAGAGTGTTTTGTCCCCCATTGTGGAATCTCAATACTAATATCACTTTCATTTATTAAGTTTTGTTCCACACCATTTACTTCATTACCAAAAATGAGTAAGATTTTTTCATTATTCCAATCAAAATTTTCTAATGAAATTGCTTTATCAGTTTGTTCAATAGCAATAATTTGATAACCTGATTTTTGATATTTTTTAATTACGTCAATTGCGTTTTTTTGATATTCCCAATTTACACTTTCACTAGCGCCAATTGCCGTTTTTCTTATTTCTCTGTGAGGTGGAGTTGCTGTAATTCCGCAGAGATATAATTTTTCAACCGCCATTGCATCACATGTTCTAAATACAGATCCAATGTTATGTAAACTTCTAATGTCATTAAGTAATACTACAATTGGATCTTTTTCCAATTTTTTGAATTCTTCTAAATCAAGTCTATTAAGCTCAGTTAATTTTAATTTTTTATTCATCCTAAAGTATTATTGCAGATATTAGCAATTCAATTATTTTTACAAAAGTATCTCTATAGATTTTAAACACCAAATGTCAAAAACCAAAAAAAAAACAGTTACTCCACTAATGAATCAATATAATAGCATTAAAGCTAAATATCCAGATGCGCTTTTGTTATTTAGGGTTGGAGATTTTTATGAAACTTTTGGTCAAGACGCCATAACAGCTGCAAATATTTTAGGGATTGTATTGACAGCAAGAAATAATGGTGCTTCTAAAATTGAATTGGCTGGATTCCCCCATCATTCAATGGGTACTTATTTACCAAAATTGGTTAGAGCTGGAAAAAGAGTAGCTGTTTGTGATCAATTAGAAGAGCCAAAAAAAGGAAAAAAAATTGTAAAAAGAGGAGTAACTGAATTAGTTACACCAGGTGTAGTTTTAAATGATCAATTATTGGATAATAAAGGCAATAATTTTTTAGCAGCTATACATTTTAATAAAAAAAATGTTGGAGTTGCTTTTTTAGATATTTCAACTGGAGAATTTTATGTAGGGGAAGGCTCAGTGGATTATATAGTAAAGTTAGTTAATGATTTTTCTCCTTCAGAAATACTTTATGAAAGGAGTAAAGATGCTGTTTTTCAGCAAAAATTTAATACAAAAGCATATAGTTTCAAATTAGACGAATGGGTGTTTCAAAAAGATTTTGCTTTAGAGAAACTTCATCATCAGTTTGGTACTAAATCTTTAAAAGGTTTTGGGGTGGAAAAGTTAGATGCTGCTATTACAGCTGCTGGAGCAGTGCTTCAC
>PBJU01000005.1 GCA_002721285.1 Crocinitomicaceae bacterium
ATAACAAAAGATGACATTGGTAAAAGTATTTCTGTAGAAGATTATAATAGCGCTTGTAAAAAGGCGGTTATGAAATACACTGATGTGTGGAACGATCTTACTAAGAAAATGGGCTATTGGGTAGATATGACTAGCCCATATATTACTTACGACAACAAATATATAGAATCTGTTTGGTGGTTACTTAAGCAAGCTTATGAAAAGGGGTTGGTTTACAAGGGTTATACCATACAGCCTTTTTCTCCTAAAGCTGGAACCGGATTAAGCTCTCATGAATTAAATCAACCTGGGTGCTATAAAATGGTAAAGGACACTTCTGTGATTGCTCAGTTTTTAATAAATAACATAGATCATCCTTTTTCTGTTAATGATAATATATATTTTATTGCTTGGACCACCACCCCCTGGACGCTTCCTTCAAACACCGCTTTAGCTATAAATCGAAATGTAGATTATGTTTTAGTTAAAACACTAAATCAATACACTAAAAAGATCGTTCATGTTGTTTTAGCCGAGAAGCTCCTTTCAAAGGTTTTTTCAGGAAATTTTATTGAAAAATCACAAATTACGAATGCCGAGAAGCAAATTCCTTACGAGGTTATTCAAAAAATAACCGGGTGTGATCTTGAGGGATTGGGTTATCATCAATTAATAAATTTAGCCACGCCAAATAAAAACCCTCAAAATGCCTTTAAGGTAATTCATGCTGATTTTGTTTCTACAGAAGACGGTACTGGAATTGTACATATTGCTCCTACTTTTGGGGCAGATGATGCAAAAGCAGCCCAAGACGCTGGTGTTCCGGGNATGCTTGTTTCAAAAGAAGATGGTGAATTAGTTCCGTTAGTTAATCAAAAAGGTCAATTTATTGATGGATTAGGTTTTTTAAGTGGNAAGTATGTTAAAAACGAATATTATTCNGATGGNAAAGCTCCAGAAAAATCTGTAGATGTAGAAATTGCAATTAAGCTAAAAGAGGAAAANANGGCTTTNAAAGTAGANAAATATGAACACAGTTACCCTCATTGTTGGAGAACTGATAAGCCAGTACTGTATTACCCTCTTGACTCTTGGTTTATAAAAGTAGAGGCGTTTANAGATGATATGNCNGAATTAAATCAACAAATAAATTGGAAGCCAACATCAACNGGGTCTGGTAGGTTTGGGAATTGGTTAAGCAATGCTAANGACTGGAACCTNTCNAGGTCTAGATTTTGGGGAATTCCTATTCCAATATGGAGAACTGAAGACCAAAAAGAAAGTATTTGTATTGGCTCTGTTGAAGAGCTTTATAATCATATTGAATTTGCAGTTGAAAANGGCATTATGAAAGAAAATCCTCTGGCTGGTTTTGATTTTAAAGACTTTTCTGATAATAACTATTCTTTTTTTGATTTACATAGAAACTTTGTAGACAAGGTTGTTCTTTGTGGTAAAAGTGGTGCCCCAATGTATAGAGAAAATGATTTAATTGATGTTTGGTTTGATTCTGGTTCTATGCCTTTTGCACAGTGGCANTACCCTTTTGAAAATAAAGAATTAATTGATAATCAAAAAGCTTTTCCTGCTGATTTTATTGCTGAGGGTGTCGATCAAACAAGAGGCTGGTTTTATACTCTTCACGCCATTGCTACTATGACTAAGAAATCTGTTGCCTATAAAAATGTTATATCCAATGGTTTGGTTTTAGATAAAAATGGACAAAAAATGTCTAAACGCTTGGGAAATGCTGTTGACCCATTTGAAACATTAAAAAAATATGGCGCTGATGCAACCAGGTGGTATATGATTACCAATGCTCAGCCTTGGGATAATCTTAAATTTGATTTNTCTGGAATAGAAGAAGTGACAAGAAAGTTTTTTGGTACTCTTTTTAATGTCTATAGCTTTTTCTCTCTTTATGCTAATTTAGATTCTTATGTTTTTGATGAAAAATCCACCTCCAAAGAGCTTCAGGAAATTGATTGTTGGATTATTTCTAAACTCAACTCCCTTTCAAAAGATGTTAATCTTGCTTTTGAAAACTATGAGCCCACAAAGGCGGGTCGGTTAATTCAAAAATTTGTTGTGGATGATTTAAGCAATTGGTATGTTCGCTTATGNAGAAAACGTTTTTGGAAAGGGGAATTGAACGAAGATAAAAAAGCTGCATATGATACTCTTTATCTTTGTTTAAAAAACATAAGTTTATTAATGTCTCCTATTGCCCCTTTTTATAGTGATCGTCTTTTTGAGGATTTAACTGGAGGCAACAACTCTGTTCACTTGTCTTATTTCCCAGAGCCTATAGTCGGTCTTATAAATGCTGATTTAGAACATAAAATGGATTTAAGCCAGCGCATTTCTTCTTTAGTATTAAGCATTCGTAAAAAAGAAAAGCTAAAAGTAAGGCAACCACTAAGTCGCATCCTAATTCCTTCAGAAGGTGATAGTTTTGAGGCCGCTATTAATGATGTTAAAAGCTTAATTCTTTCTGAAGTAAATGTTAAAGAATTAAACTTTATCGAAAAAAATGATCCTATTCTAAAAAAGAAGGCTAAAGCAAATTTTAAGGTTCTTGGCCCTAAATACGGTAAAAAAATGAAACAGCTTAGTGGTGTTATTTCTTCGTGGGGATCTGAAGAAATTAGTTCCTTCGAGCAAAAGGGTTCAATTTCTTTGATTATAGACAATGAGAGTATAGATCTTATTAGTGAGGATATAGATGTTGTAACTGATGATGTGCCTGGATGGGAAATTGCCTCCGACGGAAATATTACTGTGGCATTAGATCTTGTTTTAAGTAAAGAGTTAAAAGAAGAGGGAATCGCCCGGGATTTAGTAAATAGGGTTCAAAACGTTAGAAAAGAATTGGATTTGGAAGTAATGGACAATATTGAAATAAAAATAGTTACAAACAATGAATTTAAATCTGCAATTAATAACAATTTAAATTATATTTGTTCTGAAACACTGGCTAAAAACCTGGTTCATGTTTCAAACATTGACAAACCCTATTTAGTTGGTGATGATAATAACCTTCAATTTTCAATAAATAAAATTAATTAGTATAAGTGATGGGTAAAGAAAAAAATAGATATAGTGATTCAGAATTGGCAGAGTTTAAAGCCATTATTGAAAAAAAATTAGCTGAGGCTAAAGATGATCTTGTTATTTTAAAGGGTTCTCTATCCCATAAAGATGATCATGGTACTGATGATACTGGTCGTTCTTTTAACATGATGGAAGATGGAGCAGAAACCTTAATGAGAGAAGAAAACGCACAACTTGCTGCGAGATCAGAAAAATTCATTAAAAATTTAGAGCATGCTCTTATTAGAATAAACAATAAAACTTATGGTGTTTGTAGAAAGTCTGGAAAATTAATTAATAAAGAAAGACTAAAATTAGTTCCACATGCTACTCTAAGTATTGCGGCAAAAAACGCCGAGGGCTAACATAAAAACCTTTATCTAAACTGGTTACGTTGGAAAAGAGAACCTTATCCTTACTGCTTTCTATTTGCATCATTATTTTTGTTATTTGTATTGATCAAATATTAAAGTTTTGGATTAAATGCAATTTCCATCTTGGGGAAAATGTTTTTGACCTTGGAGTTCTTCGTTTTGATTTTGTTGAAAACCCAGGAATGGCTTTTGGCTGGTCTTTTGGAAGTCAATTAAGCAAGTCTTTATTGAGTATCTTTAGGATTTTAGCTGTTTTAGGCATCGGTTACTATATTATAAAACTAATAAAAACTAATGCTAATTTGGTTTTTATCTGCCTTGTGTCTTTAATTTTTGCTGGTGCTTTTGGAAATATAATTGATAATTTATTTTATGGGTTGATTTTTGACAGTGGCACTACCTGGAACGACTATGTTGGTGGCTGGGTTCCATATAGCGGTATTTCTAAAGCGGACTTTAGCGGCTATAGCGGCCTTCTTAGTGGTTGTGTTGTAGATATGATTCATTTGGTCTTTTACTGGCCTGAGTGGGCACCGTTTGGTTTAGAAGGTGAGATTTTTCCGCCTGTTTTTAATGTAGCTGATTTTTTTATTTCTCTAAGCGTCTTTATTATTTTATTGTTTTATAAAAAGCTTGTTAGAAAACAAGATCTTGAGTTAAGTTTAAAGAAGAAGAGTTAGGTTACTTTGTTAAACGACAATATTTACTATTTTTCCTGGTATTATTATTATTTTTTTAGGTTTTTTTTCTCTTAAATATTTTATTGTTTTTTCCTCCCCTAAAACAATCTTTTCAATTTCCTCTTTAGATAGGTTATTAGCAATAGGTATCTTAAAGCGCATTTTACCATTAAAAGATATAGGGTACTCGTGTTGTTTTTCTACAAGATATTCCTTTATGTATTTTGGCCACGGCTCATTAGAAATAGAGTTTTTGTTTCCCATATTTTCCCATATTTCTTCTGAAAAATGTGGCGCAAAGGGAGATAATAAAACTAAAAACTGTGTCAAAATTTCTTTGTTTGTACATTTCTGTTTTGTCCAATCATTAACGGCTATCATAAAGGTAGAAATAACTGTATTTAAAGATAATTTTTCTATGTCTTCCGTTACTTTTTTGATTGTTTTATGGAGAACTTTTAGTTGTTCTTCTGTAGGTTTGTTTTCATTAGCTTGCTCAAAAAGCTTCCAGGCTTTCTTAAAAAATCCAGAAACTCCGCTTATTCCATTGACATTCCATGGTTTGTGTTCTTCTATTGGGCCTAAAAACATTTCATAACACCTTAATGTATCTGCTCCGTATTGATCACATATTTTTTCTGGGTCAATTGTATTAAAATATCTTTTAGACATTTTACCGTGCTCTGTAAGAGTGTTAATAGTATAATCCTCTTCTAGCTCATTTATTTCCATGTATCCCTTTTCTGTTTCAAAAAGAGCATCTTTGAATTCTTTTCTCCAATTTACAAAGAGGTTAATTTGCTTTTTATTTAAGTGCGCATTTTTTGTTCCATAATCTGAAACAAAATCAATATGACATGGTATTTTGATAACATCATCATTGTTTTTGTTATGAAAGGAGCACACAAAAACAGATTTTCCGTTGTACTTTTCTTTTTTCAACAATAAAAAGGCAATTGCTCCTCCTATCATTCCTTGATTAATTAGTTTTTTGAATGGCTCATTAAATGGTATTTGTTCTATATCGTATAAAAATTTGGTCCAAAATCTAGAATACAATAAGTGGCCTACGGCGTGTTCTGCTCCACCTACATACAAATCAACTTGTTTCCAATAATTTAATTTTTCTTTTGAAGCAAACTTCTTTTTGTTTTTTGGGTCCATGTACCTTAAAAAATACCAAGAGGATCCCGCCCAACCTGGCATTGTGTTTAGCTCCATTCTATCTCCTTTAAAAACCTTCCAATCTTCTTTTTTAGCTCTTCCTAAGGGAGGAGCACCCTCCGATGTGGGTAAATATTGGTCTATTTTAGGAAGGGTTACTAAGTCCTCCTCTATTATTTTTGGAGTGTTTTTTTCGTAATATATTGGAAATGGCTCTCCCCAATATCTTTGTCTTGAGAAAATAGCGTCTCTTAATCTATAGTTAACTTTCCTTGTTCCNCTTTTTTTATCCTCCAAAGCTGCTAAAATTAGTTCTGTTGCTTTTTTAATTTCCATTCCATTTAAAAAAGAAGAATTAGTAAAAATTACATCTTTTTCAGTATATGCCTCAACAGATGTGTCTTTGTTTTTAAAAATAGCAGGAATATTTATTTTAAACTTTTTAGCAAACTCGTGATCTCTCTGGTCGCCCGCTGGAACAGCCATAACTGCTCCTGTTCCATATCCACTTAAAACATATTCGCTAATCCAAATTGGAATGTTTTCTCCAGTTAAAGGATGAATTGCATGTGCGCCTGTGAAAACTCCCGTTGGGGTTCCTTGATTGGCTTGTCTCTCTCTTTCTGATTTTTTGGAAGTNTTTATAATATAGCTTTTAACCGTTTCTTTTTGTTCTTTACTAACTATATCATTGATAACGTCCAGCTCTGGAGCTAATGTTAAGAAACTAACTCCAAAAATAGTATCTGGTCTTGTTGTAAAAACATCTATATTTCTGTTGGATTTATAAATGTTAAACTTAATAAGTGCTCCTTCTGATTTTCCTATCCAATTTATCTGTTGTTCTTTTAATGAATTGGGGAAGTCAACGGTTTCTAAACCATCTAATAATCTTTGAGAGTAGGCAGAAATTCTTATACTCCACTGCATCATACTTTTTTGAATAACTGGATATCCTCCTCTTTCGGAAAGCCCCTCTTTTACTTCATCATTTGCTAAAACAGTCCCTAAATCTGGACACCAATTTACCCTGCTTTCNGAAAGATAAGCAAGTCTATAATTCATTAGTATTTCTTCTTTCTTTTCGTTTGAAAATTTTTCCCAATCTAAAGATGAAAAAGTAACCTTTTCTGTGTAAGAAGCATTTATGTTTTTAGTTCCATTTTTTTTGAACTCTTCAATAAGTAAAGTAATGCTTGTNGCTTTATCCTTGTCTTTGTCATACCANGAATTAAATAGCTTTTTAAACATCCATTGGGTCCATTTATAATAAGATGGGTCCGACGTTCTTATTTCTCTTTCCCAATCAAAACAAAATCCAAGTCTATCTAATTGCTGTCGGTATCTTTTTATATTTTTTTCTGTGGTTATTTCGGGATGTTGCCCTGTTTGAATAGCGTATTGTTCTGCTGGTAGACCAAAAGAATCATATCCCATTGGGTGTAGCACATTATATCCTTGATGTCTCTTGTATCTAGCAAAAATGTCAGAAGCTATGTATCCAAGAGGGTGCCCAACATGAAGTCCTTCTCCAGANGGATAAGGAAACATATCTAAAACATAATATTTTTCTTTTGACTTGTCTTCAGATACAGAAAATACTTTTTCTTTTCTCCATTTTTCCTGCCATTTTCTCTCAATTTCTCTAGGATTGTATTGGTCCATTTATCTGATTTGTTTGTTGTTTTTATTTGCTTTTTAATTTATCCACAACTACAACTATTTCTCCTTTAATTGTTTTTTTACTAAAGTGGCTAATTAGTTGGTCTGGAAAACCATGAACGGTTTCTTCATGAATCTTAGTCAACTCTCTAGAAACACTTATTTTTCTGTTATTTTTATCGTGTTNTTTTATTTCTTCTAATAGTTTTAATAATCGATGCGGAGACTCATATATTATNGTAGTTGAATTATTTTCTAATAAATTTATTAATTTCTTTTTCCTTCCCTTTTTATGAGGTAAAAAACCAAAAAAACAAAACTCATCCGAAGCAAACCCAGATTGTACAATTGCTGGAATTAATGCAGTAGGTCCAGGTAAACAAAAAACTGGTATTTCTTTACTTTTTGCTTTGTTAATTAATAAGAAACCCGGGTCGCTTATTCCTGGTGTTCCAGCATCTGAAACCAAAGCAATTTTTTGCTTGTTATTTATTATATTATCAATTATATTGTTTACTATTTTATGCTCATTATGTTGGTGGTAAGAAATTGTTTTTTTACTAATCTCATAATGTGATAATAATTTATGTGTTGTTCTTGTGTCTTCTGCATAAATTAAATCCACTTTTTTCAGGGTTTCTATGGCTCTGTAGGTTATATCACCTAAATTACCTATTGGTGTTGGTATTATATATATTTCACTCACTTATTTTATTTAAGTTATAGTATAGAAACCCCCTGTATTCAAGCATATTTCTTTTTTTGGTTATATATGGAAGTTTTATTTTTTCTCCTTGCTTATATGCTATTATTTTATTTAAGTTGTTTAAATGTATTAGTTTTATTTTTTGTCCATTTTTATGAAAAAAATTAAATTCTGGTTTATTATTTTTATCTAAATCGGTTAAAATAATTTTACTTATAAATTTATATTTATCTCCTCTTTTTTCTGAATGAATATTAATTAGTTTACCGTTATAAAAAGTGTACCAGTAATTATATTTTTCTTTTAATTCTGTCCTTACTATACTAAAAATAACACTATCGCATATAACAGAATAAGAATCTATAATGTTTCCTTTTACTATTTTTTTATTTATTTCTTCATTATTATTANTTAATACAAAATTTGTTAATGGATTAAACCTTATAGGCCTAATATTTTTATATATNGGTTTACTATTTTTCTTTATTATNATTTCAATATCACTTTTTATTGTGTCTATATGATTAACCTTTTCTGCAATATTAAAAAAACAAAAAGAATCCGCTGGGGCTGATTTTTCAAATAAAGAATATGTTGTGTCTTTCGTTATTAATTTCATCTCCCATTCTGCTAAATCTAAATAGCTTTCGCTGACTATTTCAACAACACCAAAATTTAAAAAATTTATTTTTTCTGTTTGGGAAAATTTTTTATTTATTAAAAGAGAAAGAAAAATAAATGTTAAAATATTTTTTTTCATTGCTTTATTTTAAATCCATCTCTTTTAATTTCTATTCCATTTTTATAAAGATAGGTTACTATAATTTCTCCATCTAAATTATATTTTTTCCACTCTCCTGTCTTTTTTCCACTCTTATATTTACCAATTAATTTTATTTTTCCACTTGGGTAATATTCCTTATGTTCTCCAATTGGGAGATCATTCAGGTACTCTCCTGAAAATTTAATCTTATTAGTATTTATATATGTTGTCTTCCATTCTCCTGTTTTCATTCCCCCAATGTAATTTCCATTTTCCATATAATCATTTAATATATAATACCACTCTCCTTCTCTCTCTCCATGAAAATAATTTCCTTTAGTTAAAATTTTACCTGTACTATCATATTCATACACATATCCTTCCTCTTTTCCGTTTAAGTATGTTTCTTCTCTTTTTATTTGTTTGTTATTGTACCACCATGTCCATTTTTGTTCAGGTACATTATTTTTAAATTTTCCTTTTTGCTGAATTATACCATCTATATAATAATATTCCCAAATGGAATCCTTTTTTCCTTCTTTAAAGTAGCCTTGTTTTTTTATTTTATTATTTGGCCAATAATAAATCCATTTACCTGTTTTTCGATTTATTGAATCAAACATTCCTTCTCTTATCAATGTATCATTATCATAATATTGGTAATTTATTATTTTATTCTTGTTGTAAACCTTAAATAATCCGTGCTTTTTATTATTGTAAATAACGCCAACAAGTGAACTTCCGTCTTTTAAATTTTCTTTGGAAATATTAAATTCTAATTTAATTTTTTTTTCTTCCTCTCCTTTGTTAAAGTTTTCTATTTCTTCTATCCTTCCGTATTTATCAAATTTTTTTAATATTCCATCTTTTAATCCGTGGAAATATTTTTCTTCCTTTTTAACTTTTCCATTTTTATAAAATTCTTTCCATATACCATGTTTTTTACCATCTCTGTCTCTTCTATTAATTTCTTCCTTATCAATTATAATTCCCATATCATATTTAATGATTGTTATTATATTCCCATACAGATCAAACTCATAACAAAATCCATGCATCTTATTTTTTAAATAATAGTTTTTTTTAAAAATTTTATTTTCTCCCATTGAAAAATAAATCAACTCTTCTCCAGACTTTAATCCTTCTTTAAAGTTTGAAATTTTTTTTATTTTTTCAAGTGAATCATATTTAATAATTAACCCATGTTTTTTATTATTTAAATAATTTTCTTCTAGAGTTTTACATCCATATAAATCGTAAAAAATCCATGTGCTATCTAGTAATGTTCCTTTTCTAAATCCAGAGGATTTTACTTGACCGTTTTTATAGTAGTTTGTCCAATTACCTGCAGGCAAATTATTTATAAAAAATCCTTCACTACTTAATTCCCCTGAAGGATAATAATACTTCATAAACGTTGAATCTTGACCAAAACAAACATTAGTTAATAAACAAACAATAAATAATAATTTATATATATATATATATGTTTGTTATTATTAGCTTGTTGATACAGTTCGTAAATTGTTATATTAATATTAGCTTTTGTCATTAATTAATATTATTCAACATGTTATTAACACCAATGCAAATATTAAACCTTTAATAAACAAATACTTAAATAATTTATAAAGAATTTACATTTAGCCAAAAAAAAGTTTTTCATTAATAATTAATTTTAAAAAAGAAACTAATATTGTTAATTAAATGCTTTAAATTATTAAAAGTAACTTTTATGCAATAAATTAGAATTATAATATTTTTTTTATAACCATAATTAATATTTATAACAATAAATTATATTTCATTTTTTTATAATACTTTATTAACACATTTATAACATGACAATTGCTATTGGGTCTGATCACGCCGGCTTTACTTTAAAAAAACATATTAAGGAATTTTTTTCNTCAGAAATTAATTTTATTGATGTTGGAACAAATTCTGAAGACAGCGTAGATTATCCTGATTTTGCCCATTTAGCTGTAAAGGAATTTTATAATAATAAATGTGAAAAAATTATTTTAATTTGTGGTTCAGGAAATGGGATTCAAATGACGGCTAATAAGCATCAGAAAATTAGGTGTGCTTTGTGTTGGAATGAAGAAATTGCATCACTAGCAAGGCAACATAATGATGCAAATGCTTTAGCAATACCTGCTAGGTATATTTCAATAAATGAAACTAATAAAATTGTTTCAACCTTTATCAATACCCCATTTGAAGGCGGTAGACACGAAAGGAGAAAGGAAAAAATCAGTTGTGAATAATAAAATAAATTACTTTTTTTTTACTTTTTTGTTATCAAGTTGTATTATTTTAAAACCTAATAATTATTTACTTAAATCAAATTTAGATCTAGGTAATATATACAAAGAGGAAATAACCTCTTCACAATTATACGATTATCTTTCTGTTTTAGCCTCCGATGAATATGAAGGAAGAGAAACCACTTTTCCAGGACAAAAAAAAGCAGCCGAGTACTTAAAAAATAAGTTAATTAATTGGGNAATACTTTCTCCAAAAGATAATGGTAAATATTTTCAAGAGTTCAAGGTGGAAGTAAATGATTTTTCTAATGTTAATTTAATTATCAATAATGACACTCTCGCTTTTATTGAAGAGTATTATTCTTTTGGAAACCCCTATAAGACAAAGGAAAACAATTTGTCTACAGTTGATGCGGGTTTTGGCATAGTAAATGAATCTTTCAATAGTTATAAAAATTTAACGGTTAAGGANAGGGTAGTTATATTAAGAGAGGGAATACCAAATAATAATGATTTTAAAATAAGCGATGGAAATTGGAGAAAAAAGGTNGAAACAGCAAAAAATAATGGTGCTTTAGCTGTTATTTTTTCTAAAGAAAATTACTTGAAATCAGATCTATCATTGAAGAACCACTTGAAATACCCTAGGATGAAAATGCACAACAACCTAAGGACAAAGCAACAAATACCAGTGTTCTTTGTAGATAAAGAGGTTTTAAATAATTATGCAACAAAAACCATTTCACTCTCTACTAATGTTAAGGAAATAAAAACAGCAGAAAACGTAATAGGCTTTATTCCTGGNAATAGCGAAGAGTTAATAGTAATATCGGCGCATTATGATCATATTGGCTATGATCAGGGAGAGATTTGTAATGGCGCTGATGACGATGGATCAGGAACAGTTTCGTTATTATCTATTGCTAAGGCTTTTCAAAAAGCTTACAATGAAGGAAATAAACCAGAAAGAGGAATACTTTTTTTGATGGTTTCAGGAGAAGAGAAAGGTTTGTTTGGCTCTAAATATTATACTGACAACCCAGTTTTTCCTCTAAAAAACACGGTGGTTGATTTAAATATTGATATGATAGGAAGACAAGACACGATTCAGCCAAACAATAATTATATTTATTTAATAGGATCAGATAAAATTAGTAAACAACTTCATATTATTAATGAACAGGTTAACAAGAATTTTATTAATTTTAAATTGGACTATACCTATAATAGTGAAGATGATCCCAATAAGTTTTATTATAGATCAGACCATTATAATTTTGCTAAGAATAATATCCCAGTAATTTTCTATTTTGGTGGTCTTCATGAGGATTATCATAAGCCAACAGACGAGGTTGATAAAATNGATTTTAATAAANTAGAAAAGACTTCCAGATATATATTTTTAACAGCCTGGGAACTTGCTTACAGAAAAAAAAGAATTAAATGAGCGAAGAAAAAGTAGTNCTTGTTAATANANAGGACCAACAAATTGGATTAATGAACAAGCAAGAAGCACACATTAAGGGTGTTTTACATAGAGCATTTTCAATTTTTATTTTTAATTCAAATAATGAATTATTACTGCAGCAGAGGGCTCATGAAAAGTATCATTCCGCCGGACTTTGGACCAACACTTGCTGTAGCCACCCAAGAGATAAAGAGTCTGTTGTAGATGCAGCAAACAGAAGATTAGANGAAGAGATGGGGATGAAATGTAATCTTGAAAAAACCTTTGATTTTATTTACCGTGCTAAAATGCCTAACGATTTAATTGAGCACGAATTCGATCATGTTCTTTTTGGTTTTTCTGATTCTCAACCAAAGATTAACAAAGATGAAGTAGNTTCATANAAATACACTTCACTAAATGATCTAAAAAAGGATATTCTCGAAAACCCCGACATTTACACAGAATGGTTTAAGATATGTCTCAGCGAAGTGTTAGAAAGAGCAAAAGACTTTAATTAAAAANTCATAAAAAACACAAAACCAACATAATCGCCTCAAAATCAGCGAGTTACAAAAAANCTGCATAGCTTCTGTTTCTTGGCTTATTTGTTTTTTTTAATGGTATGACACCCTGGGGGCGCTAAAAAACCATTAGAACTCCTCGTTTAAAGTTTTATAAGATAAATCAAGCTAGAATACTCTTGGTTTTTTCTGGCTCGTCTGTTAGAAGACCAGCCTTTGTAAATTCCTTTTATGTAGTTGCTGCCAGATTTTTTAGAGCTAAGCATACTAATGTAATATGCGTCAAACACCAAAGGCCTTATAGCAAGGGAGCTAAACCCAATTTCTTTTACTAGTGCTTTAATGTCGTTTTTAGTAAAGTGAGAAACGTGTATGGGCAAATCAAAAGCATACCAATTTTCTTTATAATAATTTGCATCGTGAGAATTACAATTTGGAAGACCAAGAACAATGTGCCCCCCTTTATTTAGCATGCTTTTAAGTTTATAAAGATAATCCTTAAAATCATAAACGTGTTCTAGTACGTGCCATAATGTAATTATGTCAAATTTCTTTTTGCTTTCAATAATTTTATCTATTGTATCATCAACAGAACAGTTATATTTTTCTATTGCGTATTCTCTTGCTTTTTTGTCTGTTTCAACTCCTTTTGTATACCAATTTTTTTGTTTAAAATAATTTAAAAATTCTCCAGTTCCACACCCAACATCTAGAATAGTTTTTTCTTCTTTAGTTATTAATGAATTTATTAAGGAAAATTTTCTTTTAAACTGATAGTTTCTAACAATGTGATACACGTTGTTAAGTAATCCTTTTTTTGAAGAGGTGTGAGAAATATAATTATCACTTTGATAGTATTTATATACTGTCTTTTCGTAGGGCCTTGGGTTGGTAAATTTAAAATTACAACTTTCACAAGAATCAACATTAAAGACGTCGCCGCTAAAATTGTGATCAATACACTTTATGTATGAAAAAATTTTATCTCCCCCACATATAGGACAATTTTTTATTTCTTCTAGTTCGTGTTTCACGTGGAACAATTTATCTCCCCAAATAAACTAATAATATTGAAATGTCAGATGGTTTTATTCCGCTTATTCTGGATGCTTGAGCAATGTCTTTTGGCATTATAGATTTAAGTTTTTCTTTAGACTCAGCAGAAAGAGAAGAAAATTTATCATAATTTATGTTTTCTGGAATACCAACGTGTTCTAATCTTTTAATTTTTTCAGCATTATCTTTTTCCCTGTTTATGTATCCCTTGTACTTCATGTTTATTTCTACTTGCTCTAAAACATTTTTTTTAATAGAAAAGTCGCTAATATATGAACTTAGTTTTTCGTTACTTTTTATAACGTCGCCTATTGTTATAAACGGTCTCGAAATTATGGATGGTGCTTTTACTTTTTGTTTAAGTGGACTAGATTTTTTTTCAATCAGAATAGGGTTAATCTTTATTGGATCAATTGAGGTATTTGTAACAATATTATTAAGCTTTTCAGTCTCTTTAATTTTCTCAATAACCTGATCATATTTCTTTTTTTCTAGCAACCCAAGGTCAAATGATTTTTTAGATAAACGAATGTCTGCATTGTCTTGGCGTAATAATATTCTATATTCGGCCCGAGAAGTAAACATTCTATAAGGTTCCTTGGTTCCTTTAGTAATTAAATCATCAATTAACACACCTATATATGCTTCATCACGTGTTAAAATAAAAGGGTTTAGTTCCTTTATTTTATTGTGTGCATTGATACCAGCAATAAGACCCTGTCCAGCAGCTTCTTCATAACCGGTGGTTCCATTTATTTGGCCACTAAAAAACAGGTTTTCAATTAGCTTAGTTTCTAGTGTGTGTTTAAGTTGGGTTGGTGCAAAATAATCGTATTCAACAGCGTATCCAGGCCTAAACATTTTTGCTTTCTCAAATCCTTTTATTGAACGAAGTCCTTTAAGTTGTATTTCTTCTGGAAGGCTGCTTGAAAAACCGTTTATATAATATTCTATTGTATTCCAACCTTCTGGTTCAGCAAATATCTGGTGCCTTGGTCTTTCGCTAAATCGGTTTATTTTATCCTCAATGGAAGGACAGTATCTGGGGCCAACAGAGTTAATTGTTCCATTAAATAGCGGGCTTCTATCAAATCCAGATTTTAATATTTCATGAGTTTCGTTGTTGGTATAAGTGATATAACAGCTTTTTTGGTTTTCTATTTCTTTTGTTTCGTCAAAATAGGAGAATTTTCCAGCCCCTGTGTCCCCAGGCTGTTCCTCCATTTTAGAAAAATCTATACTTCTTCCATCAACTCTTGCGGGTGTTCCCGTTTTCATCCTTCCAGAATCAAAACCAAGGGACTCTAATTGTTCTGTAATTCCCTTTATTGCTTTTTCACCCATTCTTCCACCCCCAAACTCTTTATCTCCCAGGTGAATAGTCCCGTTTAAAAAGGTACCACTATTTAAAATAACAGCTTTGCATTTTATTTCAACACCCATGCTAGTTTTTACCCCTGCTACTCTACCCTTTTCAATTACTACCTCGTTTACAACATCCTGCCAGAAGTCTAAATTTTCAATCCCCTCTAATGTTTCTCTCCAGCAATTACTAAATAACTTTCTATCACATTGTGCTCTTGGGCTCCACATTGCCGGTCCCTTTGATTTATTTAGCATCTTAAACTGAATAGTGCTCTTGTCTGTAACAACGCCAGTAAACCCTCCAAGCGCATCAATCTCTCTAACTATTTGGCCTTTTGCTATACCTCCAATAGCGGGGTTGCAACTCATTTGGCCAATAGTTTCCATGTTCATTGTGATCATCAAAACACTTGAGCCTAAACGAGCAGCAGCAGCAGCAGCTTCATTTCCAGCATGACCTGCACCCACAACAATAATATCATATTCTTTTAGCATAATGTTTCACGTGAAACAACATAAACGCCTGAAAATCAACTCAATAGACGCAAAAAAAAGTTTTCTTTCTGTCTAATTTCTATTTTTTCTTCGGTTGTTTTGTCGTTAAATCCGCACAAATGTAAGACACCGTGGATAATAACACGACATAATTCGTTCATAAATTCCACTTTGTTTGTTTTGGCATTTTCTTTTACCCGATCAATGGAGATAAATAAATCGCCCGAAATTTCGCTGTCTTTTGAGTAATCAAAAGTTATTATNTCTGTGTAATAGTCGTGTTTTAGGTGTTCAACGTTAATTTTTTTAAGATATTCGTCGCCACAGAAAACTATACAAATTTCGCCTAGGTTATTACCTAAGGTTTTTGCACTCTTTTTAATCCAAGAAGAAATTAATATTTCGTCAATGGATATTGTTACCTCTTCTCTGTGAAAATTAACGGACAATAATTACAAATCGAATTTAATTTCTACACAATTACCCGGAGTAAAATATTCAACTNCATCTGCTAGATGTGTCATTAAGAAAATGCCGCGACCATTGGGCTGTTCAATATTTTGAGGATCTGTAGGGTCTTTAATGTCGTTAAAGTCAAAGCCAACTCCTTTGTCAGCTACTTTAAAAACCAGCTCAGACTCACTTATCTTATACTCAACTATAGTGTTTTTATTAATGTTTCTTTGGTTACCATGTATAATAGCATTGTTTACAGCTTCGGTTACAGCAATCAATATGTTACCATATAATTCTTCTCCAATATTGTAGGCTTCACACAAAGAATTGATCCAATCTTCTAAAATCAACAAGCTTTTATCCTCTGAGGCTAATGAAAGTTGGTTTATAACAGGGTCTACAGTACTAATCATAATGACTTTTCAATATTTTTAAAGTATTCATTTACTTTGTTTTTGTAATAAGGTTTCAAATTAGGAGGAATACTTTTTAACAGCTCAATTTCACCAGANTTAATTTTAAGATATTCTTTATAAAGCTCTATGTTGTTCCTTTTGAAATTGTCTTCAGATTCTTTAGCCTCTCTTTTCTTGTCTTCTTCCTGTTCTTTTGTTGCTTTTTCAAGCTCTAGNAGCTTAATTTTTATCTCCTCTTGCCTCATAATTGAGCTCAAGTCNAATTCATTGTTTATAATTTGGTTTTCTATTTCTTCAAGTTCTTTAATTATTTCTTTCAACCCATTTCCCTTCCCTGATCCATCTTTATTTAATTCTTGTGATAATTTCATTAATTCTTTTTTAATAGCCGCTTGTTGTCCTGCCATTCTTCCTAATTGCTCAAAATGTCCGGGCTTATTACCGGGGCCCTTACCGTCTTTTTGACCCTTCATAAACTTTTTCATAGCATCAATTTGCTTTTTTAATTGTTCAGCATTTTTAGGGAGAGAGTTACCAGGTTTTTTACTATTACCACCGGGTTTATTACATTGTCCATTACCAGGCATATTCTGTTGCATCTGTTCTATTATTTCGCTTAACAATAGCCCCAATTCATTAGTGTGCATCATTACTGTTTGTTGGTTTTTTCCTGCTTCTGCTTTTTTTCTTTCGGTTAAGTTTTTAATACTTTTATTAAGAGACCTGTTAATGATTTGAACCTCTTCATTTATTTTACCGCTTATCATAATTTGTCTTTTTCCAAGAGCAGCAAGAGAGTCTTCAATAACCCTTATTTCATCTTTAAGCTTTCTCTGTTGCTGGCCAATTTCAACATATTTAGGGTCTTGAGCGTTGGTTGTTTTAAGGTNAGCNAGTAACTCTTCTTGTTGAATAGAAAAAGTCACCAACTGCTCTAACAAAAGCCTAAGTGTCTGCATGTCCTCTTCTTGTTGTTCCGCGTCTTTTTTACTTAAAGCTCCAAGCTTGTCAGCAAGTTCATNCATTTTGTCACTGGCCTTTTTTTGACTTTCAGAAGCNCTTTTATTTTTATTATTGGATAGGCTCTCCATTGATTTTTCCATCTCTTCTTTAACTTCGTTTTCATCNGATTCGGTGTCCAACTTTTTAGGGCTTTCTAATTCTTCGTTTTTTTTCTTTAGCTCATAAAGCTCATTTTTAATATCATAGAAATCTTCTTTAATTTTTTCTTGTTCTCTGTTTTTATTAAATGATGAAATTTCTTTATCTAGCGATTTTTCAGCAAGGTCTTTTTGTTTTTTAGATAGCTCTTTTAATTCGTCACTAATTTCTTCTGCCTTTTTTTCAACTTCAAGACGCTTAAAGTGTTCTATTGTTCTGTCTAGCTCTTTTATTAAATTTTCTTGTGACAAATCAATATCTTCCATTTTTTCTAAAACATTGTTTTTGTTCATTTCATTTATTAAATCACTAAGTTCGTCGTAAAGTTTTTTCATTTCATCACTCATTAATTCGTCCACCATTTTGTTGAGCAAATCTTGTTTTTGGGCAATTTCTTCATTTTTATTGTTTTGGTCCGCCGCCAAACTTTTCTTCATTTGTTTTTGTAGTTTTTCTAAATCCAGCGCTATTTGTTTCTTTTTTTGTAAAAAGTCTTCTATGTTGCTTTTGTCCTCCCAATCCATCTTCTTTTTTTGAAGCAAACTGTTTTTTATCTTGTTTAGGTCTTCATGAAAAGAAGAAAAGTTTTTATGTAGGTTCTTTAGCCCATTTTCTTGAGCTATTCGTTGAGACTCCCTCTCTTTTTTAAGTTCTTCTTTGTTGAGTTTTGTTAATACAAACTCTTGTGATTTGGTTTGTTTTGGTCCCATAATTCCATCATTGTCCCAAACAGTAAAATAATAAGTTATTTCTTCCCCCTCAGAAAGGGAGAGCTTGCCGAAGTCAAAATCAAAGCTAAATGAAGANCGATTGCTATTTTGATATTTTATTTCAAGGACTTCTTGAATCTTGTTTTTCTTGCTGTAGTAGTTAAAGGATAGTTTTTTAAAGCCATAATCATCCTGAATTTCTCCAACAAAAAACTTATAATTTAAATAATTACTATCTGCAAACTCATTAACATAAATGGTTGGAAATTGGTCCTCCTGCAATTCAATGTGGTAATTTAAAGAATCAACATTTTTCGAATAATTATTACTAACACGAACTTGATAATCACCTGACTCTTTGGGAGTCATATAAAAACTACAACTATTTGAAATACTTTGAAAAAGAAAGGAGGTATCAACAAAAGATATTTCACATTTTGAAGTATTTTTAGTTTTTAATTCCCAGAATAATTTAGTTCCAACAGGAATTAAGGTGTTGGCCAAGTCCTTAAAAGTGTCGTTTTCAAGCTGTGTATAAGATGGGTAAACAGCAATTTTATTTTCGGTTAATAGTTTTGCCTTTGGGAGTACTTTTACTCTGTAACTAATCGTATCCCCATTACCATCTTTAAGGTGAAAAAAGAAAGATTGCCTAACATTTTTAAAATCATATTTAAAATTAAATTTGGATGTTTTTTTTGGAAAAAAGCGTTGTTTATTTGAATATAATATAATGTTTTCAGGGTCTGTTTCTCCTATTGTCCTTATGTTAAGCAGTAGGGCGTCGTTTTCTAAAACGGTAAGCGGAAGACCGTTGTTTATTTCAAAAACAAAGGGATTAGGGGGAACGAAGCTTTTTTGAAACTGCACCACTCTTTTAAATGGGCTTACCACTAAAGAGGTATATTTTAATGAAAAGCCAAAAGCAAGCAATAAAATNACTAAAAATCCAAAAAGATATTTTTTATGTTCTCTTAAAGAAAAAGCAGAAACTAAATCATATTTTAAAACCTTATTTGCCTTTTGGCTAATTGAGGCATCTAATAAGCCTCCATCGCTGTTAATGGTTTTGTTTTCAAGCTCTATAGTGTTAATTAGTTGATCTTTAATTTCAGGAATTTCTTTGTAAATAAGTTGCGCAGCTTCCTTATACCCCAAACGGTTTAAAATTCCACAAAATCGCAAAAATGGAAGTAAAACACTTTTTACAAATGCAAAAGCCAACAAGCTAAGACTACCAAAAAATAAAATAGACCTACCCATCGACGAAAAGTGATATATATTCTCTAAAAAAATAACTATACCAATCAAGCCAATAGAAAACAGGCTCGTCAGCAAAAAACCTTTTAATGCTGCAAGTTTATAATATTTGTCAATGAATTTATTTAGTTGACTCTCAAGAGATAAATATGCCTTATTAGTATTACTCANAAAAATTAAANTTAANTTAAAAACACCATATCCTGGCTAAAAAAATCANAATTAATACTAAATAAGGNCAATCAAAAAAATAAAATTAATAGATAATCGTATTTTTGCAGTTAAAATATTGTTTTGAAAGTAAGAGTTACGAAAGAATTTAAATTTGANGCGGCCCATGCNTTAGATGGNTATGATGGNAAATGTCAAGACATTCATGGTCACAANTATCANCTAAAGGTAACTTTTTTGGGAGAACCAATTAAAGANAAAAGCANNTCTAATTCAGGAATGGTAGTAGANTTTGGAGAAATTAAAGATTTTCTAAATCAAAAANTTAANCCACTTTTTGATCACCGCCTAATTTTAAGAAACGACTCTAGGTTTCTTGGGCTTGAGAAAATAAATCAAAGAATAAGATANGTTGATTACCAGCCAACTACNGAAAATATGCTNNTGGAGATNGTAGAAATAGTNTCCAATGATTTTGAAAAAAACAAANNTTTTGTTTTGTGTTCAGCATTTCTTAGAGAAACAGCAAGTAGTTATGTAGAGTGGCANAANNCCGACCAATAATCNAAATACAGTATGCAANATNTNGAGNTNAAAAAGNAAANAGCATCTAATTGGTTCAGGACNTTAAGAGATGATTTTTGTANANCATTTCAAGANTTAGANAACTCTACGTTCAAGCGTAAAAAATGGAANCANAAAGGGTCTGGNGGAGGAGAAATGAGCATAATGAAAGGAGATGTTTTTGAAAAAGTNGGAGTTAATATTTCCACTGTTTCAGGNCAGTTTAGTGAAGAATACAGNANNAAAATTAAAGGAACAAAAAACTCACCAAATTACTGGGCATCAGGAATAAGCCTGGTAGCACACATGANTTCACCAAAGGTTCCAGCATTTCATTTTAACACAAGGTTTTTAGTGACNGNNGANACTTGGTTNGGNGGNGGNGCTGANATGACNCCNACATTTGTAAATAAAGAAGACACNAGGCTTTTTCANAATAANTTAGAACAAGCTTGTAATACNCACAGCAAGAAATATTATCCTNAATTTAAAAAACAATGTGATGAATATTTTTATTTNCCCCACAGNAANGAGGCTAGGGGAGAAGGNGGTATTTTCTTTGATCACCTAAATACTGGNGATTGGGAAAAAGACTTTGAGTTTGTAAAAGATGTTGGNAGGAAAACNCTTGAAGCAANNACATCAATCNTTAAAAAACACATGNANAAAGNTTGGAGCNTGGAAGAAAAAGAGGAACAATTGATNAAAAGAGGAAGATATGTAGAGTTTAATTTGCTNTGGGANAGAGGAACACTTTTNGGNNTAAAGACAGGCGGNTCTACTGAAGCAATATTAATGTCAATGCCNCCNTCNGTAAAGTGGTCTTGAGNATTTTCATAATTGCATTTTAAAAAGGAATCATATATTTTTGGTTTNCCNCNANTATGTTAGANNTAAAAAAAATAACNANAGNGCTTTCTGCTATNCCTGATCCAGAAATACCNGTAATCAGTATAAAGGATNTAGGGGTNNTAAGAGATGTNAGNTATAAGGGAAATGAATTAGTNGTAACNATTACNCCAACTTATTCAGGCTGCCCNGCTATGGATAGGTTCCAATCTGACATTAAANANAAGCTTAAAGAAATGATGGTAGAGCANTTCAAAATTGTNTTTCAATATGATCCACCATGGACAACTGAATGGATGAANGANAAAGCAAAATCTAAACTTAANGCCTATGGAATAGCACCCCCAACTAATATGGGTGCAGAAAAAGANATAGAATGCCCAAGGTGNAATTCGAAANAAACAGAAATAGTAAGTCANTTTGGNTCNACCGCATGCAAGGCTATGTANAGGTGTANTTCNTGTTTNGAGCCNTTTGAATATTTTAAGTGTCTGTAAAATATATCTACCTTAATAAAGCAAAAGTTTAATTGTTATTTAACACGTAAAAATCCAACAGCAGACCATTCTAACGTTTTTATTCATAAATTGATAGAGATTATTTTTTGTTTTTATCATAAGATAATTATAACTCAGATCATGAAGAAGCTATTTTTATTACTATTTATTTTCACCATCTCTTTTCAATCTAATTCACAAACAACTAATCTAGGTGTTCCAATTGGCTGGAAAGGAAAGTTGAATTTAGATAATATTCCAAGTAAAGTTATGCCGGGCTACAATCAAGCTAAAATTGATAATGAAGACGCCATTAATGACGCACTAAAATCAAGCCCATGGAGATTTGGATATAAATACAATGTAAATTATTCTTTTCAAAACTCTGGTATTTGGACCTCCCTTCCCAATGGGGATAGAATCTGGCAAATTGCTATTGAATGTGAAGAGGCAATTACTATCAACATTCTTCTAAATAACTATTTTCTACCGGAAGGAGCAAGCCTATATTTATATGATATTAATAAAACAAATAGAGTAGGAGCCTACACTAATCGAAATAACAGATCAGACGGCGAACTTGGAACAGAACTAATTCACGGGCAAAAAATAATAGTGGAATATTTTGAACCATCAAACGTTATGGGCCAAGGAAGATTTACTATTTCTAATGTTATTCATGGCTATAGAAGTTTAGACATTGTTCAAAACAAGCTTTCTAGGGCTTTAAACTCTTCTGGAGATTGCAATATAGATGTTAATTGTCCCTTAGGCAATGGGTGGGATAACGAAATAAGGTCAGTTGCAATGATTGTTGTTGGTGGAAGCGGAATATGTACAGGGGTACTAGTTAACAACACTTGTAACGATGGAACCCCATATTTTTTAACAGCCAATCACTGCCTTGGAGGAGGAACAGGATCTTGGGCTTTTAGGTTCAATTGGCAGAGCCCTCCGGGAACAGAGTCTTGTGCCACAACAGCAAACTCTATAGACCCAGGAACACCATACGATCAAACCGCAAATGGGGCAACAATATTAGCAAGCGGAACATCTGCTGACTTTGCTTTATTGGAGTTAAATAACATGACACTTAATGACGCTAAGACATGGAATTGTTTTTTTGCTGGTTGGGATGCATCTGATGCTACAACAGTTACTCAGGCAACATGTATTCATCATCCATCAGGAGATGTGAAAAAAATATGTAGGGAAAACGATGCTCCATATCACTCCAATGCCGGAGGT
>PBJU01000012.1 GCA_002721285.1 Crocinitomicaceae bacterium
TTTGAAAAGAAATAGTATTTTGATACTTTTTTTGAATCTTTTTAAAGTCTCTAATCAGAGACTTTTTTTTTGCTAATGGAACCAAAATATAATATACAGTTTGATAAAGAAATACCTAAAGTCCTACACGATAATAAAATTTCATTAGTATTTAGTACCTATCAAGCTAGCAGATTAATGATCATAGGNTGTACGGATGGAAATATACTACAACAAATACCAATTCCAATTAAAAAGCCGATGGGTATTGCCATTAGAGAAAATGAACTAGCAGTAGCTGCTTTAGATGAAATTCATTTTTTTNCNGGTGAAACTAAGTTAGTAGATTCATTAAAATACAATGAAAAAAAAATTGACCAAGTATATGTTTTTAGAGGTTCATATAACACAAGTTCTTTAGACATTCATGATATAACTTTTTGTAATAATGAACTTTGGGGAGTTAATACTTTATTTTCTTGTCTTTGTACTTTTTCTTTCAATTCTAACTTCATTCCAAAATGGCAACCCTACTTTATTGATGAATTAATGCCTGAAGATCGTTGCCANTTAAATGGTCTAGCNTTANANAANGGAAAGCCAAAATATGTTACTGCNCTAAGTTCAACTAATTCTAAAGAAGGTTGGAGAAAAGANATTATGGAAAGTGGAATTNTTATGGATGTTGAATCTAATGAAATAATAATTGATGGACTAGCTATGCCACACTCTCCTACAATTATTAACGACGAATTATATGTTTTAGAATCTGGAAATGGTAGGCTAATTAAAGTAAATACAGAAACTAAGTCTTATGAGGTTGTACATGAATTTAACAAGTTTNTNAGAGGNATGAAATATTATGGNGGTGTGTTATTTATTGGCCTATCCAAAATAAGGGAAAANNCAAAAGCNTTTAAAGACTTGGATGTAGTTTANAGTTCTAAAAAAGCAGGAGTTATTGTGTTTGANCTAAGNACAAAAACTAGTTTTGGTGAAATNACTTATGANAACACTATTGAAGAAATATATGATGTTAATATAATTAAAGGATATTGTAAACCTGCAATAATTACAAAACTCAACGAAAAAAGTAAAAATATAATTGTAACTCCTGAACGAGTTTTTTGGAAAAAGAAAAAAGAAAAGGAAGAAAAATAACCCTTTTACTTTTTAACAACCTTACTAAATGATCTTCCCTCTTGAGTGAAAACCTCCAAAAAATATATTCCACTTGGAACCTCTTCAACTTTAAGTCTTTTGCTATTTGTAACTTTTATTTGCTGACCATAACCGTTTCTTAAAATTATCTTTTCTATTTTCTTATTAGTCTTAACTTCAATAATATCTTTTACAGGATTAGGGTATATAAGACAATTTTGATTTGGATAAAAATTAATTGAATTAACTATCCACCTATTCTCTGCAGAAGGTCCATTCCATATCAAAGTTGCTAGATAAGGGTTATCAATAAATGGATTTCGATTTCCTTGAGCTGAATAAATAGCTTCATTTCTACTTATTTCAAACTGTGACACAGAGTCTATTTGATTCCATTCTAAGAAAATATCTGGAATGTCAGCATTATTAGAGTAAATAGCAGAGCCATTACCAACATTTAATGCTGGGCATTGAGTTGGATATCTTGTATACATATACATAATTATTCTAGCGACATCTCCTCTCCAATCATCTCCTGGGTACCAACCAGAATTAGATGGTGCTGCATTTCCACTCCCATTATCGTATTCTAAATTTCCTCTCCATGAATTAGTATTATAATCACAAGCTCTCAAATTGTGAGCATCTGTTCCAGGACCAGGAATATTAGTAGTAAGGTTTGGAAATGCTAAAGATTTTGGATAAACATGTTCTCTATTCCATAACCCATCACAAGGAGAGCCATGACAAGAAAGTGCTTTATCTCTTGTGATATCGTTTTCAAATTGAGAGTCATTATCGTTCCAACCATAAACTAAATATACTTTTGAAGTGTCCAAAAGATAAGAATCTGAATTTTTTAAAACATCCCAAGTGTCAATAGAAGCTGTAGATGTGTAGGGAATTTGATTTTGATGAGTGCCTGTTATCAAATTAGACAATTGTACTTTTAAAGCGTCTGCTGAGGTAGATAAATCTATATTTTGATAATACGAAGGAATTTGTGCAACTATTATTTTTAAAAAGAAAAAACAACATAAAACAACTAAAAACTTACTCTTCATAATAGTTAAATATCCAACAATATAGCATAAATAATATTGCATTATGCAATATAGTTTTATAGATTTATGATGTGATGACCAAGAAAAAAATATTCTCTTTTTGTTTTTTATTCTTTTTTTTAATGTCATTCTACCAATGTTCCTCTACAAAAAAAGTTAAGAAATGTAATGGTGTAAAAGCGATAAAAACACCAATGGGGGTAATGTAAGATCTATGAAAAAAGTCCTTATAACTCTTGTTTTTTTTGCCCTATTATCTTGTAAAAGTGACAATAAGAAAATCTTAACTNTTCAGCCAGAATCTGAATTTCCTAATTTTATTTTTATCCTTGTAGACGATCAAGGCTGGAATGGAACATCCGTTCAAATGATGGCTAATGACTCTTTATCAAAAAGCGATTATTATCAAACTCCAAACCTAGAAAAACTAGCTGCAAAAGGAATGATATTTTCCAATGCTTATGCCGCCGCCCCAGTATGTGCTCCTTCGAGATACAGTATTCAATTTGGACAAACCCCAGCAAGACTTTCACTAGTGAGAGTGGGAATGAATTCAGACCATATAGATCATGAAAACTTGACAAGTATTCCTAAAGCTTTAAAACTAATTAATCCAAAATATATCACGGCACACTTTGGGAAATGGGGCATGGGGAGCAATCCTGAAACGATAGGTTATGACCAAAGTGATGGTGCAACTCAAAATAAAGAAGGTGGATTTGTAAATAATAAAACCCAATGGGATNTTTCAGTCCACAAAGACCCCAAACAAATTTTTTCACTAACTGACAAAGCCAATGAATTTATGGAGCGGTCCGTAAAAGAAAATAAGCCTTTTTATATGCAAGTTTCTCATTATGCAGTTCATTCATCTTTACAAATGAGACAAAAAAGTTTAGATAAATACCTTGAAATGGAAAAAGGTAAATATCAAAACAATCCTGGTTTAGCAGCAATGACTGAGGATTTGGATGAAGGGGTAGGCTTAGTATTAGAAAAAATGAAAAGCCTAGGNATTGAGAATAACACTTACATAATCTATATGTCTGATAATGGTGGTGTTCCTAATATTCCCGGAGCAAAAAAATACGAAAATAGTTATAATTACCCTTTAAGTAGAGGGAAATGGGATGCTATGGAAGGAGGAGTAAGAGTACCGCTAATAATTAATGGTCCAGGAATTATAGCTGGATCTGAAAACAATATTCCTTTATCGTCAGTGGATATTCTTCCAACAATTGTAGATTTAGCAAATGGAAAAATTACTTTTAAAAATATAGATGGTGGAAGCTTTAAAGACAATTTACTTGGCGAAGAAAACAATGAAATAAAAAGACCTGTAGAAGGCATATTTTTTCATGTCCCATACGTTAATAAAATAGCAATAGCAAGGGCTCATTCAGCAGTAAGAAAGGGAGACTTCAAACTAATTAAATTTAGAGATAGTAATCAAGTTGTTCTATATAATCTAAAAAAGGATAAAAAAGAACTTATTAATCTATCAGATAGTTTACCTGAAAAAACTAAAAGTCTAGAAAACATTCTAGAAAACTATTTGGTAAGTGTTCATGCTCCTAAGTGGAAACAAGGAATAAATTGGAAAGAAAAGCCATTAAAGGAGTTTAATTCCAGTTATTGAGTATTTACTAATCTAAAGCTCCACTTTTTGATTGTATTTAACCACGCTAAAGCCATTTTGAATCACCCTTTTATATTCATCACTTTCAATATTTAACAGGGGATTGGTATGATTTAAATGAATAAAACCAATTTTATTTTTTGTTTCTTCTGATTCGCCAGAAAATAAATTCATTGTCTCCACTACAAAGGGATGAGGGATTTCTGAAATATCTCTATAATTAACTTCTTTTTCATCATAGAAGGTTCCATCTATCATTGCGAGGTCACATTGTTTAATTTGCTCAATAATGTTTTTATTCCATTTGGTCCATTTGTCAATGTCTGGAATAAATAATATCGTTTTATTTGGCCCTATAATTTTATAACCGACTGTTTCAGAAAATTCATCTCTATGTGGAACTAAAAAGGGGACTATGGATAAATTTTCACTAAGAACAATTGGGACTTCATTCTCAATGTTGTTTATCTTAATATTATTGATTTTTATTAATTGATTCCATGGTCCATTTTGAATCAAAAAACCTTTCATTCTAGTCATAGCATAAACCGGAACATTATTGGAATTAATAGATTCTCTTCCAAGGTACATTAAGCCTGAATAATGTCCAATATGAGCATGAGTTAAAAAAATACCATCCGGCATTTCTTTATGGCTAAAAGAAAGAATATTGTTAAGCTTTTTACATTGTGTAGGAAAATCAGGACTAGCTTCAATAAGCCATGTTTTTTGTGTTTTATTATCCACTATTCCAATAGAAACTACTTTTCTGCTTGTAATGGGGTTTTCAAAAAGATCCTCGCAGCATTTTTTTCCACACCCAGCATGAGGAGATCCAGCATCTTGGACTGTACCAAGAACTAATAAATATGGGCTATTAATGTTTTGACCACAAAAAATAAAAGGAATATATAAGTAACATACTATTAATACTATTTTTTTAAAATTGATCATTAATTGGAATTTACGATTTTGTGTGCCAGTAAGCAAGGCCAATAAAAACAAATTGTAAAGGCAAGCGAACCCATGAAGCTAAAAAAGGAGAAATATTTATAGCTTGTTGGGGTTCTGTATTGAATGCTAAATATATGTTAGCAGGATAAACAGCTATAAGTAAAATAATTAATCCCCAACTAACCAACTTTCTATACTTTTTAATAAGTAAGCCAATGCCAAGAATAATTTCAAAAGCCCCACTTAAATAAACTAACTCTAAATGACAAGGCAGGTAAGGAGGCATGATTTTTAAGAAAAAGTCTGGTTCTATAAAGTGTTTAGCTCCAACCCATATATATCCAAATGACATTAAATAAATAGTNAAAATCTTTAAAACAGAAATGATCTTATCTTTTTTGCTTAAAGTCATTTAACCTCTCTTTTTTCTAAAAAACATTTTTCTTCTGTTTTTTAATTTTAGTGCTCTAACTTTATTTTTACTCGCCTTAAGTTCAATTCGCTCTGGTGGAATGGTGTTTAAATAAAATTNTGGGTAAGGANTACCCTCTTCAACTGCTATATTATTANTATNTAAATGTTTTCTTGAATCNTCTAANAATGTAGTCATACTAGAAAAATGAGATGAATTTTTAAAATANGTAGAGTCATATATTTTCTTAGCNCAAGGAAGAATTTGNTAATGGTTTTTATTNGCTTTTTTGTATTTATGCACCCATGTTAAAATGTANTTTTTTTGTCTAATTCTTATCTGCTCNTTAGTCTTTTTGAAAGACATTCTCAACATTACACCACCGTCTTTCCTTCTTTCTCTCTGGTTAGAAACAAAATTTCCAAGAGAATAAACAGTTAAAAATTCTTTATTGGTTAAGGTGTCTTTATGGTATTCCATTGGTTGAATAACATGTGGGTGTGAACCAACAACAACATCAACTCCAAGAGATTTAAAAAATTCATTGTAATTTTTTTGGTAAGTGTTAGGGAAGTCATTGTATTCATAACCCCAGTGAATGAATAAAATTAATTTATCAATATTTTTAGCCTTTGCTTTTTCAANATCACTTTTTATTAAGCTAGAGTCAATTANATTAACGTATGCTGGAGAAGAAAATGGCATTCCATTNGTTCCATANGTGTAATTAAGAAGCCCAACATTAATTCCGTTCTTACTTAATATTAATAAATTAAGACTGTCTCTATCTATTTCGTTAGCAAAAGTTCCTGTATGTAATATTTCTAAACTATCTAAAGATGTAACTGTTCTAATAACTCCATTATTTCCTCTATCACAAGAATGATTATTAGCTGTTACTAGTACATCAATTCCATTTTCTTTACAAGCTACTGCTAATTTATCAGGAGAACTAAACTTAGGATAGCCATCATAAGGTTCGCCAGCAAGAGTAACTTCTAGATTAGCAACTGCAAAATCCACAGAGCTAATTAATTCTTTAAGGGGGCTAAAAACCTCATCGTAATTATATTCCTTAGTAGAATCAATATAGGCTGACCTTATTTGGGGGCCATGGCCCATAATATCTCCCATAAATAAAAAGCTAACTTCCTGAGAATTAATATATGTTGGCAGACCAAAAGTTAGTACTGATAATATGAAAAATTTTAGTTTTTTAATCTTTTAGTTTTTCGGTGTGAAACATCGATGATTTTCAATATCAATTTCTTGTAATATACTTAGTAATTCATCTTTAATTTTTTCTAAATCTTTACCATTATTCAATTTAATCATTTGATTAATTAAAGTTAGTTTTTTAGAAATAATTTTAATGCTAGGATCAGATAATACCATATTTATTATTCTGAAGGGGTAAAATTTAATGAAATAGAATTGACACAATGACGAGTATTTTTTTCTGTAAAACCTTCTCCTAAAAAGACATGCCCAAGATGTCCATTGCAAGTATTACATAAAATTTCTGTTCTGGACCCATCCGCATCAGTTACCCTTTTTACAGCTCCTTCAATTTCATCATCAAAACTTGGCCAACCGCAGTTTGATTTAAACTTGTCTTTAGATAAATAAAGCGGTGCATTGCACCTTTTACAAGTGTACGTTCCGCTTTTATAATGATTATTATATATTCCAGTGTAAGGGTATTCAGTTCCTTTATTTACAATTACTCGTTCTTCTTCTTTTGTGAGCGGGTTATATTCTGATTCATTCATTTTGATTGATTTTTTTTGGTTTTGGGCTATACTTACGCTTCCTAAATAAAAAGTAAAGACCATTAAAAAAACTGCTTTTTTAAATTTCATTTTTTGAATAATTTAAGTATGTCTTATCACAATTTTTAGCCAATTCTATATCTTTTTCAGTGATGTACCCAACATCATTAGTTATCCAAAAAACTTCAACTATGTTATAGTTATTAACTAATTTTGGATGATGATCTTTTTCTTCCGATATGTTAGCAATTTCATTAATAAAGCTTATAGCTGAAGAGAAGTTTGAAAAAATATACCTTTTATAAAGAGACTCCAATTCTATTGACCAATTATGTCTTTTTAAAAACTCATAAACTTTGTTCTTTTCCAATTTCATTTTTACTGTGGATTTAAAATTTTATCGTATTGATTACTATTAAATATTTCTATAGCTTTTAAAACCCAAGGGTCTAATTGACTTTTAAATAAGTAAAGCCCTTGTTTAAATTCATTAAATAAAATTAATTTCTCTTTTACTAATATACTGGTCTCCAAATAAGTATTTTCGATTTGTTTAACTTTCTCTTTCTGCCATAGCTGATTGGTTTTTTCTAGACTTTTTAGCCATTTTCTACTATTCTTTTTTAATTCAAGAGCTGATAGATGAGAATCTTGTTCTAATAAGATTTTATCTTTATTTTCGATCAAATAATACTTCCATTTAATTTGAATATCTCTCCAATTTTTAGAGTAATCATTATAGTGATTTTTATAACATTTTATTGCAAAATCAAACGGCAATGTAGTTTTTTCAATTACTTGAAAAATCTTCGGTTCCTCACTTTTATGCNCTAATTTAATTTCTGGAGATACGCCATTAGCATTTTTAAGAGGCCTTTTNTTANGTGAAAAAAAGATTTTATTGTTNGTTAAATTTGAAGGTAAATCCAAGTTGTAATTTTTATTGTAATTCTTTTTTTGAATACATCTTCCAGAAGGTAAATGATACCTAGCTGCTGTAATATAAATACTTGAACCATCTTCAAAAAACCTAGTGCCTTGAACCAAGCCTTTTCCAAAAGTGTTTTGGCCTATTAATACTGCTCTATCTAGATCTTGAAGCGCTCCAGAAAAAATTTCACCAGAAGAAATTGTTTTATTATCTACTAATAGCACTAATGGAATGGTAGTTGAAATAGGTTCTAGATTTGTGCTGTCAATGTAGTTAGACTTTAAATCATTGCTTTTAAGCTCATATATTATAGTACCTTTTTTCAAAATAGCACTTAAAGCCATAACTGTTTCATTTACTAATCCCCCTCTATTTCCTCTTAAATCAAGAACTATTTTAGTAGCTCCTTTAGAAATTAATAGTTCTAATTTGTCTCTGAATAGTTGTCCAGAACCTCTAAGAAACTGATCTATCTTAATTAATCCAATATTATTACCAATCGTATCTGAAAATGAAATGGAAGGACTTATGATGTTTTGTCTTACAATTTTTTCAAACTTATAAAGCTCATCTCTTTTTACAGTAATTTCAACTTCTGTATTTGGTGGGCCTTTTAGTAATTTAATTACATTATTTAATTTTAAATTCAAGCAAATAGAATCATGGATTTTATAAATAATATCTCCTGGTTGAAGTCCTTTCTTTTCTGCACCATANCCTTTCNTAATAGAATAAATCATTACTCCCATATTTGTTTGAATTAAAGTGGCTCCAATACCTGCATAGCTAATTCCTTTCCATGTTTTATTTCTTTCTTGCGACTCTTCTTTTGTGTAATATTTGCTATAAGGATCTAAAGATTGAATAGTTTGCTTTTTTGCGCTTAAGATCAACCTTTCAATTTCTATGTCATCTACAAAGTTTTCCTCTACCTTTTTAATAAAATTCTCAAAGTCCAGAATATGTCTTTTGAAAGAAGAGTCCTTTTCATATTGAGAAAAGCAAAATTTACATAGAAACAATAATGCCATAAATAAAGCTCTTCCCATTTGTGTTAATCTAATTTAGAAAGGTGTTTTTCAAACTTTTTCATTACGTAAAGATGCCCTTTTGCTTGAGTAAATCTATAAATAAACCATGGTAATCTAGGAACAAATTCGTGAATTGCGGTTATTATATAACTTCCATTTAATATGGACCTAAACTCTAACCAGCCTCGGTTAGTTCGTTTGGTTAAAAACCCTCCAGTAATATAAAAAAGTTGACGATTTATATCACTTCTGTTTTCTACAAACTCTAACTGCAATAGACAAATTCCTAATAATTTAAATTTAATCACTTTACCTTTTTCTTCTGCATCAATAATTTTACCAAACATTTTACTCAGCCATATTGGGTAAGATTCCGCTACCCATTTTGAAGATTTCTTGCTAGGGTTTGCAATACGCTGAACACTTCTCACGGTGTTTTTATCTTTTTGAATAATGGTTCCAATAGGTGTTTCAGGAATTTGAATTTTTACNTCTAATGCCTTAATTATAGTTTCCGATAAGGGGAAGGTTGGTAGTTGCTGCATAAAAGAATCGTCTTTTAAAGTCATATCATGACGAAGACTTTCAATAAGTGGTGATACAAAATTCGAGCTAGATCCGCTAAATAACCCAACCCATAATTTTGACATTCCAAGTGAAAAAAATGGAATGGAAAAAATCCATCTCTTCTTATTCATATATTTAGCAGTTAATTGAAGTACTTTCATATAGGTAACTACTTCTTTTCCTCCTATCTCAATGTGTTTATGAAAAAATTTTTTATTTCCCATTACTTCATTTATAGCCGCCATTGATGTAATTAAATCTACAGGTTGATTATTAGACTTAGTCCAACTAGGACAAGCCATAATAGGAAGGTTTTTTACTAGCTTTTGAACAATATTAAAAGAGGATCCTCCTGGACCAATTATAATTCCAGCTCTAATAGCGGTAAGTGGTGTTTGCCTTGAACCAAGTACCTGTTCTACTTCATATCTAGAACGAAGATGCATGGAAATATTTTTATCATCTTTTGGGAGGATTCCTCCAACATAAACAATCTGTTTTAATTTACATTCTTCAGCTGCTATTGAAAAATTATCGGCTAGAAGTAAATCAGTGTCTTCAAAACTGCCTTGGTTTAATCTTGTAGAAGGTTGCATTGAATGAACCAAATAAAGAGCGTAATCTACTCCTTTAAGAGCTTCACTACTACTTGAAATAGAAAACAAATCTACCGTCCTCCATTCAACATCATTGTTATTATTCTCTATTTTTTTTCTAGAAAGAGCAATAATATCATAATGATTCTTGTAAGTTTCAATAAACCACCTACCTATAAAACCAGATGCTCCTGCAATAGCAAGTTTTTTCTTTTTAGTCAAAGGAATTGTTTTGACTAAATTTAATAAAGTCTAATTATTAATCCATATTTTGATTAGGAATTAATAACTCTCTTGGTGAGTAACTATTGCTCTACCAGATGGGTCATTTTTTCCTTGGAATGAAGCATCCCATTTTAATGCTACTGGGCTACTGCAAGCAACAGATGGAACAGATGGAACAGACTCAGCTGCTGCCTTAGATGGGAAGTGTGATTCAAAAATATTTCTATAATAATATTCTTCTTTATTCATAGGTGGGTTTACTGGGAACTTTTGTGAGGCATTAGTAAATATTTCATCACTAATTTCATTTTCTACCATTTCTTTTAGCGTGTCAATCCAGCTATATCCTACCCCATCAGAAAACTGTTCCTTTTGTCTCCATGCAACTTCTTTTGGCAGTAAATCTTCAAAGGCTTTTCTTAGCACCCATTTTTCCATTCTTTGTTCNCTAATCATTTTATCTTTTGGATTAATAGACATAGCAACATCCATAAACTCTTTATCTAAAAACGGAACTCGACCTTCTATTCCCCAAGCAGCAAGCGCTTTGTTAGCTCTTAGGCAATCATATTGGTGTAGTTTATCTAATTTTCTAACTGTTTCATTATGAAATTCTTTATCATTGGGTGCCTTGTGGAAATATAGATATCCTCCAAAAATTTCATCAGAACCTTCCCCAGAAAGTACCATTTTAATACCCATTGACTTAATTACTCTAGCCATTAAAAACATAGGAGTAGATGCTCTTATTGTAGTAACATCATAGGTTTCTAAATGATAAATAACATCACTTATTGCATCTATTCCTTCTTGAATGGTAAATATTATTTCGTGGTGAACAGTACCAATATAATCTGCTACTTTTTTAGCTGCTTTTAAATCTGGGGAGCCTTCTAATCCAACTGCAAAAGAATGTAATGTTGGCCACCAAGCAGCCTTTTGATCGTTAGATTCAATTCTTTTATCCGCATAAATTTTTGCAACTGCAGAAGTGATGGAAGAATCTAATCCTCCTGAAAGCAAAACACCATAAGGTACATCAGACATTAATTGTCTTTTTACAGCTTTAGAAAGTGCATTTCGAAGATGGTCAATTTCTGTTGAATTGTTAGAAACATTGTCATAATTTTCCCAATCTCTTTTGTACCATTTTATTAATTTTCCTTCTTTGCTACTTAAGTAATGTCCTGGTGGAAATAATTCAATTTTATCGCAAAAACCCTCTAAAGACTTTAGTTCAGAAGCAACAAAAAAAGTTCCCTTTTTATCCCAACCCATATACAAGGGAATAATTCCCATATGGTCTCTAGCTATTAAATATTCATCTTTATTTTCGTCATAAATTGCAAATGCAAAAATTCCATTAAGGTCATCTATAAAGTCAACTCCTTTCTTTTTGAATAGTGCAAGAATTACTTCACAATCAGATCCTGTTGAAAAATCATAATCTGAGATTTCTTTTCTTAATAAACGGTGATTGTAAATTTCTCCGTTAGCAGCAAGAATTATCTTTTTATCCTTAGAGTAAATTGGCTGCTTTCCTGAAGTTGGATCTACTATTGCTAACCTTTCGTGAGCTAAAATAGCATTTTCAGAGCTATGTATTCCACTCCAATCTGGTCCTCTATGTCTAATTCTTCTAGACATTTCTAGGACTTTACTTCTTAGTTTTTCACTATTTTCTTTTAATTCAAAAGCTCCAACTATACCACACATAATAAATTGTTAATTTTAAAGACGGCAAATGTAATTAAAAGTGCTTTTTTTAATAGCTCTTATGCTAATTTTATGCTTAGAATGAAAAACATCTTATTTATATCTATTTTATTTATCGCTACTTTAATGTGTGGTTGCAAAGACAATCAAACTAAAAGACAATCAAAAAACAATAAGCTAAATGTACTTTTTATTATTGCTGATGATTTAAATTGTGATTTAGGAATTTATGGGAATTCTACTGTCAAAAGTCCTCATATTGATAATCTTGGAAGTAAAGGAATTGTTTTTAAAAATGTACATAATCAATATCCATTATGCGGTCCATCAAGGGCTTCTTTTATGACCGGAATGTATGCTGATCAAACAAATATTATTGCTAATAATATATACCTAAGAAGTGCTGTTCCTGATGTTGTTACTTTAGGACAGAGATTTAGGCAACAAGGATATCAGTCCGTTAGGATTGGGAAGATTTTTCATTACGATAACCCTAGTAGTATTGGCACTTCGGGGTGTGATGATATTTACTCATGGGATCAAACATTTAACCCTTATGGAAGAGATAAAAGGGAAGAATACAAGATTAACACATTGTCCCCTAGAAGATATGGAGGAACTTTAAGTTGGTTAGCTGCTGAAGGTAAAGACGAAGAACAAACAGATGGAATTGGAGCCACTAAAGCAATTGAGTATTTAGATGAATTTGCAAAAACTGGTGAAAATTTCTTTTTAGCAGTAGGCATGTATAGGCCACATACGCCATATGTGGCGCCTAAAAAATATTTTGATTTATATAAGAGAGAAGATATAGAAATTGATGAGAGTTCTGATGAATATTTAACGACTTTACCTCTATCTGCAGCCAAATCAATTAGAGCTAAAAAAAATCAAATCAATTTAGATACATTATTAGCTAAAGAAATTAAAGAAGCTTATTACGCTACAACTTCTTTTGTTGATGCGCAGGTAGGTAGAATATTAGATAAGTTAAAACAAAGTGGATTAGCCGAAAATACCTTAGTAGTATTTACTTCCGATCATGGTTATCACCTGGGAGAACATGGCCATTGGCAAAAGCAGACACTTTTTGATAATGCTACAAGAGTTCCTTTGATCTTTGCTGGAGCAGGAATTAGTAATAAAGCTGGTTTGTCATCATCTAACCCTGTTGAGTTAATTGATATTTACCCCACCATAATGGAAATAACAGGAATTGAAACACCAGATCATGTAGTTGGAAAAAGTTTAGTTCCTTTATTTAGAAATAGTGAAAATACTATTCGAAAAAGTGCTTTAACTAAATGGAGAAACGGATATTCTATAAAAACAGAAAGATACAGAATTACAAAATGGAAAGAGGAGGATCAATTTTCGTATGAACTTTACGATCACAAGTATGATAAAAAAGAGCTAAATAATTTAAGTGGTGATAGTGGTTATTTAGACATTTTTGATTCTCTAAAAACACAACTTGATATGAGGATTATCAATTCAAAATTAACTCCCCCTGGAATTGGTAGACAGAGAAAGAATATAAAAGCTCTTGATAAAGCCCCTAATATTACTTATGGAGATATACATGATAAAAATGGTGTAAGAACTTTTATGAAGCAATAGAAAAATTTATTTATCTTATTTTATGCTTATATTAATTATATGATTAAAAAATACNACTCCAAAGTATCTTATGGATTACTAATTTTTGTGTTTTTAGTTTTTTATTTACCTGTCTTACCCAACTTATTTGTTGGGGAAATAAATGAAAAAACAANAGGNTTAATAGCCTTTGAAACAGTNGTTTTTACTTTTATAGTACATCTTTTTTTAAACACTTTTTATACCATTGAAAATACCTCCTTAAAAATTAGATGTGGCGTTTTTTCTTATCGTCCAATTGACATAAATCTAATAAAAGAAATATCTAAAACTAAAAGTATAATTTCATCACCAGCACCTTCTTTTGACAGAATTTTAATTAAACATGGAAAATTTGATGAATTAATAATTTCNCCAAAAGACAAAATGGATTTTATAAACGATTTAATGAAAGTAAACCCAAATATTAAAATCAATATAAATTAACATATCTTTAGATTTTAATTTTTAAATTAACATAGGAAAGTAATCTGCAAATTTCATGTTTAAAAATTACTTCAAAACATTTAAAGAAGGCTTTAAAGGNTANGGTAAAGCAACTAAATTTATTGCTAAAAATAAACTATCTTATTTTTATCTTTTCCCGCTTTTATTAAACTTAATCTTGTTTGTATTAGGCATTAAAGTAGTGGATTATTTTTCTGGTCAAATAAATGACTGTATATCCTCTCTTTTGTTTTCAGAAAGTGCCATCGACTCTTGGTGGTTAAGCTTTTTAAATGGTATTATTTATTGGACTGTTTGGGTAGTGTCTAAAATAGTATTTGTATATGTCTTTGCATTAGTTGGAGGTTATTTTACTATTATTATACTCTCCCCTGTTTTTACTTTTCTTTCTGAAAAAACAGCTGAAATCATTACTGGTGAAAAAACAAAATTTCACTTAAAGCAATTAATAAAAGACATTATTAGAGCCGTAATTCTTGCAATAAGAAATATGATAATTCAATCCTTTTTCTCTTTTGTATTTTTACTTGCAAGTCTTATTCCAGTAATTGGTTGGATTATTGGAATTTTAGGTAACTTTTTAATCTCCTCTTATTTCTACGGGTTTGCATTTATGGACTACAGTAATGAAAGACACAAACTATCCCTAAGAGAAAGCGTGCTATTTGTAAGGAAAAATAAGGGTTTTGCAAGCGGTGTAGGTTCTGTTTTTTCTATATGTTTCTTTATTCCAGTAATTGGGGGAACATTAGCTAGCTTTTTGGCAATTATGTGTGTTGTAAACGCAACGATTGGAGTTGAAGAAATGAGAAATAGTACTAGATTAATTCCTTAATTTTAGCTATCATACTTTCAAATTCTTTTTCATCAAAAAGTCTTGTTAAAAAAACAATTTCCCCCTTTTTATTCACCACTATGTTTCTGGTAACTCCTGCTCCAGCTAGAGTAAATTGAGAAAAAATAGAAGCTTCTGGATCATGAGCAATTGGATAGGTTACACCTGTTAATTTAACAAATGCTTCTGCCTTTTCTTTGGTGTCTTTTATGTCAATTCCAATAAGAATAAAATCTTCATTTTTAAACTTTTGCCAGACTCTTTTTTCTAAGTGAGGCATCTCTCTTTTACAAACCCCACACCAAGAACCTGTGAATTGAATGACTACTACTTTGTTTTCAAAATCTTTATTTGTCCAGTTTTCACCATTTAGCATATTTAAAGAAATCTCTGGTAATTGATCTCCTACTTTTACTTTATATCCTCTATTGGTTTCGTTCTGGGCCCATGAAATACTTATTAGAAAAATAAATAGAACTGAAAATTTAAATTTCTTCATCTTGTTATATTATTTTAAATTATTGACTATCTAACAATAGTAAATTTTGTCACTTTACTATTGTTGTTTGAGTTACATTTAAGAAAATAAGTGCCAATAGGTAAGTTGGATACATCTAGTTTATAAGTTCCTTTATTGGCATTATAAATGGTAACTATATCTGTTGAGCTTTGCCCAATCGTATTAAATATCTCCAATGTAAGTTCTGAATGCGATATTAAGTTGTATGAAATATTCAAAAA
>PBJU01000013.1 GCA_002721285.1 Crocinitomicaceae bacterium
CCAATTGATTTATTTGAAGTTATTTTAAATTTATGTANANCTAATTTTGGNGTAATNTTATTTTCATTAGAATCAATAATAATTAATTTTNNTTCTNTGNTTNTATCNNCTANNTCNANNTCANTTAAAGNTTTAGGCAGNTTTTCTTTTATGNTGATTTTGGTTGCATTTTTTCTGCTTTTTTCTTGANTNTTCTTTTTTTCTATTTTTTTAGAATTAANNCCANTNTCAATTATTGAATTATTTANAATTATNTTATTGCTTTTATGAATTGTAGAATCTTTTAGTTCTATTNTGTTTTCAGNCTTTATANTGTTTNCATTATTGGATTTNAAATAAAGTANTGAACTTAATGAAANNACCACNAATATTGTAGNTAGAGNAATTATTATTGGNTTTTTATTNGAAGGNTTTTTTGAATTATTTAGTGCAGTATTTATTTCTTCCCATGACTTGCCATATTCATTAGAATAATCATTCATTTTGTCTTGAATGAACTTTTCAAAAATATCATATTTAGGCTGGTTATTCAAGGTTGTTTTTTTTTGATAAAATTTCTTTTAGTTTACTTTTTGCTTTGAAATAATTGGATTTTGAAGTTCCTTCACTGATATTTAGTGATTTTGCTATCTCTTTATGAGTAAGTCCATCAAATATGTATAAATTAAATACAGTTCTATAACCACTACTTAGTTGCTGAACAGCTTCTATAACATCACTTATTTTTAAATTTTTATAATTTGATAGGTCTTCTTCTTTTTCTTCTGAAATATTTTTTATNGTCTCGTCAGAAACAAAGTATATATTTTTATTTTTTCTTAATTGATCTAAAGAATGATTTACAACTATTCTTTTAATCCAGCCCTCAAAGTTTTTTCCGCCCTTAAACTGATCAATTTTTTTGAAAATTTTTATGAAACTNTCCTGAACAATATCTCTTGCAATATCTGAGTTATTAAAATATCTTAATGCAACACCCATCATTTTACCATAATATTTTTCATAAATGATTTTCTGAGATAGCCTATCATTTTCTTTACATTTTTCAATGAGATAAACGATATTATCATCTGCAGACTTCATTTTATTTTAACGCATTAATTTATTATGGTTGCTTTTTATAAGGNTAATAATTNTAAAANTTTTAAAATTTTAAAAATCTNAATTAAAAAATCTCAAAAACATCTTTTAAAGATATTGAATTTTATATTTTCGCAGAAATAATTCAAAAACATAAAATNATGAAAGTTACTATTGTAGGGGCAGGTAATGTAGGGTCAACTTGTGCAGATGCAATTGCTTATAAAAGAATTGCTAGCGAAGTTGTATTATTAGATATCAGAGAAAATTTTGCTGAAGGTAAGGCTCTAGATATGACACAAACTTCTTCATTATTAGGTTTTAATACTAAAATTGTTGGAAGTACAAACGATTATACTAAAACTGCAGGCAGTGATGTTGTGGTTATAACTAGTGGTATTCCAAGAAAACCTGGGATGACTAGAGAAGAATTAATTGGCGTTAATGCTGGGATTGTTAAAACAGTTTCACAAAATATTTTGGAGCACTCTCCAAATGCTGTAATTGTTATTGTCTCTAATCCAATGGATACAATGACTTATTTAACTTTAAAAGAAACAGGGCTTTCTAAAAATAGAATTATTGGTATGGGTGGAGCTTTAGATAGTGCTAGATTTAAAACCTACCTTTCTCTTGCATTAAATCGTCCATCAAATGATATTCACGGTATGGTAATAGGTGGTCATGGTGATACCACAATGATTCCTTTAACTAGATTAGCTTCATATAATGGTATAAGAATAAGCGATATGCTTGAAAAATCAGATTTAGATAAAGTTGCTGCAGATACTATGGTAGGTGGTAAAACTTTAACAGGAATGTTAGGTACATCTGCTTGGTATGCTCCTGGGGCTGCAGTTGCTTACTTGGTGGATAGTATATTAAATGATCAAAAGAAAATTATTCCTTGTTCAGTTTATTTAGATGGTGAATATGGACAAAAAGATATCTGTATTGGAGTCCCAGTTATAATAGGTAAAAATGGTTGGGAAAATATCATCGATTTAGATTTGAATGATAGTGAAAAAGAATTATTTGCGAAAAGTGCTGACGCTGTTAGGAATATGAATGATGCATTGACTGCAGTTTCATAAATATATTTTTATAAATTTAATTTTAAAGCCTCTTAATGGAGGCTTTTTTTATGTAATAAACTTCTCTTTTTTTCTTAAATCGTTAATAACACATTCATCTTTTAATATTGATTTTCTTCTTTTAGCAATAATATCATATGCTTTGTCTCTTATTATTCTTGGAATTATGTAAGCTATGGCCAAGCAGGCATACCAGCTTTTCATAATTAAAGCAATTTTAATTACAGCATTAGATTTTGTGAAAATTTCCTCTTTATAGTATAGTATTATTGTTTCTTCTGGATTTGGCAAATTGGAATGTTTTTCCATTGCTTCTTTAAATAAGTCAGATGACGGGATGCTTATATATATGCTATTTGATTTGTCATTATTTGTAATATAGTTTCCCCAGAAATTGCAAAAAATACAATCATCATCAATAAAAACTATTGGAGATTTAAATTGTTTTTTCATTTTATAAATTTCATTACAAAAGGCTTACCCCCATATTTAAAAACTAAAAAATAAACTCCATTTTCAAGTTTACTGACATTTATTAAAGATTTACAATAAACGGTTTGAACTTTTTGTCCAGTTACATTGTAAATTGTATATAAATTAGGTTCTCGAATATTAATGTTTAATATGTTTTTTACTGGGTTGGGATAAATTTTAAATCTTTTTTCTATTTCATATTTATTAATATATGTGGCTGTAGTATCAGAAATACCTTTAAATAATGAAAGGCCACCTCTTTTATTGCCTATAATAAAATCAGGCATGGAGTCATTATTTAAATCTGCAATTGCAAGTGATGAATTAGGGCCTAAATTAATATCTTGATAGGAACTATCTAACAAGTTAAAATTACCATTTAGGTTATTTGTAATGTTATTGTATTTGAAAATAGTTCCTCTTTCGCTTCCAACATAAAGTATAAGTTCGTTATTTTCATTTGTGAAAAAAGGGGTGCTAGAACCAATATTAGTCCACCACTGAGAAACATTTACCCCTCCAAATGTTTCTGAGTTTAAATCAAAGCTAAAGTTTAGAGAGTCTCCAATATTTTCAATGAAGTTTAAATTACCTACAGTTTCACCAACAATTAAGTCTAAATCATTATCATTATCAATGTCAATTAAAACTGGATGTGCACAATAACCAACATCAAAAATATTATTGAATTGATTTTGAAGTGGAGAATTGGAAAGCGATAAATTCATTGGGTTAGAGGGGGTAGAGTTGTTTTCAAAATAATGAAGATTTCCAGCAAAATCACCAACAATAGCATCTAAATCTCCGTCACTGTCTAAATCTCCAAAAGTAGGTTGTAGACAAATTTCATTTATAATAGTTGAAATATTTTGAAAGTTATCGGATGTTTTAGTAAATACAGGAGAATTATTTGTTCCAGTATTTATATATGATTTTATAAATGCAGTGTGATGTATAGGAACACTTAAGTCAAATTCACCAAAATTTGTAACTATTAAATCCATTAATTGGTCATTATTTATATCTACTAATATAGGTCTAGCGCTTCGACCCATTTCAATAGTATTGTCTTGTATAATTCCTTTGTTTTGCAAATAGAAAATTGGAGAAGAGTTTGTACCTGCATTTTGATAATACCACATACTTTCACTATTTAATGTTTCATTGTCAGAATTGGGAGAAACTATAAGGTCTTTATTGCCGTCATTATTTAAGTCTTCATAAAAAGAACCAGGGTATACATATATATCTACAGGAACAGAATTACTTGGGAAAGTAGAGTCTTGACTTACAAAAGAAGTATTCATATTGACTCCTAAATTATCATTGTATAGAGCTACTAAGTTACTGAATGAAACATCTCCTAAAATTAAATCTTTAACTCCATCATCATTTAAATCTAAGGATAGCACAGTTGATCCACTGTGTTTGATTTGGTTTTTATTGTTAATTACTGGGCTTTGTGGATTGGAAACATTTGTAGAGCAAGTGTCAAATAAAGTACATGTATTGGTTAATCCAGATTCACTAAAATGTCCCCAACAACTATTTTTTAATTCAAAAATCAAACTATCTTTTCCATATCCAGAATCTACGGACAAGTTTTGATGATATTCTAACCTACTACCCACTACTCCAAAAGTAAGTATGTCAAGATCTCCATCTCCATCAATATCATTAATGTCAGGGATGTCAGAATTAGCAACATAAATATTTGTATAGGAACTGTATTGTTGAGATAATATATAAGGTACTTGGGAATTTAGTGAAGGGTGATAAAAACTTTTTTCTAAAAAAGAGATTTCATTACCAATTGAAGAGTTTTCCCAAACTCCTATACCACCAGAAACAGAACAAAATATATCCTTTTTATTATCTCCATTAAAATCTCTTAAAATTACCCAATTTCTTAATTCATTAGGAAATTTTTTTTCGTATTCAGGGGAATAATTGAAATTAACTCCATCATTTATAAATGTAAGAACCTTATCACCAGTTCTATCAAATATGAAAAGGTCATTAAGAGAATCATTATTAAGATTAATTGTAGATATCTGAACTGCATTAAATCCACCTGTCCAAGGATTTAATAATGTGTCATTATTTTCAATAACTTCAATAAAATTATCTTGTTTTAAATGTGAATTTTGGCATCTGTATTGAATTGCCAATGACATTAATAATATTAATAAAAAATACCTCATTTATTTATTTACAGTTGAAACGTATCAAAGTCNTTTTCGTTGCCAATATACAGCTAATTGCTAGTTATTTATATACATGTTTATTTCTAATAATAGATTAGGTTTTGGATTCAANAAGTNTAACAATATGAACTTGTTAAGGATTTGTTGGTAATAACCAATTGAAATTTTATATTTGCGGCCTTAATTTTATGTTTGTTAACATTATAAAAATATTTTAATGCGAAATAGAAGTGCTATATGGGTATTCACTATCCTACTAATTTTAGCTTGTTTATATCAGTTGTCTTTTTCATGGGTAACTAGAGCTTTTGAGACAGATATTCATCAACTTGCNGAAGAAAAATACGATTCTTTAGCTAGAGAGGCTATTGAATTCATTCATCCTGAAACTAATGAGANNTTAACTATTGGGAACGATAAGGAAAAGCAACAAATTATTTCTTATTATGAACAAACTATTTTGGCCAAGAAAGCTAATGATCCATCTTATCCTATATTGGATTTAGATTATAAAAGGTGTAAAGATCAAGAACTTGGTTTAGGATTGGACCTTCAAGGTGGTATGAGTGTTGCTTTAGAAGTNTCTATAGAGGATTTAGTAAGAAATTTTGCTGGTAANTCTTCTAAGNTTTCTTTTAAAAAGCCTTACAATTTAGCTTNAATTGATTTTAAATCAGGAACTACTCAGACTGATGCTGATCCTAGTGATTTCATTGATTTATTTTATAAGCATTATCAAGATTTATATGCTGACAAACCAATGGTTTTTTTCAACAATGGTCTTAAAGATTATATGGATGTTAATTCAATTGAAAAGACAAAAGGCAAGAATAAAAATGATGTAATTATTGAAACTNTAAAGCAGTTAAGTGCNGATGCTATTCAAAAAACACAANGAATTATTGAGTCAAGAATTAATAAATTTGGTGTTAGTCAGCCATCTATTAAAAAATTAGCTGTTTCTGGAAGATTACAAATAGAACTTCCNGGTGCTAAAGATAAAAAAAGAGTTAGAAATTTATTAGAGTCTACTGCAAGTCTTGAGTTTTGGGATGGTGCTCACGANGATTGGACAGATGAATTTTTATTATTAAATAATTCTATTTCCAAAGAAATTGAAGAAGATTCAACTCTGACCTTTAATGAAATTTCTGAAGATTCTTTAAGTAAATTAAATGAAGATCAGTTATTTGCTTACAACTTAGAGAAGTCTGTTAATGACTCCTTAATGGAAGAAAGAGCTCTTGAAAAAGCTGTTGAAGATTCTATTATGTTAGCAAGTGGTACTATTTTAAATGGTTTAACATTTATTCATTCTGGCAATAGTCCATTTATTGGTGTTGCTGCTGAAAGCGACACTTTTGAAATTGGAAAATTAATTAGAAATGAAGGAAAAGATATTTTTGATTTTAGAAAGTATAAATTTTTATGGACAAAAGATGTTGAAGAATACACTACTTCACAAGGGACTACGCTTGGTCATACTTTAATGGCAATTGAAATCCCTACAACTGGTGANCCAAGAATTAATGGGGAGGATGTAGTNAATGCTTTTCAAAGTTTTGATGAAAGGTCTAAGCCTTCTGTTTCTTTATCTTTTAATTCAAANATTTCTGATGAATGGGCAAGATGGACAGAAGATAAAGTGGGTAATATAATAGCAATTGTTTTAGATAATCAAGTTTTTTCTTCTCCTTANATTNGACAAAAAATTACTGGAGGTAACACTGAGATTTCTGGTGGTTTTGAAACTATAGAAGAAGCACAAGATTTAGCCAATATATTAAAGGCTGGTTCTCTTCCTGTTCCCGCTAAGATTTCTGATGAAGCTATTGTAGGGCCTTCACTAGGTGAGGAAAATATTAATTCTGGGTTATGGTCATTTGTTTTTGCTTTTATCTTGGTATTATTNTATATGATTTTTTATTACAAGAGAGCTGGTTGGGTTGCTAATGTTGCTTTAATAGCTAATGTATTTTTTATAATCGGCACACTTGCTTCNCTTGGAGCNGCATTAACACTCCCAGGTATTGCAGGCTTGGTATTAACCATTGGTATGTCTGTGGATGCTAANGTTCTTATTTATGAAAGAGTAAGAGAAGAATTGAAAAATGGAAAAGGAATCAAACTAGCTATTCAAGATGGTTACAAACATGCTTATTCTGCTATTATAGATGCTAATGTAACATCGTTATTAACAGCAGTTGTTTTAGCTTATTTTGGTTCAGGTCCAATTCAAGGTTTTGCTACAACTTTAATTATAGGNGTATTTACATCTCTTTTTAGTTCTATTTTTATTACAAGACTTATACTTTCTTATCTAATGGATTCCAAGAGAGAAATTAGTTTTTCAAGAAANATTACAGATGGTCTTTTTACTGGAACAACTATAGAATTTTTGAAAAAGAGAAAAATATTTTANGTTTTTTCTACTTTAATTATTNCATTTGGTGTTTATTCTTTAGTTACNAAAGGAGTTGATAAAAGTGTTGAATTTACTGGTGGTAGAATGTACAGAGTTGAATTTGGCGAAAAGATTGATAAATCTCAAGTTAAAACGTTTATTGCAAAAAACTGTATAGATGATAANGGTAATGAGGTNGAGCCTGAGGTTAAAACGGTTAATAATGATTATAATTTAGAGATTACTACNAAATATGATAAGAATAACAGTGAAGTAGATGCTTCAATAGAAACGGCTTTCAATGAGTTAGGGTTCCAAGTAGATAGTAATCCAGAAGATAATATTGTTGGTGCATCTGAGTATTCCATTAAATCTTCTAGAGGTGTAGGCACACAGATATCAAAGGAGTTTATTAATAATTCTCTTTTAGCAATTGCTTTTTCTTTATTTATTATTTTTATNTATATCGCATATAGATTTAGAAAATGGCAATTTGGTTTAGGTGCATTAATAGCTATGTTCCATGATGTTCTTGTCGTTCTAGGGTTATTCTCTATATTATACAATTATGTTCCATTTTCAATGGAAATAGATCAGGCATTTATTGCTGCTATATTAACAGTAGTTGGTTATTCAATCAATGATACTGTGGTAGTTTTTGATAGAATTAGAGAGTACTCTGTTCTACATAAAAAATCATCAAGTATTCAAGTTGTTGATAGAGCTTTAAATAGTACACTTTCTAGAACAATAAATACTTCATTAAGTACCTTTCTAGTATTATTGACTATTTTTATATTTGGTGGTGAATCTATTAAAGGTTTTGCTTTTGCATTAATGATTGGTGTAGTAGTTGGAACTTATTCATCTTTATTTATTGCTACTCCTTTAGTAGTAGATTTATCTAAAAACAAATTAAAAGCATAATGAAATTAAAACTCCATTTCTTATTTCTTGAAGGAATTAGTGCTGGAGAGCTTATTTTTGTTTTTTTAATTGTACTTCTTTTTTTTGGTTCTAAGAGCATTCCTAAAATAGCTAGAACTTTTGGTAGAGGAATGAGGCAGTTGCGAGATGCGTCTCAGCAGATTCAAGATGACATTAAACAAGCTGCCACAGAAGATATTCATAAGCCTTTTGTAGATAAAAAAGAAGACTCAAGTAATCATGTGGACTAATACACTTTTATTAATTTTAGGTCTTTTATTGCTGATTTCTGGTGGTGAATTTTTAGTTAAGAGTGCTATTTCTATTGCTAAAAAGTTTAATATTTCTCCTTTTGTTGTTGGTATAACTATAGTTTCATTTGGTACATCTGCACCTGAATTAATGGTTAGCTTACAGGCTACATTTGATGGTGCTACAGGTTTAGCAATTGGTAATGTAATTGGTTCTAATATTGCAAATATTGGATTAGTTCTTGGTTTAACAGTTCTAGTTAAGCCTATTATTGTTGAAAAAAGTAAATATGTATTTTCTGCTTGGTTTATGCTTATATCTGCTTTATTGTTTTCCATTCTTTTATATGATGGTAATATAAGTTTTACAGATGGCTTATTATTAGTATTAGGCTTATTGATTTTTCTTTTATTTTCTTTTAAATATGACAAAAGTCAAGATGTCGAAGATGATTTTGTAGAAAAAGGAATTTTAACTACTCTATTGTTTTTTGTTTTAGGGTCTGTTGGTTTGTATTTTGGCTCAGATATTTTTGTTAATAATGCTATTTGTATTGCTAAATATATGGGTGTTTCCGAATTTGTTATTGGGATAACAATTGTTGCATTTGGGACATCATTACCTGAGCTTGTTACATCAATTGTTGCAGCTGTAAGAAATCAAAATAGTATATCTATTGGTAATTTAATAGGGTCAAATATTTTCAATATTTTTGCAGTTATTGGAATTACATCATTAATCCAACCTTTACAACAAAATTCAGCTTCTATAACTGGTGAAATTAGTTTATTTATTATGATATTATTTTCAATAATTATGGGATTGTACTTAATAGGGAAAAAAATAAGCCGACTAAAGGGGTTAATCTTACTAGCCGGCTATATAATCTATATTGTTTTTAATTTTATTTGATATTCGCAGACTTCACTGTTTGGATAATTCTTCCTGCAATTTTATAAGGATCTCCATTTGAAGCCGGTCTTCTATCTTCTAACCATCCTTTCCATCCATTTTCAACAGTAATGATAGGGATTCTTATTGAAGCTCCTCTGTCTGAAACTCCATAACTAAAATCTCCAATTGACGCTGTTTCGTGCAAACCTGTTAATCTTTGATCATTAAACTCACCATACACATTTATATGTTCTTTTCTTACTGGTCTGAAAGCTTCACATACTTTTTCATATGTTTCTTTTGAGCCACATGTTCTTAAAAGAGTGTTTGAGAAGTTAGCATGCATACCAGATCCATTCCAATCCCCTTTAATTGGTTTTGGATGATATTCAATATAATAACCATAATCTTCAGTTAATCGATCTAGTATGTACCTAGCAACCCACATTTCATCACCAGCTTTTTTTGCTCCCTTTGCAAATAGTTGAAACTCCCATTGGCCTGAAGCAACTTCTTGATTTATTCCTTCTATATTTATTCCAGCTTCGATACATATATCAGCATGCTCTTCAACTAGATGTCTTCCATGAGTATTTCTTCCGCCAACAGAGCAATAGTAAAGACCTTGTGGGCCAGGATATCCACCCATTGGGAAACCTAATGGTAGCTGTGTTTGAACATCCATAATGAAATATTCTTGTTCAAACCCAAACCAAAAGTCATTATCATCATCATCTATTTTAGATCTAGCATTTGATTCATGAGGAGTGCCATCAGAGTTGAGAACCTCTGTCATTATTAGAAATCCATTTTCTCTAACTGGGTCTGGATAACAAGCTACAGGTTTAAGTAAACAATCGGATGAATTACCTTCTGCTTGTTTTGTAGAGCTCCCATCAAATGACCACAACGGACAGTCTTCTAATTTACCACTAAAATCTTCTATAATCTTAGTTTTACTTCTCATGTTTTGAGTTGGATGATATCCATCTAACCAAATATATTCTAACTTAGATTTACTCATTTTACAAACGTAGTTTTAATTGATTAAGTCAACAAAATTAATTTTTATTTTCCCTTTACAAAGTTTTATGCACCTGTTTTTACATCTTTTTTTTAACAAAAACAAATAGATAGTGTTTGTAATACACTTTCATAGCCATATTGTATACATCAAATTTTGGAACAGATTTTGTTATTTTTAAATATAGAATGTTATTTTTACTAATTATTTAAGAAAATATCTATTTATTTTCGTTTGCAAATTATTTTATATGTTAAACAGTAATATTTTTAAGTTTTACTCGAAAGTTTTAAAACTTTTATTTTCAATAATCTTATTTTCATTATTTGTTGAATCTAATGCTCAGAAAAATTTCGTTTCTGATGCTGATTTAAAATATGAAAATGAGGCTTATTTTTCTGCAATTGATTTATACAAAAAAGGTGAAGTAAGGGAAAAGGACTGGAAAGAAAAGGGAAGAATTAATTTTCAGATTGCTGAATGTTACAGAAATTCTGTTGAACCAGAGCAAGCTCAAACTTACTATGAAAGAGCAATTACTTTAAAATATCAAAATGAATTTCCAAACATATATATTTTACTTGCCGATGTTTTGAAAGAACAAGGAGAGTATGATTTAGCTGTTGAAAATATTAATAAATATTTAGAAGTTGTTCCAGATAATGATGCAGCTCAAAACTTTTTAAAGTCTTGTAAAAAGGCTGTAGAATGGAAAAGTAATCCAACAAAACATGTTATTTTAAACGAAGTTGGTTTAAATACTTCTCATTACGATTATTCACCTACTTGGGCAGATAATAGTCATAACAAAATTATTTTTGTTTCTGCTAGGGATGGTTCAACTGGAGATAGTGAAGACCCTAGGACTGGAGATAGTTTTATGGANTTATATATTACTGAAAGAGACAATAATAATAAATGGTTTGAAGCAGTTCCGCTTTCAAAAGCAATTAATACAGAAGACAATGAGGGGCCTGCTATATTAACNCCNAACGGAAAANANATTTTTTTCACAAGATGTACTCGTTCTAAGAATAAAAAGAATAAGAAGAGTTTAGGCTGTGATATTTTTCATTCTGTTTACATTGGAGACAATGAGCAAGNACTTAATGATTCAACTAATACAGAAAATGANAATTGGAGTAAGGCTGAAAAAGTTGTTTTAAAGCCTGAAGGGGCTGATTCTCTTTCTTGTGGTCATCCTGCTATTGATACAGCTATGACATTTATGGTTTTTTCTGCTGATTTCCCCGGTGGTTCTGGTGGCAAAGATTTATGGGTTTCTGAATACGATGCTCGTGANCAATCCTGGTTAAGTCCAATTAATCTTGGTCCTAATGTTAATACTTCTGCTAATGAGATGTTTCCGTATATTTCTAAGGATGGAAGTTTGTATTTTTCTTCTGACGGTTATGACGGTTTAGGAGGGCTAGATATTTTTAAAGCATCTAAGCTTGCTGACAAGCAATGGGGCGATGTAACTAATTTAGAATTTCCTTTAAATTCNCCAGAACATGATTTTGGAATTATTTTTGAAAAAGAAGATATGGGATTATTGTCATCATCAAGACATGACAACCCTATAGGNGGAAAAGGTAAGGATGATATTTATAATTTTAAAATTCCTCCTGTTGTTATTGCTCTTGAAGTTTATGTNCTAAATAAAGAAACAAATGAACCAATTCCAGGGGTTACTCTTAAATTAACTGCTATTGATTCTACAGCTGCTGGTGGTATTGTTCATGAATATGTTCAGACAACAGACGTGGAGGGTAAGTATATTTTTGAAGAAAACTCAAATGGAGATAGGTATGTTGATCATAACTTAGTATACATACTAGAAGTTGAAAAAGATAGTTTAGATAAGGCCGAAAAACAATTTACCACTTTTAATATTGAAAAATCAAAAAGGTTTATGGAAGAGGTTTACTTACAGCCTTTCTTTGAAGTGGATGAGTCAGGTGAAATTAAAGCTGCTGATGTTGAACTNGAGGTAAGATATGCACTTGATAAATCAGATCTTTTAGTAGACACATTAAATTCTAGTTTAGAAAAAGTTAATTCAAAAGATACATTAGATTTATTATATGCAACTTTAATTGATTTTCCAACAATGATGATTGAACTTTCTGCACATACAGATTGTCAAGGAAAAGATAGTTATAATAAAAAACTTTCTGATAAAAGAGCTCAATCCTGTGTTGATTATCTAGTTTCAAAAGGAATTGACAGAGAAAGAATGGTGCCTCGCGGTTATGGTGAAGATGTCCCAAAAGGNGAAGGTTTAGAGTGTGAAACTATTAACAAATTACCTACNAAAGAAGAAAGAGATGCTGCACACCAAAAGAACAGGCGTACACAATTTAAGGTTTTAAATTATGATTATATTCCTAAGGAGAAAGANCAAGAATAACTAATTACAAAACCCCTATCTGGGGTTTTTTTTTAAAAAAATATTTATGACTGATAATTCAAGATATGCTTTAAGAGGAGTAAGTTCTGGAAAAGAAGAAGTACATAAAGCAATAAGTAACATTGATAAAGGTCTTTTTCCTAAAGCATTTTGTAAAATTGTTCCTGATTTACTTTCTGGAAGTAAAGATCATTGTGTGGTTATGCATGCTGATGGAGCTGGGACTAAGTCGTCTTTAGCTTATGCCTATTGGAAAGAGACAGGAGATATTTCAGTTTGGAAAGGAATTGCTCAAGATGCATTAATAATGAATATTGATGATTTGTTGTGTGTTGGAGCTACGGATAATATTTTAGTTTCNTCAACAATTGGCAGAAATAAATCATTGATCCCTGGTGAGGTGATTTCTGCTATTATTAAAGGAACAGAAGAAGTTTTAGAAGAATTAAGATCACATGGACTNTCCATATATTCAACCGGTGGAGAAACAGCTGATGTTGGGGATTTAGTAAGAACTATTATTGTGGACTCAACTGTTGTTGCAAGAATGAAAAGAAAGGATGTTATTACTAATAAAAATATNCAGCCTGGAGATATAATAGTTGGTTTATCTTCTAGTGGCCAAACATCTTATGAAAATAGTTATAATGGAGGAATGGGAAGTAATGGTTTAACTTCTGCAAGACATGATGTTTTTAATAAAGATATTGCTAATAAGTTTCCAGAAACTTATGATCCAAGTATACCGGATGATTTAGTTTATTCGGGTTCTCAATNTTTAACCTCTTCTTTAGAAGGGNNTTCTTTAAATGCAGGTCAACTAGTACTTTCTCCTACTAGAACATATGCTCCAATTATTGTAGAGTTATTGAAAAATCATAGAAATGATATTCATGGTATGATTCATTGTAGTGGGGGTGCTCAAACAAAAATCCTACATTTTGTGGATGATTTACATATTATAAAAGATAATTTATTTGAAACTCCACCATTATTTGAAATGATTCAAAAAGAATCTTCTACATCATGGAAAGAGATGTATAAAGTTTTTAATATGGGTCATAGAATGGAACTTTACGTTAATCCAAGAAATTTAGATTCAATTATTGATATATGTAATTCATTTAATTTAGAAGCAAAACAGGTTGGTAGAGTAGAAGCATCTGATAAAAAGNAATTAACAATTATNTCTGAAAAAGGAGAATTTATTTACTAATGAGTGATCAAGGATTACTAAATAAATTAGAACAANTTGCAATTAAATATGAAGAAATTGCAAAACAAATGGTAGATCCTGATGTTATTTCTGACATGAAGAGATATGTAAGGTTAAACCAAGAGTATAAAGATCTTACGGTAGTTGTGGAAACNTTCAAAGAATATAAAAATGTCTTAAATAATATTGTCAACACAAAGGAAGTTATTCAAACTGAAGATGATCAGGANTTTAAAGAAATGGCTAAACTAGAANTGGATGAGTTCCAACAAAAAAAAATAGAGTTAGATGAAAAAATTAAGTGGCTTTTAATTCCTAAAGATCCAGATGATAATAAGGATGTTATAATGGAGATTAGGGCTGGAACNGGAGGTGATGAAGCTTGTATTTTTGTTGAGGATGTTTTTAGAATGTTTACAATGTATTTCAAAGAAAAGTCTTGGTCATACGAAGTGTTGAACTCTAATGAGGGAGGCACCAAAGGATTCAGAGAAATTTCTTTAAGTATCTCTGGTGCAGAGGTATATGGTAAGTTGAAATTTGAGTCAGGAGTTCATCGTGTTCAGCGAGTTCCAGAAACTGAATCTCAAGGAAGGGTTCATACTTCTGCAATTACGGTTGCTGTTTTACCAGAAGCAGAAGAAGTAGATTTTGATTTAAACATGGCAGATGTCAANAAAGATACNTATAGATCTTCNGGTGCTGGAGGTCAACACGTAAATAAAACCGAATCTGCTGTTAGATTAACTCATATTCCTACTAATACAGTTGTAGAGTGTCAAGATGGAAGATCTCAACACAAAAATTATGAGAAAGCTTTACAGGTATTGCGTTCTAGNTTATATCAAGCAGAAGCAGANAGGTTGGAGCAAGAGCGAGCGGATCANAGAAANTCTTTAGTTTCAAGNGGTGATAGATCTGCAAAAATAAGAACCTATAATTATCCACAAGGTAGAATAACTGATCATAGAATTGGAAAAACTATTTATAATTTAAGTAATTTTATGAATGGAGATATTCAAGAGATGATTGACGCCCTTATAATGGCAGANAATGCAGAAAAGCTTAATGAAAGTAATATTGAATAATAATGAAAAGATCCAAATTAATAGAGCAAATAAGAAAGAAGAAGTCCTTTTTGTGTGTTGGATTGGATACAGATATAAATAAAATACCATCTTTTTTATTAGACTTTGATGACCCTATATTTGAGTTTAATAAAAGAATCATTGATGCAACTNATGAATTATGTATTGCTTATAAACCAAANATTGCATTTTATGAAGCTTTGGGTTCTAAAGGATGGGATAGTTTAAAAAAGACTGTAGACTATATTCCTGAAGATATTTTCACCATTGCTGATGCTAAAAGAGGAGATATTGGAAATACATCTAAAATGTATGCTGAGGCTTTTTTTAATACATATAATTTTGATTCANTAACNTTGTCACCATATATGGGGGANGATTCTATAANTCCTTTTTTGAAATTNCAAGATAAATGGTCTATTGTACTAGCTCTTACAAGTAATAAAGGAGCTTTAGATTTCCAAAAAGTAAGTTATAATGAAAATAGTTTTTATTATGAAAAAGTATTAAATCAGGTAAGTAAATGGGGTGATGTTAATAATACTATGTTTGTTGTTGGGGCTACTAATGCAAGCGATTTAAAAAACATTAGAAATATAGTNCCANATCATTTTCTTTTAGTTCCTGGTNTTGGTGCTCAAGGAGGAGATTTAAATGAAGTGGTTAAAAACGGTATTAATAATGATATTGGTTTAATTATTAATTCTTCAAGAGGCATTATATATGCNNGTTCAGAAAAAGATTTTGCTGAAAAAGCAAAAAAATCNGCTCAAGAAATTCAACAAAAAATGGCTAATTTTTTGTAAATTAAGTTTTCTTATATGAATTTAAAACTACCTATACTAAATAGAATTTTACATTTTTTTGAAAAGAAAGCTTTTGGCGTGTGTGAATGGCTAGGTAAGAAATTTGGAGTAAATCCTTTAGTTTTCAGAAAGCTTTTTATTTATATCAGTTTTATTGCTTTTGGTAGCCCTTTTATAATTTACTTTTTAATGGCTTTTATCTTGGAGAANAAGGATAAATTAAAACCTAGAAAAAAGAGAAAAACAGTTTGGGATTTAAAATAGAGTAGATGAATAGNATGCTATTTAATTTTAGGTTGTTTTCGAAAGTGCTATACTCTTTTTTAGTGCTTTTGCTTATTATNTTTGTAGGTACTGTTGGATATGTTTTTTTTGANGGTTGGGGGCCATTGGATTCTTTTTATCAAACAATTATTACAGTTTCAACAGTAGGTTTTGGTGAGGTTCATCAATTATCTGATAAAGGAAAATTATTTACAGCCTTTCTTATCATAACAAGTTTTGGTACATTTGCTTATGCAGTTACTTCTATAACAGGGTACATAGTAAGTGGTGACTATAAACAATATTTCAAAGAGTTTAAATACATGAAAAACATAACGGAATTAAGAGATCATGTGATAATTTGTGGATATGGAAGAGTTGGTTCAAAAGCGCTTGAAACTTTATTGGAGCATAAAACAAAATGTTTAGTTATTGAGAAAGATGATCAAATCATTGAGCATTTTAGAACTCAGACAGAAATTAANTGTATTAAGGGAGATGCAACTCAAGATGAGTTGTTGTTAAAATGTGGTATAAACCATGCAAAAGCTCTTATAACAACTTTACCTTCTGATTCTGATAATTTATTCGTTGTGTTAACAGCTAAAGAGTTAAATCCTAGGCTTAAAATAATTGCAAGAGCTTCAAAAGGAACTTCTGTTAAAAAACTAAAAATTGCAGGAGCAAATAATGTAATTATGCCAGATTCTTTAGGTGGTTCTCATATGGCTCAATTAGTTGCCACGCCAGAAGTGTTGGAATTTATTGACGAAATTTCTATAGAAGGAGAAAATCAAATTAATTTAGAAAGTATTGATTTTAGTGATATTCCTGCTGATTTTCAATATAAAAAAATTGAAGATTTAAAACAAGAATTTCCAGTGTGCAATATNATAGGTTTTAAAAACCCTGATGGAGATTTCATTATAAACCCTAAAGATAATACGGAGATTGTCCCNAATTGTAAGTTAATTGTTTTGGGAAANTCTTTAGAGATTAAAAAACTCAATCAAATTTTTGGCATATAGTTTATGAATAAAAAAGTAATGGTTACTGGGGCAAATGGTTTGCTAGGTCAAAAAGTTATTTACTTACTTAAAAATAGAAATGATATTGACTTAATTGCCACAGGTAAAGGGGAAAATAGGCTTATAGAAAAAGGGGGTTATAAATATATTTCTTTAGATATTACAAATGAAAACTTAGTNTATAATGTAATAGAAAAAGAAGCTCCTGATGCCATTATTCATTGTGCTGCTATGACTAACGTCGATGCTTGTGAGGTGGATAGGNNAAATTGTTGGTTAGTAAATGTTACGTCAGTNAAGTTTATTGCTCAATCTGCTGAAAAAATTGGCGCTCATCTTTTACATATAAGTACAGATTTTGTTTTTGATGGGNAAAGNGGTCCATATTCTGAAAAAGATACTCCAAATCCATTACATTATTATGCAGAATCTAAATTAGCATCTGAAGAAATAGTACAAAACATTTGTAGTAAATGGAGTATAGCTAGAACTATTATTGTTTATGGTATAACAGACAATATGAGTAGATCTAATTTAGTNTTATGGGCTAAAGGAGAAATTGAAAAAGGAAACCAAATAAATGTTATAAATGATCAGTTTAGGTCTCCTACTTTGGCTGAAGACCTTGCAAANGGATGTGTGTCAATTATTGATAAATCTGCATATGGTTTCTATCATCTTTCCGGTCCTAATACTTACAGTATAATTGATTTAGTTTATCAAGTTGCAGATTTTTATAATTTAGATAAAACCTTAATCAACCCTATTAGTACAGCATCATTAAATCAATTAGCTAAAAGACCTCTTGTAACTGGTTTCGATATAAGTAAAGCAAAAAGAGATTTAGATTACAATCCTGTAGATTTTAAAGAAGGTATATTTATAATGGATCAACAGTTAAAACAACAATAATGAAACAAAAAATTTTATCAATTATCACAATGGTTTTAATNCCGTCTTTATTTTTTGCTCAGTCATCAGAAGAGTCAATTAGCAATAAAATAAATGCCATTTTTGAACCTATTGTAGAAGGAATGTCTAAAGTTATTTTTTACAAGCCATTTTCTTTTATTGGATTAGAAATTCCATTGGTTGTTCTTTGGTTAGTGTTAGGAGCTGTTTTTTTTACNCTNTACATGAAGTTTGTTAATATNAAAGGGTTTTTTCATGCAATTCAANTAGTAAGAGGTAAGTATGATGATCCAGATGATAAAGGGGAGGTTTCTCATTTTCAGGCTTTGGTAACTGCTCTTTCAGGAACCGTTGGGTTAGGAAATATAGCTGGAGTAGCAGTTGCAATAACCTTAGGTGGAGCTGGAGCAACTTTTTGGATGATTTTAGCGGGTTTACTAGGTATGTCATCTAAGTTTATTGAATGTACACTTGGTGTTAAGTATAGAAATATTGATGAAGACGGTGAAGTTTCGGGAGGGCCTATGTATTACATGAGTAAGGGATTAAAATTGAAAGGATTTACAAATCTTGGGAAGGTTTTAGCTGTGATTTTTGCNNTTCTATGTATAGGTGGTTCATTTGGTGGAGGAAATATGTTTCAGGCTAATCAGGCATTTGCTCAGCTTTCTAGTTTAGATACTTTTTCATTTTTAGAAGGNAATGGGGTTTGGTTTGGGCTTATTTTGTCTTTACTGGTTGGAGTTGTTATTATTGGAGGTATTAAAAGTATTGCAAATGTTACAGATAAAATTGTTCCACTAATGGTTGGAATATATGTTTTAAGTGCATTAGTAATTATTGGATTAAACTTTTCTGATATAGGACATGCTTTTAAATTAATATTTAATGGTGCTTTTTCACCAGATGCTGCGTTAGGGGGTGTTGTAGGTGTTCTTATTGTTGGNTTTCAAAGAGCAGCTTTTTCAAATGAGGCTGGTGTTGGTTCTGCCTCAATTGCACATTCTGCCGCTAAGACCAAAGAGCCTGTTAGTGAAGGGATTGTAGCGTTATTAGAACCATTTATTGATACGGTTGTAGTATGTACAATGACTGCATTAGTACTGATTTTCACAGGATTTGCTGAAAATAATCAAGGTTTTGAGGGGGCTGAACTTACTTCAGCTGCATTTGCACATGCTTTGGGTGGTTGGTCTAAGATAGTTTTAGCTTTTTCAGCTGTTCTTTTTGCTTTCTCTACTATGATTTCATGGTCTTATTATGGTTTAAAATCTTGGACTTATCTATTTGGAGATTCCAAAGTAGCTGATTATTCCTACAAGTCAATATTTCTTCTTTTTATAATTGTAGGATCTTCATCAACACTTGGAGCCGTAATAGATTTTTCAGACATGATGATATTAGGTATGGCCTTCCCAAATATTTTTGCACTATACTTTTTTGCTGGTGAGATTAAAAAGGATTTGGTAGATTATTTTAAAAGAATTAAATCTGGAGAAATTAAAACCTTTAAATAAATGTTCTATTCAGCATCTCAGCGTAGNGGTGTTATTTTTCTGCTTTTTGTAATATTATTACTATGTTGTTATTATTTATTTAAAAATAACTGGGACAAACCAATTGAGCCTCTTAATATAGTTGACTATAATCATAAAGGTTTTGAAAAAGATGGCGTAGAAAAGGATACAGTCAATTTNCCAAATAGTTCTAATCCAAATAATTGGTCAAAAGAAGATTGGATCAATTTAGGTTTTTCAAAAAAACAGGCAAATGTTATACTTAATTATAAATCCAAAATAAAATACTTCAAGAATAAGAAGCAGCTATATAATTGCTATGTTTTTAATTCTGATAAAAAGATTATGTTGGATTCTATTGTTTTGTTCCCAGAAAAATCAAATTCAAAAAAGAAAACTTCAGATTTTATATTAGTTCTTAAAACTAAGAAACCTAACTATAATTTAATCAATCATTTTGACACGGTTTATTTTTATAAAAGCTCTTCAAAAGTTTATTCTTATTTTTTAAAAAATATCGATTATAATGTTCAACTTCTTAGACATAGTAATTGGTATAAAGAAGATTTGGATAGTATGAAAATTATTGAACTGGATAAACAAAAACTTAAAGCATTATTTAAAAAAGAAAAAGTATTTAAAAGGAAATCATTTATTGATATTAATAAAGCAGATAGTAATCAGTTAGTTACTATTTCAGGTATTGGACCAAAAAGAGCTAGTTATATTATTAAATATAGAAATAAATTAGGGGGGTATGTAAGAATTAATCAGTTGAAAGAGGTTTATTCCATTTCTGATAGTTTATTTCTCTCAATAAAAAATAAATTTTTAATTTCAGATTCGTCAGTTATAAAGATTAATATTAATATATGTTCAATTAAAGATTTAATTTTTCATCCATATATTAATTGGAATTTAGCAAATGCTATTGTTAATTATAGACAACAGCACGGGCAATATATGAACAAAGAAAAAATCAAAGAAATTCATTTGGTTAATGAACAGATATATCTTAAAATTGCACCCTATTTAAAAATTTAATTCTCCTGTTTTAAGGTTTGAGCTTAGTTAAAAGAATAAATGATTCTATAAGAGATGTAATGAATTTCCCAAAAGAGGGTATTACATTTAAAGATATTACTCCTATTCTGAAAGACCCTGTTTTGTCATCTGACATAACAGATGAAATAATAAATGAGTTGCCTTCAAATGTCACTCATATTGCAGGGATTGAGAGCAGAGGTTTTTTGTTTGGTTTTCCAGTTTCAATTAAAAATAAAACACCTTTTATTTTAATTAGAAAAAAGGGTAAATTACCTTATGAAACAGTGAGCTTAAAATATGATCTTGAGTATGGAAATGCGGAAATAGAAATGCATGTAGATTCTGTTGGTCCTGGAGATAAGGTAGTTATTCATGATGATTTGCTCGCTACTGGGGGAACTGCCTTTGCAGCTGCAGAACTAATAAAGAGTCAAGGCGCTGAAGTTGTTGGCTTCTCTTTTGTGGTGGAATTGGCATTTTTAAATGGTAGAAAATTATTGTTAGAACATAGTTCTAACATAAATAGTATAGTGGAATATTAAAAATAAAGAGATGAATTTTGATTTAACAGAAAATCAGTTAATGATACAGCAAATGGTAAGGGATTTTGCTGAAAAAGAAATAAGACCCAATTTAAACAAATGGGATGAAGAAGAAATTTTTCCTATAGATATCATGAAGAAGATGGGGGAGTTAGGTTTACTAGGGATATTTATCCCAGAAAAATATGGAGGCTCAGGTTTTAGTTATTTTGAATATGCAACAGTTTTAATGGAGCTCGGGAAAGTATGTGGAGGAGTTGGATTAAGTGTAGCTGCTCATAATTCTTTATGTACTGGACATATTTTTTACCATGGAAATGAACAGCAAAAGAAAAAATATCTTCCTAAGTTAGCATCTGGAGAGTGGATTGGTGCATGGGGATTAACAGAAGCTAATACAGGTTCTGATGCTATGAGAATGAAAACAACTGCAGTTGAGGATGGTGATCATTGGATTATTAATGGTACAAAAAACTGGATTACTCATGGATTGTCTGGTGATATAGCTGTAGTTCTTATTAGGACTGGAGACTTGCTCGATAGTAATGGTATAACTGCATTTATAATTGAAAAAGACACACCTGGTTTTTCTGCAGTTAAAATTAAAGATAAGTTAGGTGTTAGAGCAAGTGAAACAGCTGAATTGATTTTTGATAATGTTCGTGTTCCAAAAGAAAATGTAATTGGTAATGTAGGGGATGGCTTTAAACAAGCTATGAAGGTTTTAGATGGTGGTAGAATATCTATAGCTTCTTTAAGTTGTGGTATTGCAAGGGGAGCATATGAGGCATCTGTAAAATACGCTAAAGAAAGAGAGCAGTTTGGTAAGCCTATTGCTAAATTTCAAGGTATTAGCTTTAAACTTGCGGACATGGCAACAGAGATTGCAGCTGCAGAACTTCTTACTTATCAGGCAGCTTACAGAAAAAACAATAAACTCTCTATGACTAAAGAAGGAGCAATTGCCAAGTATTTTGCTTCGGAGGTTTCTGTTAAGTGTGGAAATGAGGCTGTCCAAATAATGGGTGGTTATGGTTATACTAAGGAATATCCAGCTGAGAAGTTTTTAAGAGATGCTAAGTTGATGACTATTGGTGAAGGGACATCTGAAATACAAAAAGTAGTTATTTCTAGAGAATTATTAAACAAATAAATTTTTGTTGTTTTGTTTTTATTAATTACATTTGCAAACTATAAAAATTAATACATGTTACAAATACCTGTTAAAGAAGGAGAATCTATAGAAAGAGCTCTTAAAAAGTATAAGAAGAAATTTGAAAGAACTGGTGTTCTTAAAGAATTAAGAGAAAGAAAAGAGTATACTAAGAAATCTGTTGTTAAAAGACAGCAGGTAATTAAGGCTCAATACGTAGAGAAATTAAAATCTGCAGAATAAAACTTTTTACAATAATTAACGTATTGTATGGGGGCTATGCCCCCATTTTTTTTGTCTTAAGTTGAGTGTTTTTGAGTAATGATGCATACATAAAAGATTTTTTAGAGTATTTGAAATTTGAAAAGAGGTATTCTGAACATACAATTACTTCTTATTCTAATGATTTATTGAAATTTCATAATTATTTAGAAGATTATTATGAAGGTGTCATTTTCCATTCTATTAAATCTCTTCATTTAAGAAGCTACATGGTTTTTTTATTGGAGAAAAAAATGGCTAAATCTACAGTGGCTAGAAAAATAAGTGCTGTTAAGTCACTTTTTAAATTTTTATTAAAGCAACAAATAGTTGATTCATCTCCAGTAAACCTTATTGAAACTCCTAAATTAGATAAAAAGCTTCCGTCATTTTTAAAAGAAGATGAGATTATAAATTTGATAAATGTTATTGAGTTTGAAGATTCTTTTTTTGGATTAAGGGATAAATTGCTTATAACATTGTTTTATCAAACTGGAGTTAGACTCTCTGAAATAATAGAACTAAAAGAGGATGATGTTAGGATGGATGATATAAAAGTGTTAGGAAAGAGAAATAAGGAAAGAATTATTCCATTGTCTGGAAAGGTTAAGAATTTGATAACTGAGTATAGAAAGATTAAGCATTTAGAATTCCCTAATATTAAGTACTTTTTTATTGGAGACAAGGGCAATAAAATGTATGAAAAATTTGTTTATAGAAAAGTTAATTATTACCTTTCAATGGTGTCAAGTAAACAAAAAAGAAGTCCGCATATTTTAAGGCACACATTTGCTACACATATGCTTAATAATGGTGCTGATCTTAATGCTATTAAGGAAATATTGGGTCATGAAAATTTATCGGCTACTCAGGTTTACACACACAATTCATTTGAAAAATTAAAATCAATTCATAAACAGTCTCATCCACGTGGCTAATAAATCAATATAATCATGGAAGTAAAAGTTCAATCAATACGTTTCGTTTCAGATCATAAACTTAATGAGTTCATTAAGCAAAGAGTAAATAAGTTAAATTTATTTTTTGACAACATATTAGATTCTGAAGTTTTTTTAAAAATTGATAGTGCTAATAAGATTGATAATAAAATTGTAGAGATTAAGCTTAATCTTCCTGGAAAAGAGCTTTTTGCTAAAAAACAATGCAATTCTTTTGAAGAAGCAACTGATGAAGTTGTGGATGCTCTTAGAAGACAAATCAAGCGTCATAAGGGGAAATTACAGGTCAAAAATTAATTTTTTCCACTTTTTGTAAAATATACTGTTTCTTTTTATAAATTTGCAGACCTTTTCTGTAGGTAAAGGTGAAATATTGCCGATGTAGCTCAGCTGGCTAGAGCAGCTGATTTGTAATCAGCAGGTCGTGGGTTCGAGTCCCTCCATCGGCTTTANAGTTCTTTAAATACAGGTATCTCTGGGGAGATACTCAAGCGGTCAACGAGGTCAGACTGTAAATCTGATGGCTACGCCTTCGTAGGTTCGAATCCTGCTCTCCCCACATACAAGTCATGTCCAAATAGCAACATTTATGGACACTTTATTTAGTGTTTCCATTTTTGTATTACATTTGTGGTCCATTTTGCGGGAGTAGCTCAGTTGGTAGAGCGTCAGCCTTCCAAGCTGAGGGTCGCGAGTTCGAGTCTCGTCTCCCGCTCTTTTTTTAAAAGAAATGAATGGATTAGCCGATGTAGCTCAGGGGTAGAGCACTTCCTTGGTAAGGAAGAGGCCATGGGTTCAATTCCCATCATTGGCTCAATTTGCTTTAAGCATAAAGCATATTATAAATAAAACAAAAAAGAAAGTAAAATTAATAGTAACTAAACAACAAAAGAAATGGCAAAAGAAAATTTCGAAAGAACAAAACCGCACGTAAACGTTGGAACTATTGGTCACGTTGATCATGGTAAAACTACGTTAACTGCAGCAATTTCTAAAGTGCTTTCTGATGCAGGATTAGCTAGTAAGCAAGATTTCGATCAGATTGATAATGCACCTGAAGAAAAAGAAAGAGGTATTACAATTAACACAGCTCATATTGAATATGAAACTGAAAATCGTCACTATGCTCACGTTGACTGTCCTGGTCACGCAGATTATGTTAAGAACATGGTAACTGGTGCAGCTCAGATGGATGGTGCAATTTTAGTTTGTGCAGCTACTGATGGTCCTATGCCACAGACAAGAGAGCACATTCTATTAGCAAGACAGGTAAATGTACCTAGAATTGTTGTTTTCATGAATAAAGTTGATTTAGTTGATGATGAAGAATTATTAGAATTAGTTGAAATGGAATTAGGTGAGTTATTAGAATCTTATGAATATAATGATACACCTATCCTTCAAGGTTCTGCATTAGCCGCATTAAATGGTGAGCAATCAGGAGTTGATTCTGTAATGGAATTAATGAATACTGTTGATTCTTGGATTCAAACACCTGAAAGAGATGTTGAAAAGCCTTTCCTTATGTCGGTTGAGGATGTATTCTCAATTACTGGTAGAGGAACTGTAGCAACTGGAGCTATTGAAACTGGTATTGTTAATACTGGTGATGCAGTTGATATTGTTGGTTTAAGTGATGAAAAATTATCATCTACTG
>PBJU01000014.1 GCA_002721285.1 Crocinitomicaceae bacterium
AAATACCAATTCCTATTCCTACAGCTCTGGAAATAATTACACATATAAATATGCTAATAAGGAAACTACAATAATACTACCTCAACGAGCAGCTAATCAGCTAGGTAGTCCTAACAATGAAGCAATAGCATATACCATCGATAACAATTTATTTTTTGCAAATAGCAAAGATTCTATAATTGAAATAACCAACCATAAAGATAAAAATATAGTATCTGGTCAATCCATTCATAGAAATGAATTTGGAATAACAAATGGAATATTTTGGAGCAATAACAGCGAGAAAATAGCTTTTTACCAAAAAGATGAAACAGATGTTCACAATTACCCCTTATTAAACATCAACGACACTCCAGGAGAATTAATTTCTATAAAGTACCCAATGGCGGGGCAAAAAAGTGAATATGCAAAAGTTGGTGTATATAACCTAATCNATAAAAGCNTAACCTANTTANTTACAGAGCAAGAAAAAGATGATTACCTAACTAACTTAACTTGGGGACCAAATAACAATTTCATCTATATCGCTGAACTTAACAGAGACCAAAATCATTTAAAATGGGCTCAATATGATGCTAATTCTGGTAAAAGAATCCAAACAATTTTTGAAGANAAAAATAATAAATGGGTGGANCCTGAATATCCACTTTATTTTATNCCNGAAAAAANCAATGAGTTTATAACNCTNAGTGAAAGGGATGGATTTATGAATATNTACCATTATAATACGGACGGAAAACTCTTAAAACAAATCACNAGAAATAAATGGGTAACAACCAAAATAAAACATGTTTCAAAAAATAAAATATATTTTGAAGGTACAGGTAGTGACCCTAGATCTTTACATACCTATTCAGTAAGCTTAGACGGAAGCAATCAAATTAAATTAACTCAAGAAAAAGGAATACACAAAACAAAATTAAGTCCTAACAAAAATTATTTAATTGACCAATACTCCAATACTATTACTCCAGGAATTACGCAAATAATCAATTTAAAAAATTCTAAAAATTACATTCTAAACAAGGCTGAAAACCCTCTAGAAAATTATAGTGTTGGAAAAACAGAATTAATCGAAATTAAAAGTAACAATGACACTAAATTATATTCTCGTTTAATTAAGCCATCTAATTTTGATGAGAGTGAAAAATACCCAGTGCTTGTTTACGTTTATGGTGGGCCTCATGCTCAACTAGTAACTAACAGCTGGTTAGCCGGAGCAAGCCTTTGGATGTATTGGATGGCAGAACAAGGTTATATCATATTTACTATTGACGGAAGAGGATCTGCCAACAGAGGATTCGAATTTGAAAGTTCTATATTTAGAAATCTTGGTGATGTTGAAATGAAAGATCAAATCTCTGGATTAAATTATTTAAAAGGATTAAACTACATTGACACTAATAGGTTAGCAGTTCATGGTTGGTCTTACGGTGGATTTATGACCACATCTCTAATGACTAGATACCCAAATTTATTTAATGTTGGTGTTGCAGGAGGGCCTGTAATTGATTGGAAATGGTATGAAGTAATGTATGGAGAAAGATACATGGATCAACCACAAACAAATGAAGAAGGATATAAAAACAACAGCTTACTGAATTATGCTAAATTTCTTAAAGGAGATTTATTATTAATACATGGCACTAGCGATGATGTTGTTGTAATGCAACATAATTTAGCTTTTGTAAAAAAATGCGTTGAAGAAGGAATTCACGTTGATTTTTTCCCATATCCAATGCATAAACATAATGTAAGAGGAAGAGATAGAGTTCATTTAATGGAAAAAGTACTAAACTACATACTAAGCAAGAACAATAATTAAAGAAAATAATTATATATTCGGAAACTTAATGAAACACTTGTCCAGTAATTTATTATTAATAGTCTTATTTTTATTTGTAATTATTTCTATAAATGGACAAAATGCAACAATAAGAGGGACTATTTATGAAAAGGAAAATGGTGAACCTACTTTTGGTACAAATGTCAAAATAAAAGGTTCGGGAATTGGGGCCTCTACAGATATAAATGGCTTTTATCAAATCAACAAACTTTCACCTGGCAAAGTCACACTAGAAGTTACCAATATTGAATTTAAAACTATTGAATTTGATGTGGAGTTAACCAATGGAAAAATTATCACACACAATTTTTTCATGGAAATAAATGATGAAGTTTTAGAGGAATTTGAATACAGTGCAGAAGCAGAAGAAAGAAAAACAGAAGTTAAAATGTCTGTTATTAAAGCCACTCCAAAAGACATGGCTCACGTTGTTGCCATAGGTGGAGAACCAGATTTTGCACAATATCTACAAACCACACCAGGTGTTGTAACAACTGGAGACCAAGGTGGACAAATGTATATCAGAGGAGGTTCACCTATTCAAAACAAAGTTCTTTTAGATGGAATGACAATTTATAATCCCTTTCATTCCATTGGGTTTTTCTCCGTTTTTGATACAGATATTATTAGAAGTGCTGATATATACACTGGGGGATTCTCTGCTGAATATGGAGGCAGAATATCTTCTATTATGGACATAAGTACTATTGATGGAAATAAAAAACATCATTCTGGAAAAATTTCAATAAACCCTTTCGGATCTAAATTAAAAATTGAAGGACCTATAAAAAAACTTAATGAGTCCAATGACAACGGAACAATTTCATATATTTTTTCAGGTAAAACATCCTATTTAGAGCAAAGTTCAAAATTATTTTACAACTATATTGACTCTAATGGTTTACCATTTAATTTTACAGACCTATTTGGTAAAATATCAATCAATGGAGCAACAGGAAGTAAGTTTAATGTTTTTGGATTTAATTACAATGACCAAGTAAGATATAAAGCAGTATCTGATTTGAACTGGAACTCATGGGGAGTTGGAACTAACTTTGTAGTAATTCCTGCTAGTTCCCCTACTCTTATAATGGGAAGATTTAACATTACTGACTATGAAATATCTCTTTCTGAAAAAGATCCTGCCAATCCAAATAAATCATTAGATCCTAGAATGAGTAGCATTAATGGTTTTAATTTAGGTTTTGACTTCAAATACTTCTTAGGCGAAAACGAAGTTAAATATGGTATTGATATTAATGGCTTTAGTACAGATTTCACATTCTTTAATAGTGTTGGAAGAAAGATAGAGCAAAAACAAAACACAACAGAACTTGCTGGATACATTGATAGTAAAATAATAAAAGGATTGCTTGTATTAAACCCAAGTTTTAGAGCTCAATATTATGCATCTTTAAAAGAATTTTCACCAGAACCAAGAATTGGTGCAAAACTCAATGTTAATGAAAAGTTCAGATTAAAAGCAGCTGCGGGTCTTTATTCTCAAAATTTACTTTCTGCTAACTCTGATAGAGATGTTGTAAACCTATTTTACGGGTTTTTATCGGGCCCTGATAATCTTCAAGACTCTATCTTATTAGACAATGGAAACACTATTCCTAGAGAACATGTTTTACAAAAAGCTACACATGCTATTTTTGGAGGAGAACTAGATTTAGCCAGACATTTAACATTAAATATTGAAGGTTACTATAAATGGTTTAATCAATTAACTAATATCAACAGAAATAAATTATACGCTAATGACTATGACTATATAATTGAAACAGGAGACGCTTATGGCGTTGACTTTGTTTTAAAATACAGTACTGATAAAACCTATTTATGGGCAGTTTATTCATTAGGTAAAGTAACTAGATGGGATGGCCAACAAACCTATTCGCCATTATTTGACAGAAGACACAATATTAATCTTGTTGGAACACAAAATTTTGGGGATAATAATGAATGGGAAATTAATTTACGTTGGAATTACGGAAGTGGTTTACCATTTACACAAACTCAAGGATATTATCATTTAATTGATTTTTCACAAGGTATAAATTCAAATGTTTCAACAACAAATAACAATGAATTAGGTGTAATATATTCAGATTTAAACAGGGGGAGATTATCATCCTACCACAGACTAGACATGGCAATTAAAAGACATGTTAAAATCAACAAAAAATCTACCCTTGATATTACAGCGAGTGTTACCAATATTTATTCCAGACAAAATATCTTCTATGTTGATAGAATAACAAATGAAAAAGTATACCAACTTCCTATTTTACCAAGTTTAGGAATAAGTTGGAAATTTTAATTACTACTTTTTTACAATCATTCCAATTAATGAGTAACTTTGATGCCCGTATTTAAACATTTTAATACGGTATGTCTTCAAAAACCAAATATATTTTTGTAACAGGTGGGGTTACATCTTCTTTAGGTAAAGGAATTGTATCTGCATCATTAGCTAAACTTCTTCAAGCTAGAGGCTTTAGTGTAACTATTCAAAAACTTGATCCATATATAAATGTTGATCCAGGTACTTTAAACCCTTATGAGCATGGTGAATGTTATGTTACAGAAGATGGAGCAGAAACAGATTTAGACTTAGGTCATTATGAAAGATTTTTAAATGTTCCTACATCTCAAGACAATAACGTCACCACCGGAAGAATTTATCAATCTGTAATTAACAGAGAAAGAAAGGGAGATTATCTTGGAAAAACAGTTCAAGTTGTTCCTCATATCACTAATGAAATTAAAGAGCACATCCTTGAACTTGGAAAAAACAATAATTATGATGTTGTAATNACTGAAATTGGTGGAACTGTAGGTGATATAGAATCTTTACCATTTATTGAATCAATTAGACAATTAAAATGGGACTTACCAGAAAAGGTGTTATTTATTCANCTTACTTTAATTCCCTATTTATCNACATCTGGAGAACTTAAAACAAAGCCAACGCAACATTCTGTTAAAACTCTTCTTGAATACGGAATTCAACCAGATATTTTAGTTTGCAGAACTGAACATCATTTAGATAGTGATTTAAGAAAGAAAATAGCTCTTTTTTGTAATGTTGACCAAAGATGTGTTATAGAATCTATAGATGCTAAGTCAATTTATGAAGTTCCTCTTTTAATGCAAGAAGAAAAATTAGATGAAGTAGTTTGTGATAAACTTAGTTTAAAAGGGAATGAATTTCCAGATTTATCCAAGTGGAAAAACTTCTTAAATAACTTAAACAATCCCAAAGACAGTGTAAATATTGGATTAATAGGTAAATATGTAGAACTTAAGGATTCTTACATATCCATTGCAGAATCCTTAATTCATGCAGGTGCTCATAAACAAACAAAAATTCATCTTCAATGGATTCACTCCTCTAAATTAGATAATAACAATTCAATTGAAATTTTAAATGACCTTGATGGAATTTTAGTAGCTCCAGGTTTCGGAGAAAGAGGTATTGAAGGTAAAATTAATGCAGTAAAATTTGCTAGATTAAACAACATCCCATTTTTAGGAATTTGTCTTGGAATGCAATGCGCAGTTGTAGAATTTGCAAGAAATGTACTTTCTCTCAAAAATGCTAATTCTACAGAAATAAACCCTGATACTGACCACCCCGTTATAAGCATGATGGAAGAACAAAAAAAATTGAAAAACATGGGTGGAACAATGAGACTAGGCGCTTATAAATGTGACATAAAAAAAGGATCATTACTTGAAAAAGTATATAATAATCAAGAAGCTTTCGAAAGGCATAGACATAGATTTGAATTCAACAATCAATACTTAGAACAATTCGAAGAAAATGGACTATCTTTTTCTGGTAAAAACTCTAAAAACCAATTAATGGAAACTATTGAATTAAAAAATCATCCATGGTTTATAGGAGTTCAATATCATCCTGAATACAAAAGTACCGTTGAAAAACCTCATCCACTATTTATGGGTTTTGTAGATGCGGTAATTAAACATTCAAAAACCAATATTTCCGCTGTTATTTCAAAATAATGGCTCCAGAATCAATCATAGATAAAATGTTGAGTAATGACTTATTTAGTCAATGGCTGAATGTTAAAGTAATTCTAATAAAACCCGGAGAGTGCAAATTAGAAATTTTAATTTCTAAAAGTATGACTAACGGATTTAAAATTGCTCATGGGGGTATTGCATATTCACTAGCAGATAGCTGCTTAGCATTTGCTGCCAACGCAAAAGGAAATATTGCACTAACTAAAGAATCTTACATTAAATACATAAAACAAGTAAAAGAAGGTGATCAACTAAATGCACATGGTTTTCAAATGGAGAACAACAATGAATACATGGTCAATATCACCAACCAAAAAAATGAAATAGTAGCTGAGTTTAGAGGCCAAGTTCATTATACTGCAACTAAATGGATTATTTAGGTATTTCTTCTTAAATTTTAATTTATTTTTATTGATTCAATTATTTATATGAAATCTGTCTACATTTTAGATGCTATTAGAACTCCTGTAGGGAATTTTGGTGGTACACTTAGCCCAGTTAGAACTGATGATCTAGCTGCAATTCCAATGAAAGAATTAATAAAAAGAAATCCAAAAGTAGATTGGGAACAGGTAGAGGATGTACTTCTAGGATGTGCTAATCAAGCAGGAGAAGATAACAGAAACATTGCAAGAATGTCATTATTATTAGCCGGACTACCATACTCAATTGGTGGTGAAACTGTAAATAGACTTTGTTCTTCAGGNATGGCAGCTACAATTAATGCATATAGAGCAATTAGTATTGGAGAGGGAGAGCTATACATAACTGGTGGTGTTGAACATATGACAAGAGGTCCATGGGTCATATCAAAAGTATCTAAACCATTTGGGAGAGATGCTCAAATGCATGACTCTAGCTTTGGATGGAGATTCATTAATCCAAAAATGAAGGAAATATATGGTGTGGATGGTATGGGGCAAACTGCAGAGAATTTAGTAGCACTTTATAACATTTCNAGAGAAGACCAAGATCTATTTGCTTACAATTCACAAATGAAAGCCAAAAAAGCACAAGAAAACGGTAGACTNTCTGAAGAAATTTGTCAAGTAAATATTCCTCAAAGAAAAAAAGATGATATCATTTTTTTAAATGACGAATTCATAAAACCTAATACTTCTATTGATAAATTATCCAATTTAAGAGCTGCATTTAAAAAAGAAAATGGTTCAGTAACTGCTGGAAATTCTTCAGGGCTCAATGATGGTGCCGCTGCATTAATTGTAGGGTCTGAAGAAGCAGCAAATAAAAACCACCTTAAACCACTTGCTAGAATTGTTGGAGCTGCAGTTGCTGGCGTGGAACCTAGAATAATGGGTATAGGACCTGTTGAAGCTAGTAAAAAAGTGTTAAAAAGAACTGGATTGTCCATTGACCAAATGGATGTTATTGAAATTAACGAAGCATTTTCTGCTCAAAGTTTAGCTTGCACAAGAGCATTAAATTTAGATGACAATGATAGTAGAATTAACCCTAATGGTGGAGCAATTGCTATTGGTCATCCATTAGGAATGACTGGAGCTAGAATTCTTCAAACTGCAGCTATCGAACTAAATAAAACCAATAAAAAGTATGCACTTGTAACAATGTGTATTGGTGTAGGACAAGGCTATGCAACTATTATTGAAAAACCATAATAATGATTTTTGAATTTAAAGGAATTAAACCAGTAATAGACCCTAGCTCTTTTATTCATCCTCAAGCAAATGTCACAGGACANGTAATAATAGGAAAAGACGTATACATTGGACCAGGAGCTGTAATAAGAGGTGATTTTGGCAAAATAATAATTGAAGATGGGGCAAATGTTCAAGAAAATTGCACCATTCATATGTTTCCTGGAGTTACTGTTCTAATTAAAAAAGGAGCTCACTTAGGGCATGGATGCATTGTCCATGGTGCTACAATTGGCACTAACTCTTTAATAGGTATGAATTCTGTTATTATGGATGATGCAATTATTGGAGATGAATGTATTATTGGTGCACTTACTATGATACAGAGTGAAATGAATATTCCTGAGAGAAAAGTAGTAGTAGGCAACCCAGCAAAAATAATTAAAGATGTAAGTGACCAAATGATTAAATGGAAGTCTGAAGGAACTAAAATATATCAAAAACTCCCAAAAGAGTGCATTGNTTCGTTAAAAGAAACTTTACCACATAGTTCNTTTTTTGAATACAAAAATGAACATACTGAAAAGTANAAAACTTGGAAAAAAAGTAAGTGAAAAGTTGATTTAATTTTTAATTACCTACTACATTGATCACGTCCTGAAGAGTGATAATATGTTTATCNCCGTCTCCGTAGTTAACAATAATAGCTTTGGTATTGGCATTAAACATCTTTGATACTTCTTCAATACTTTCATTGAATTTAACTTCAGGAAAAGGATCTTCCATTACATTATTAATAGGCAATTCTTTAAGCAAAGGATTTTCAATAATCTTTCTATACATTACATTGTCTGTAAGAGATCCTACAAATTTATCCTCTTGAACAACTGGNATCTGAGAAATACCATATTGCTTCATTAATGTGATTGCTTTTGAAAGCGGCTCATTTGAAGCAACTGTAACCAACTTTTTATTTTGATGAGATTCTATTAAATCAATAGCTATTTTTTTATTGTCATCTAAAAATCCTCTTTCTCTCATCCATTCGTCATTATACATTTTACCAACATATCTACTTCCAGAATCATGCAATAAAACAACTACCACGTCATCCTTTTTAAAGTGATCTTTCAACTGAATAAGTCCCTTTACAGCAGCACCACAAGAATTACCAGCAAAAATACCTTCTTCGCGAGCCATTTTTCTAGTATATACTGCAGCATCTTTATCTGTTACTTTTTCAAAAGCATCTATTATATTAAAATCCACATTCTCTGGAAGAATNTCCTCTCCTATTCCTTCTGTTATGTAGGAATAAATTTCATTTTCATCAAATATTCCAGTTTCATGGTACTTTTTNAACACAGAACCATAAGTATCAATACCCCAAATCTTAATATTTGGATTTTTTTCTTTTAAATATTTTCCNACCCCNGAAATAGTACCACCTGTACCTACCCCAACTACAAAATGGGTGATTTTACCTTCTGTTTGTTCCCAAATTTCAGGACCTGTTTGTTCATAATGAGCAACTGCATTTGAAGGATTNTCATATTGATTTACATACCATGAATTTGGAGTTTCTTCAGCAATTCTTTTGGAAGTTGAATAGTAAGAACGAGGATCTTCAGGTGCTACATCCGTAGGGCAAACGATTACCTCTGCGCCAACAGCACGAAGAATATCAAACTTTTCCTTAGACTGTTTGTCAGTTGAAACACAAATTAATTTATATCCTTTAACAATTGCTGCTAATGCTAGNCCCATTCCTGTATTTCCTGATGTTCCTTCAACNATTGTNCCACCTGGCTGTAATCTTCCATCNGCTTCAGCATCCTCAACCATTTTAACTGCCATACGATCTTTAACAGAACTTCCAGGGTTAAAATACTCTACTTTTGCTAGTACNGTAGCATCTACTTCTTTAGTAATTTTATTTAACTTAACTAAAGGAGTGTTACCAATAGTTTCAAGAATATTATTAAAGATTTTCATTAATTTGATTTTTGGTGCAAATGTAGAAAATCCAACTAGTTATGCNAGAACTTGTNGNATATTAATTATCCAACAAATTATTTAAGCTNTCNAATGATTTTTGGAATATAGCGTTAGAAACACACTTAAACAAGGCAGGGTCACTTTGCATTTCAGAAATAGTTTGCTCAGCAGAATTTCTTGCAATAATTAAGTTAATATCATCTCCGATTTCTTCTATTTGTTTTTGAACAGAAATATAATTNGNNACTTCAGCCGTAAAATCTTCTAGGAAAATTTTACAGTCAGAAGGTAAATTATCCATTTGATTATTACCCGNCTCATTAGAATTACCACANCCAATTAAAAAAAGTGAAACAATTAGATAAAACTTTTTATTCATAACTATTGTCCTAANAGATTAAGTGCTTCTTTGGAAGAAATTATTTTATTTTTAAACTCTCCCACAATAAAACAATCTTCNANTCCTTTGGCAACTAACTCATCCCTTAGCTCAATAGCTTTCTGATAGGAATTTAATTGTCCTACATAATATTTTGTTAAACCACTAGGAATATGNCTTTTTGGCAATACTTGACCTATATCTAAAAACAAATCTAATGCATCAATTGGGACCTTTTCTCTGTATGCGCCTACTTGTATTCTAAACTTAACATACTTAGAATCTATTGGATTAGCTGAAGGAGTTGATGAAACTTCTAAATTCTCTTTATAATCTTCATTCACTTCAAAACCTGCTTCTTTTAAAGTAACCCTTTTCCCAGATTTAAATGCCACTATAAATGCATCATTGTAACCTGAAGTAGATAAATCCACTTTATGAGCAGCAGCTTTGTTCTTATCTACAAAAGAACCAGAAAAGAATCTATAAAACCCATCATCTCCTTTAACCGAAACCACATCAGGTAAATCTTTAAAAACTAACTTACTTACTTTACGTCTAAATGCACCAATCTGAACTCTGAATGATGCTTCTTGATTATCAGGGTTAATTACAGGAACTAAATCAGGGTCATTATTTTCATTNTCTAGAATATCATCTATATCCACACTTGTTATTTCATTATCATTAGAAATTTCAACAACACCCTGAACATCAATATCATCATTTTCTAATTCTTTAATTTTTTCAGCTAACTCAGATTCACTATATCCTCCAAGAACATACATAATTGAGTCTCCTGACTCTCTAACTTGAAAATCTTTATTAGCAAGTCTTTTCCATANTTCATTTGCNGAAACTCCCTCTACATCAGAGCCAATTACAATGAAAAGCTGTTTTTCAGGAGCACTAATTTTATCAGTATCTATTATTTTTTTAACTGATCTTGGATCAGATGTCCAGACGCTATATACTGTATCAAAATCAGAAAACTCACCAGTTGAGTCTTTATACATTTTATATATCAAACTATAATCNTAATCTGTCATGGTAACTCCTGAGCTATTAACCACTGCATTTTCCATACTAAGTAATTCTTTATCNAANGAATTTGGAACNCCATCNAAATCATCATCTACTGGGCAACCNTATTCATCCACCATAACTCCAATTGGAGTTTTAGCACATTTATCCATGTGATCNACCACTAAATCTCCATCTGAATCGATNGTGTCCATTTTAAAGTATTCCTCAAAATCAGGATNAAAATCATCAATAATTTTAGGTTTTTTAGTTTTGATATTAAAGTCATAAGAAATTGCAATGTGAGTAAATAACATTCTATCATTTCCAGATGTTCCTGCTCTATTACCTGAGCTCTGTTCAGTAACTCCATCTAATAAATCTGAAAATGTGAAATGCATTGCTGTTCCTACTCTAAACTTAATTCTATTTCCTGTATATAAGTTAGCTCCTAATTCAAGTGGAACGCCAAAAGTTCTTTCTTGATATTTTCCAAACCCGTCAAAATCTTGTTCTCTAATATCCGATTCATATGTATAATCTCTTACTAGGTTAGAAGCTGTAAGTGTTCCTCCATTACTTACTAAGTTAGGATCGGCCTCTGCCATATCCATTATAGAACCATCTGACCAATAATGGTAAGTATTTCCGTTTGCATCTTTCAAGTCAGTTTTTGAAAGAAATTCTATTGATTCAAAACCAACATGAATGTAAGGCTCAACAATTCTAGATTTTTTTAAAAATTGACTAAAATTATAGTTGAAAGTTACACCACCTGTAGTTATTTTAGAGTTAAAATTCAAGTTCCTTGTTAATGTTCTTTCATTAGCTCCTATTTCACCAAACATGACATAAAATCCAACATCTAAAAAATCATTTAAAGGATTTATAAGTCTCAAAGTNGTAGCAATCCTACTAACCATTGGNTGATATCCTTCATTATTATTACCAATATCNCCATAGAAAGTTAACATACCAGCNCCAATAGANAGNTGAGGTTTAAATACAAATTCCTCTTCNGANANTTCTTCATTTTCAGGAATGAAATCNATATCATCATTTTGAGGAACAAAATCATTTTCTTCAATATCATCATTTTCTATCGATGGTTNTTCTTCGTTAANAATATCTANTTCCTCTNTGTTTTCTGGCTNATCAGAATTAATATCCTCTTCAGGAANAANATCTANTTCCTCAANATCATNCAATTCAATCGATGGTNCTTCTTCGTTAATAACATCTTCTTCCTCTATGTTTTCTGGCTCATCAGAATTAATATCCTCTTCAGGAATAACATCTATTTCCTCAATATCATCCAATTCAATCGATGGTTCTTCTTCAAATAAAAGGGAATCTAAACCAGGTTCATCTAAATTATCAGAAGGAAGAAAAATATTAGAAGAATCATTAGGCAAAATTGAATTAACAGAATCATTAATTGGTAAATTAATGTCATTATCCAAATCTATANGNNAAGAATCATTAGGNAAGGAAATTTCAGTAGAATCAATAGTCTGGGCATCAAAGTGAAATGATACCAAAACAGATAAAAAAACACCTATTAATTTAATTTTTGTAAACATATTGTAAATCACCTATACGATTATGAATATATATAGTTGCTAAATATACATCAAAATTAATGAGAATTTAACTATTTCTATATCTAATAATTAGCCATAAATAAAATCAGTTTCTATATTAGCCCAATAAAACAATAAAATGACAACTAAAGAAGGATACGTCAACATAAAGAAACAAACAGGAATAGGATTAATAGAGTTTTTTCATCCTCAAAGTAATTCGCTTCCAAGCCACCTGCTTAATAAATTAGCGGAGACCATTAATGAAGCAGGAAATGATGATAGCATAAATGTTATTATTTTAAAATCTGGCGGAGATAGAACTTTTTGTGCTGGAGCAAGTTTTGATGAATTAAAATCAATTTCCAATTCTAAAGAAGGAATTGATTTTTTCTCAGGATTTGCTAAAGTAATTAATGCTGCAAGAAAATGCCCAAAATTGATTATCGGGAGAGTTCAAGGAAAAGCAGTTGGAGGCGGAGTTGGTATGGCAAGTGCTGTAGATTATTGTTTTGCCACTAAATATGCATCCATTAAATTAAGTGAACTTGCAATAGGAATTGGTCCTTTCGTTGTCGGGCCTGCAGTAGAAAGAAAAATGGGACTTTCTGCAATGAGTACACTTGCTATTAATGCAACAAAATGGTTTGATGCTAATTGGGCAAAAAATAAAGGTTTATATGCTGAAGTATTTGAATCAACTCAAGAGATGGATAAATATATTGAGGAATTAAGTCTTAAACTTTCCCATTCTTATCAAAATGCAACCTCTTCACTAAAAAAAACACTTTGGGAAGGAACAGAACATTGGGACAAGCTTCTAATTGAAAGAGCTAAAATTTCAGGCAAATTAATCTTATCTGATTTTTCTAAAAATGCAATAAATGCAATAAAAAGCAAATGAGTAAATCTTTACCAAAAATATCATATGGTAAAATAATGGAGCAAAATGAGCTGATTAATAATATAGTTAACGGCAAGAAAGGATTTTTAATAGTTGATCAAAACACTTTTCAATGTAGAGAAATATTAAAAGATTCTCCTATTTATAATTTTCCATTTATAAAGTTAAAAGCTGGAGAAGAGTTTAAAAACCTGGAACAAATCAGCCTTATTTGGGAATTTCTAAATAAACAAAACGCTACAAGAAACGATATCGTATTTTGTCTTGGTGGTGGAGTCATCAATGATATGGGAGGATTTGCAGCATCNACATTCAAAAGAGGTTTAAGTTTTGTAAATATACCTACTACACTGCTATCTATGGTCGATGCATCCATAGGAGGTAAAACAGGATTTAATTTNAATCATTACAAAAACAATATTGGAACATTTAACCAACCTTTAATGGTCTTTTCTGATTCAATTTTTTTAAATACTTTACCCAAAAAAGAACTTTTATCTGGAATGGCTGAAGTTATTAAACATGCTATTATTGGTGACAAAACACTCTGGGAATACCTAAATGAAAAAAATATTAATAATATAGATTTCAGCTACATCATAAAAACATCTTCAAACTTAAAATTGGAAGTAGTAGATAAAGATCCATTTGAAAAAAATATTAGAAAATCACTCAATTTAGGTCATACCGTTGGACATGCNATAGAATCCTACTTATTAGATGAAAACCAACCTATAATGCATGGTTTTGCAGTTGCAAANGGAATAATCATAGAAGCATTTTTTGCACATAAACTAAATTTACTTTCTAAAAGTGATTTTGAAGAAATTAATAACACTATAAATAAATATTTTAACAACTCTTTGAACTTTAATATTGATGTTTCAAAAATACTTTCTAAAATGAAAGGAGATAAAAAAAATAATANCTCAAACATCAACTTTTCATTACCAAATTCTATTGGNAAAATTAGTATAGATAACGAAATTAGTATAGATACAATAGAAGCTCTTCTATTAGAATTCCTGAAAAATGATTAGACTTTCCAAAAACAACAATAATCTTGAAGGAAAAGTTTTTTTAGAGTCGTCCAAAAGTATTAGTAACCGTATACTAATTATTAGAGCTTTAAGCAATCAAAATTTCAAAATTGAGAATTTAAGTAATGCAGATGATACGTTATTAATGTCTAAATTACTTAAAACCTATAAAAAATCTAATGAATTAGATTGTTCTCATGCTGGTACTACTCTAAGATTTTTAACTTCCTTTTTAAGCATTCATAATGGAGAATGGATACTAAAAGGAAGTGAGAGAATGCACGAAAGACCAATAGGTCCTCTTGTTGAAAGTTTGCAGAATATAGGNGCAGATATTAAATTTATTGNGAAAGAAAATCACCCTCCCTTAAAGATAAAAGGCAAAAACCTTAGTGGAGGAAATNTTGAAATTAGAGGAGATATAAGCAGTCAATATATTTCTGCCCTTTTGATGATTGCACCAACTTTAAATAATGGTCTAACTATTAAAATAACTTCCAAAATTCTTTCAAGGCCATACATAGAGATGACTTTAAAATTAATGAATCAAATGGGAGTCAACTATCATTGGGATAATTCATTAATCGANATTGAAAAACAAAATTACAATTGTGAAAAATTCTTAATTGAAAATGATTGGTCTGCTGCATCTTTCTGGTACAGCTTTGCAGCATTAGCTTCAAATGCTAAAATTGAGATTCCTCTTTTATTTAAAAATTCTATTCAAGGGGATTCTTTTCTATATGAANTATATAATAAGCTAGGAATATCCACAAAATTTCATGAAAAATGTATCTTCATTGAAAAGGCTAATAAACCAGTTGAAAAATTAACTTTAGACTTATCTGATTACCCTGACATAGCTCTTCCAATTGCGACTACATGTGCAGGACTTGGAATTGAGACTCATTTGTATGGACTAGAAAGTCTTAAGCATAAAGAATCCAACAGATTATTAATGATTAAAAATGAATTGAAAAAATTCAACATAGAATGTATAATTAACTCTTATTCAATAAAAATAAAAAAGAATCAAATTTTAAAAGCTCCAAATGAAATTATTAAAACCCATAATGATCATAGGATTCCAATGAGTATTGCGCCACTTTGTATGAAAGTTGGACCTATTGAATTCGAAAATGAAAATGTAGTAACTAAATCTTATCCTAAATTTTGGCAAGACTTAAAAAATATTGGAATAAAATGTACTGAATACTAATTATGATTCAATGCATAAATTGCAACAGCGCTAGCAACAGAAACATTTAAAGACTCTATATCCCCTTTCATTGGTATTGCAAATTGAACATCACTGTTTCTTAATAATTTTTCCTCGATTCCATCTTCTTCACTACCCATAACAAGAGCCAAAGGACCACTATGATTAATTTCATTAATTAATAAAGAAGCTTTTTCCGAACAAGCAAAAACTTTTAACCCACAACCTTTAATAAAATCAATAGCTGAATTTAAGTGATTAACTTTACAAACTGGTATTTTATACAATGCGCCTGCAGAAGTTTTAATCGCATCAGAAGTGATTAGAGCAGCATCTTTACTTGGGATCACAATAGCGTGAACACCAAAACATTCCGCAGTCCTTGCAATTGCNCCAAAATTTCTAACATCNTTAATTCTATCCAACACCAAAACAAATGGATCTTCTCCCTTTTCATANATTGTTTGAACAACCCAATCCAGTTCATGATAAGCAACAGGTGAAATCATTGCAATAACTCCTTGATGATTTTTTTTAACCATGTGATTTAATTTCTGTACAGGAACCTTCTGAATAAGAACCTTATGCTTATTTAAAAGAACTAATAACTCTTTAATTAAATCACCTGTTAAACCCTTTTGAANTAACACTTTGTTNATTGTTTTTCCTTGATTAACTGCNTCAATNACAGTTCTAATTCCAAAAACAATATCTTCTATTTTTCTTTCTCTATTCATTGTACCCAATATACTTTACCATTTCTCCATGACTCAACAGCAACATACCAAGGAGATTTATAGGCATAATTTCTNTTCAAAACATAATCATTTTCTGAAAATGGATTTTCCANTTTTTCAAATATAAACCTAATTGTATTNGAATTATGCTCATTTCCATANATCCAAGTTTCNTGATATTTATTATTTCTTACAAAATTAGGTGGGCCAAAGATTATACTTATTAATCCTCTATCTGTTCTCCAACCCTCACAATGAGAAGTAAAAAGCTCATTTGCTAACTGAACCCTAGAATAATATGTCCTAATTAAAGTTCTTGCTCTTTCATTAGAAGAAGCCTTAGACAACCAAAATTTATCTACTGCTTTTTTNGGATTTGATTCATTATTAATTAATTCATACTCTTCTCTNGTTGTAATATACCTTANAGGAGGTATTAATGCAGAAATATTCTTAACATAAGGATAGTCTTTATTAAAATTAAAAAGAGGAAAACCTTTGCTACTTAAAGTATCCGATTGAAAATAAACAAATCCTTCATCCGGAAAAGTATATTTAAAGCTATTGTTTTTATCAAAAATCAGCTCTTTAGAAGCAGACGTGCTTTTAGGAAAGCTAGGAATAAAAACCTTGCTAAATGGTGGAAATGGTAAAGGGAAATCGTAATTATTTATTAAAGCATACAATGGTTTATCCTTGTGATATTTACTAGATATGAAAATTGATTGATTACTCTTAAAATAATCACTGTAAAATGGCTCGCCTAAACTATCCCTTACTATGAAAAATTGCTTATTAGTAAAATCTGTNTTATCAATAAACAACTTTTTAGATATATTTCTTGATCTATTATCATCCACCAAATTAAAAATTATGTAACCTTTTTGATTTAAATCAAAACTAAAAGAAAAGGAAGTGTCTATAAATTGACTTTTAACAGAANTATATTCGTCCACAATAAATAAAGAGCCTGAATCAANTAAAGTTTTACTATTATTTTGGAAGACACTGTACTTAATTGTTAAAGCTGCCTTAAAAGGTTGATTTCTATTATTTCTAGTGTAAAGCACCTCATCGGTAGATAATTGAAAAAAAACTTTTGATAAAGTATCTTGATTATGATAAATTTTAAATTTGGGGTGCATCAAAATTCCAATATTAGTATCAAAGCTATAAGAAACTGGATTGGTAGTTGAACAACTAATCAATAAAAAACTAGCGAGAATTAAATATATATACTTCATTATTATAAATCACGTACAATTGGAGGGGTAGATATCAAATTACTATGATTTAAGCTCCTATCTAAAAGTAAAACCTTGTACATAATTGTATCATTATTGTCTACTGAATTTGGATTAAAAAACTGAGGTTCAATAGTTAACTCAACATTACCTTTCAATGCTTTATTTTGACCATTAGGTGTAATATTTTTTAAACGAAATTTAAATGAAATAGTATCGTTAGATGAATTGTTATCTAAATTATTATAATATGGTGGGTTACTTTTACCTCTAACCCATTCGCCATCCATCATCTCAAAATAGTTAATATAAACATTATAGTGATAAAAACTACCTGAATCATATGGTGGATAGACATCCTCTTGTTCAAGTCCAATATCTCCATCACCGTCCGTAAAGGAGAAAGTTAATTTTGCTGAAGAACTATCTAATTGATCAAAACTTACATATTCAATGATTGGTTCATTAGGATACTTAACTGGCTTCAAGCAAGAAACAAAAGATAACATCAATAAAAAAACAATTAGTATTTTTGTTAAGTTAAAATTCATAATATCAAAAATAAGCTATTTCATTTGCTTTCTTCTTTAATAAATAAAATTTTTAATATTTCTAACGAAGAAAATTTTAATGCTATTGCCTTAGAAGTTTTTAATTTTCAGTATCAAAATGTAGCTATATACAAATCTTATATTGACTTAAATAAAATAAATGTTAATGAAATAAATGATTTTAATAAGATACCTTTTTTGCCAATTCAATTTTTTAAATCTCATAATGTAATCNCCAACAATAAATCCATTGACAAAACTTTTTTGAGTAGTGGGACAACTAAAAATAAAAGAAGTAAACATTCTTTACATGACATTGAAATTTATAAAAAATCTTTCTTAAATGGCTTTAAAAAATTTTATGGGAATCCTCAAAAATGGACCATTTTAGCATTACTTCCTTCCTACCTAGAACAAGGCGACAGTTCTCTAATATATATGGTAGATCAATTAATAAAATTAAGCAACAACAAAGAAAGTGGATATTTAGATTTACAAAATGACAATATCGAAAACATTATTGATAGTTTAAAAAATGAAAATGTACTACTAATAGGNGTTAGTTATGCACTTTTAGATTTATCTCAAAAAAAATTNCCATCTCTTAAAAATTGGACAATAATGGAAACAGGTGGTATGAAAGGCAGAAAAAAAGAAATGGTTAGAAATGAGTTGCATCAAATACTTAAAAGCTCTTTTGATGTAAAAAATATACATAGTGAATATGGTATGACAGAACTACTTTCACAAGCATATGCCTTAAATAATGGATTGTTTAATTGCCCACCATGGATGAAAGTTATGATTCGTGATTTAGAAGATCCTTACAATTGGCTAAACACAAATTCTTCAGGTGGAATAAACATAATAGACTTAGCAAACATATACAGCTGTTCATTTATTGAAACCCAAGATATTGGCAAAAAATATGAAAATAATTCATTTGAAGTACTTGGAAGATTTGACAATTCAGAAATCAGAGGGTGTAACCTTCTTTCTATTAATTGACAGTTATTATGAAATAATTTTTTTTACCTCTTTGAAGTAAAATATAATCTCCAGCAATTAAATTATTTTTATTAATTGAGCTATTAGCATCCACTTTTTGTTTATTAACAGAAATAGAATTTTCTTTTAATGCTCTTCGAGCCTCACCATTTGATTTTAAAAACCCAGAATAAGTAACTAAAGCATCAATAATATGGATGCCTTTTTCTAACTCAGACAAGGAAATAGTTTTTTGTGGAACTCCTTCAAAAATATCATTAAATAAATCGGAAGACAAACCTTTTAATGCTTCAACAGCTTCTTCCCCTTTTTTAAATAATATCAAAGAAGCCTCTTTGGCTGAATTATAATTATTTTCTCCATGAACCATTGTGGTGATGGATTTAGCTACTTCATTTTGAAGTAGTCTGAGACCAGGGTTTTGACGATGTTCCTCANTTATATTATCTATTTCTTCTCTTGATTTCAAGGTGAATACTTTTATGTAATTTTCTGCATCTGTATCACTAGCATTAATCCAATATTGATAAAATTTATATGGAGAGGTTTTAGCTGGATCTAACCACACATTCCCACTTTCTGTTTTACCAAATTTTGTTCCATCTGCTTTTTGAATTAATGGAGATGTAATAGCAAATGCTGAACCACCATCCATTCTTCTAATAAGCTCGGTTCCCGTTACAATATTACCCCATTGATCTGATCCTCCCAACTGAACTTTACAATTATGATTCTTGTAAAGCCAATAAAAGTCATATCCCTGTACTAACTGGTAACTAAACTCAGTAAAAGAAAGTCCAGTTTCTAATCTTTTTTTAACTGAATCCTTAGCCATCATATAGTTAACAGNGATATGCTTACCAACATCTCTTATAAAATCTAAAAAATTAAAATTATTGAACCAATCATAATTATTTACCATTACTGCTGGGTTATCAATATTATCAAATTTTAAAAATTTTGACAATTGCTTTTCAATGGCTGCCACATTATGATCAAGTTCCTTTTTATCTAATAAATTTCTTTCTTTAGATTTTCCAGAAGGGTCTCCTACCATACCGGTTGCTCCACCAACTAAAACATACGGATTATGTCCACATCTTTGAAAGTGTACTAAAATCATGATTTGAACTAAACTTCCTATATGCAAAGAATCTGAAGTAGGATCAAATCCAATATACCCTCCTACCTTATTCTTGATTANATAATCCTCTGTGTCAGGCATAATATCATGTATCATCCCTCTCCATTTTAACTCTTCTACAAAATTCACTNTAGTTAATTTATTGATAATTCACAAATATATTTTTTTCCCTTAAAACATAAACTCTAAAATAGATATATAATTTGATGTATTAAATTAAATATAGATGTACTATTGTAATAAATAAGAAACAGAAAATTTTTATTTTTTTAAATTANNACAGTGAGAAATTTAGTTACAGGGGCAACGGGATTAGTAGGAATGCATATTATGATTGATCTATTAAAAAAAGATGAAACAGTAAGAGCAACTTTCACTAAGAATTCTAAAATAGATAATGTAAAAAAACTATTTGAATTTTATCAAATTGAAAACTTATTTGAAAAAATAGAATGGGTAGAAATGAACTTGACAGACACTACTCAAGTTTATGATGCTGTTAAAGATATAGATCATGTTTACCATAGCGCTGCAATTGTTAGCTTCAACAAAAAAGATAGAGATAAAATAAAAAACATNAACATTACAGGAACTTCTAACATAGTTAATGCATGTCTAAATGAAAAAATAAAAAAACTTGGATTTATTAGTTCAGTTGCTGCTATTGGAAGAAAAATAAATGGAGAAAATATATACAGCGAAAAAAACAAATGGTCTGCTAGCAAAGCAAATAGTTTTTATGCTATATCAAAATATAAAGCTGAAAATGAAGTATGGAGAGGTGTTCAAGAAGGNCTTAATGCAGTAATAACCAACCCTGGAATTATTTTAGGCCCATCTAACTGGAATAGATCAAGCACAACCATATTCAAACAAATTTACAAAGGATTATCCCACTATCCTCCAGGTATTAATGGATTTGTAGATGTAAGAGATGTATCCAGATCAATTATTGAATTAGTAAATTCAAAAATTAATGCGGAAAGGTTTATAGTAGTTGGAGACAATATCAGTTATGAAAAAGTCTTTAAAACAATAGCTGAAAAATTTAATGTTAGGGGACCTCAAAAATTAGTTTCCGAAAAACTTTTGGAAATAGTCTGGAAAATAGAGGCTATAAGATGTTTTTTACTTAGAAAAAGCCCTAAAATCACTAAAGAAACTGCAAAAACATCTTCTCAAAAAAACTATTACAGTAATGAAAAAATAAAAACTGAACTTAAATATCAATTCAACACTATTGAAGAATCCATAGAAAATTCTGTAAAGTTTCTTTTAAAATTTAATTGAATCGACTACTTTTTCTATTTCTTTATTAGAAATATCCAAATGGGTTACCATTCTNACCCTTCCTTTGCCAAATGGAATAGATAAAATTCCTTTACGCTTTAATTTTTCCACAAATTTTAGATTATCAAATTTTGAATGAAGATGGGCAACAACAATATTTGTTTCCACCGGCATAACGGATTGAACCCAAGAACAATTAGCTAAAGCATTTCCAATAATTTCTGCATTTACGTGATCATTTTTNAACCTATCAANATTATTCTCCAAAGCATATAATCCTGCAGCAGCAACCATTCCCACTTGTCTCATTCCTCCTCCTAGAACCTTTCTTACCCTTCTTGCTTTATGAATAAAATCTTTTGAGCCAATTAGCACTGACCCCATTGGGGTTCCTAGACCTTTAGAAAAACAAAGAGAAATAGAATCAAAATACCCCCCCCAAATTGACGCTTTCTCATTATTTTTAACTAATGCATTAAATAATCTAGCTCCATCTAAATGCATTGGTAAATTATTTTTTAAACAAAATTCATTTATTTTTTCAACCTCATTTATATCATAGCAGTTGCCTCCTCCCCTATTACAAGTGTTTTCTAATGCTACTAGTTTTGTTATTGGGTAATGAATATCATCTGGATTAATATTATCTTTAATATCATCGACATTGATTAAACCATTCGACCTTTCAATTAACCTGACAGATGCACCAGCATTTCTAGCTATTCCCCCACCCTCATAATTGTATATATGAGATTCCCTACTACATATTACTTCATCACCTGGTTTCAAATGAATCATAAGTGCAATTTGATTAGACATGGTGCCAGAAGGACAAAATAAGCCTTCTTCTTTTCCAAACAATGATGCAGTACAATTTTCAAATTCTTTTACTGTTGGATCGTCTTCAAAAACATCATCTCCTAATTTAGCATCAAACATCTTAGCCTTCATTTCTTTAGATGGCCTAGTAACTGTATCACTTCTTAAATCAATCATCATAAATAAAAATTAAAGAATTAATGCATAATCTTAAAAATCAATTCTTTTAAAATATCTTCTTCTTTTACTGATGGGGAATATACCCCTTTACTCATTAAATCATAATACCTTAAATCTGAAAGAATATTAGCCAATTTAGATTTTGAATAATATTTAGAAGCATTATTATATTGTTTTATAAAAAAAGGGTGAACCCCTATCTTTGCAGCTAAATCCCTTTCAGATAATTTTCTTTCATAGAAATGATATTTCATCAATTTTGTAAAAAACCCATATAAATGGCCAATTGTAACCACAATAGGATGGTTTTTATTGTTTTTACCAAAATGCTGAGCTATAAAGCTAGCTTTTTGCACATTCATAGCAGCTAAAGCATCTGTTAATTCAAATAGATTAAAATCTTTAGAAAACCCAATATGTTTTTGTACCATTTCGATATTAACCATTTGGTTTGAGGAAACTAACAACTTCAACTTTTGAATATTTTTATCTACAGCAGCTAAGTCATTTCCTAAAAATTCGGCTATTAAAACAGCCGCTTTTTGATCTAACTTAACTTCATTTTGTTTGGCACAATTCATTACCCAATCAGGTAATTGATAATCTTTCACTGGATCTGCATCAATTATGTACTTAGTTTTAGATAGTGTTTTACCTAAAGATTTTCTCTTATCCAACTTTTTACCCTTGTAACAAAAAACTAAAATTGTTGAAGATACAGGTTCTTTAAAATAGTTTTCTAATTGGTCTATTGTTCTTGACAAATGTTGAGCTTCTCTTACTACTATTAACTGATAGGGAGACATTAGAGGATACCTTTTAGCACAATCTAAAATTACTTCAACTGATGTGTCTTTTCCATAAAGTATAGTTTGGTTAAAATCTTTTTCTGATTCATCTAAAACAGAATTCAACAATTTATTTGCAACTTCATCTATATAATATGTATTTTCCCCTTGAAGAAAATAAACTGGTTGATAAATAGCATTATCAATTGATGTTATAATTTGATTAAGATCCAATTTGTCGATTTAAATATAAAATTATGATTCCTGATTATACATTTGAAACTAAAGTAATTAATTCAAAAGAATATTTATTCGATGAATTAAGAAAAAAATGGTTAAGATTGACTCCAGAAGAAATTATTAGGCAAAATTGTTGGAAATATTTACACTTTGAAAAAAAATACCCCAAAAGCCTAATGATAGTAGAAAAACAAATTACTATAAATAAGCTAAAAAAACGTTTTGATTTATTAATCTATAATAACCATGGTCAACCTGAAATGATAATTGAATGTAAAGCACCATCAATTAAAATAAATGAAAAAGTACTAAATCAAATTTTAAATTATCAATATAAAATAAAAGCTAAATATCTTTTAGTATCTAATGGTTTAGAAAGCTATTGTTTAAAAATAAATTTAGATCAAAAGAAAGTTGAATACTTAGAAGAAATTCCATCATGTGATTTTTTTAATTAAATTAATAGTATGAATTACTTGAAAAAAATAATTACTGTAATATGTTATTTATTTTCTATTAGCCTGTACAGTCAAGGACAATCTATGTCTATAGATTTTATGCTAAATAATAAAATGCCTGAATTATCAAAAAAAGTTAATGTTGGATTTTATGTGAANGGGAAAACAGATCAANTAAAAAAAACATGTGATTTATATAACGCTACTTATTTTAACAAATCTAATGAATGGCATTACATAAGGATTCATCCTAATAAACTAAAAAAATTTCTTACCGAATCTGTAATTAATGACTATCATATTCCATTAGAAAAGGGGATTCCCTTAAATGACACCATGAGAGTTAATAATAAAATAAACGATATTCATAATGGAAAATCTCCCTTATCAACAGTTTACTCTGGAAATGGAGTAATTATAGGATTTATAGATACTGGAATAGATTTTAATCATGGTGATTTTAAAAATACTGATGGAACAACNAGAATTATAAATATTTGGGACCAAACTCTTTCAGGTGCAGGTAATACTCCACAGCCATATGGTTATGGGCTTCATTGGAATGCAAGTGAAATTAATGCAGGATTAGCTTCCTCTCATAATGATATTTATGGGCATGGATCAACTGTTACTGGAACTGCNGCTGGTAATGGACTTGCTTCTGGAAAACATATGGGAGTTGCTTATCAAGCAGATATAATTGCAGTGGAAGTTGATTTTGGAGCAAATTTCCTTACTAATGTTCAAGATGCCACAGAATACATTTATCATATAGCTGATTCTCTTGGCAAACCTTGTGTTATTAATGCTAGTGCTGGAACCTATTTTGGCTCTCACGATGGTAATGANCCAAGCGCTCAATACATTGATAGTCTTGTAACCAGTTCTAATGGGCACTTATTCATTTGTTCAGCAGGCAACAGCGGNGGAAGCAAACTACACTTACAACATAATTCANTAGATAATGACACTATTTTCACTCTTTTTAAAAACAACAATTCATTAGATTATGCAGCTTACGGATGTGTTCCATATTGNTATGGAGACAATTCTGTACATTTTATTGGGTATGCTGATGTTTCTAATTTTAATAATGTACAGCTAGCTATTAGNGCATATTATGGAGACCAATTATCTGGTTTATCAAATTACTTTACTCTTCAAGACTATCTTGACGGAAATTATTATACTGATAGTTATGGAGCATATGTAGACTCAATCGTAAATGACAATAATGAACGAATTGGCATGTTATTTATGTTTGCAGCTATTGAATATGGAAGTGTATATAATTTTGAAATCATTATTAGTCCTGATTCAACCAATAATTATCTATGGGGGTTCCATTCAACTGGATCTGGCAAAAGTGATATTTGGTCAGATGAAACTTATTTAAACAAATCTAAAATCATCCATTCTAATGATCCTGAATTCCCATTTTCAAGTACACCTACTAACTACATTGATCCAGATACTTTACAAAACATGTGCAGTTCTTTTCAATGTTTACCAAGTGTAATAACTGTGGCAAATTATATAAANGAAAGTGGATATACAAATAGTTTAGGTACCTGGGTAAATGAAGGCGGAGTAAGAGGTAATATTGCTTCTTCTTCAAGTTCTGGACCAACTAGAAACGGATTAATAAAACCTGACATTGCAGCATCTGGTCAAACAACTGTTAGCAGCTTCCCTACTTATTTACTAAGCTATAAAACTAGTGCAGAATTAGCTGATGGTGGTCTTCATTATAAAAATGGAGGAACATCCATGTCAAGTCCAGTTGTTGCTGGGATTGCAGCTCTTTATTTAGAAAAATGTAATCAGGCCAATTATCAAAATTTTAAATCTGACTTATTAGATAATGCATATTCAGACAACTTCACAGGAACACTACCAAATTATAGTTTTGGATATGGTAAAGCTGATGGTTTTCAAACATTAGTCAGCTCTGGAGTTAATGATACAATATCCCAATCTGCATGTAATAACTACACATGGAATTCAACAACATATAATTCTTCAGGTTATTACACCTACACAACTAATAGTTCAAAAAATTGTGATTCAATTGTAATACTTAATTTAAGTATTAATAAAGACACTAATACCATTGATTCTATTTCAAGTTGTAATAATTACACATGGATTGATGGAATAACATATACAACAAATAACAATTCTGCGAGTTACTTATTATCTACTATTAATGGTTGTGATAGTACAGTACATTTAAACCTTACTATCAATTCGAATTCTTCATCTATTGACTCACAAACTGCTTGCGACTCTATTACTTGGATTGATGGAATCACCTACAATTCTAACAATAATACCGCAACTCACATCCTTACAAATAATTTTGGNTGTGATAGTATTGTCACATTAAACCTTACCATAAGTTCAAGTTCTTCATCTATTGACTCACAAACTGCTTGTGACTCTATTACTTGGATTGATGGAATCACCTACAATTCTAACAATAATACCGCAACTCATATCCTTACAAATAATTCTGGNTGTGATAGTACAGTTACATTAAACCTAACTGTGATTACAAGTTCTTCATCTATTGACTCACAAACTGCTTGTGANTCNATTAATTGGATTGATGGANTAACCTACAGTTCTGACAACAATACTGCAACTCATATCCTTACTAACAGTNCTGGATGTGATAGTACAGTTACATTAAATCTCAATATAAATAATAGTTCCTACTCATTTGACAATCAATCAGCTTGCGACTCTATTACTTGGATTAATGGTATTACCTACAACAATAACAACAATACTGCAACTCATATCCTTACTAATAATTTTGGATGTGATAGTATTGTACAATTAAACCTAACGGTTAATTCAAGTAATATTTCAACTGACATACAGACTGCCTGTGATTCACTTACTTGGATTGATGGATTAACCTACAATACTAATAACAATACCGCAACTCATATCCTTACCAATAATTTTGGATGTGACAGTATAGTTACATTAAATTTAAATATAAATGAAAATGAAGTCAGTCCTTTAGAACTAGAATTAATTTTAGATAATTATTGTTTAGAAACTTATTGGACAATTAAAGATAGTCAAGATTCCATTTGGTATAATGAAGGACCATATAATTGCAATCCAAATGGAGGTGGAGGTCAATCCAACGATACAATTATGGCAAACATAAATCTTGAACCAAATGAATGTTACACTTTTGAATTACATGATCATTATGGCGATGGAATGAGTGCAAATCAATATGACACTTCACTAACGAATGGAAGTTGGACATTAACAGAACATAATGGTACAATTTTAATGCAAGGTTCAGGAAATTTTGGAAATAGTATTTCAACAGAATTTTTTGTTGATTCTGCAATTTTATCTTCGATTCCAATTATAAAAAATAACTATACTATAAAAGCTCAACCAAACCCTTTTAAAGAAAATACATTAATTACAATTAATAATTTGAAGGGTCCATTCGACATTGAGATTTTTGATCTAAACGGACGTATTATATATAAAGCAAATGAAATTAATAATAGATTTTATATTGAAAATGAAAACATATCTGATGGTATTTATTGGCTTAGAGTAATAAATAAACCTAAATTAATTCCAATCCATTTAATAATTACTCATTAAAAAGGTAGCTTATCACAGCTTATTTAAATATTTATCTAAATAAATAACTAAATTTATGACGTATTTAATCCTTTTAATTCTTCATGAAAAATTATATCCTATTTTCAATTAAATCTATTTTAATAATCTTAATTTCATTATCCAGCTTTTCTTCACATAATGCGCAAAACTGGACACAGAACCTTCCCCAAAGAAAATTAAATTCTGGAACGCTAAACTTTTATGACATACAAAATGCATTTTATAGTGAGTTTCCTAAAGATTCTTTTCCCAATGGAACAAAAGTTGTAGGAAATAACATTCAAAAGATCCCAGAATGGAAATTATTTAAAAGGTGGGAATGGCAAATGGAAACTAGAGTTGACAAACAATCTGGAAATTTCCCTACAAAATCTGCTTCACAGGTATTAAATGAATTTAACCAACAAAGAACTGCAATTAATGGAGGTGGCAATTGGACTAGCGTAGGTCCATCAAGTAGTTGGAGCGGATACTATGGAACTGGAAGACTAAACTGTGTTACTTTTCACCCTAACAACAATAATATTTTTTGGGTTGGTTCTCCAAGCGGTGGATTATGGAAAACTACTGATGGTGGAGTGAATTGGACTGTTTCAACAGACGATAATGATGTTCTTGGAGTTAGCACCATTGCTCTTGACCCCAACTATATTAACAACAACACTATTTATATAGGAACTGGCGACAGAGATGGAGGAAGTATGTGGAGTTTAGGTGGTGGTCAATTGAATGATAATAACAGTATTGGAATTTTAAAATCTACAGATGATGGACAAACTTGGAATTCTACAGGTTTAACTTTTACTACTGACCAAAAAAGAACAGTAAATGAAATTCTTATCAACCCAAATAACTCTCAAATTATGTTTGCGGCAACTTCTGTTGGTATATATAAATCTTCAGATGGCGGTAACAGCTGGACTGTTAAAATATCATCCAATGATTTTGTTGATATGGATTTCAAGCCAGGTTCTTATTCCACTCTTTATGCATCAACCACATCTTGGGGGAATTCTAAAATTTTCAAGTCTGATGATGATGGTGAAAACTGGACAGAAGTTTTGAGTGTAGCTGGCAGAAGAATTCAAATTGCTGTAACACCAAACAATTCCAACATTGTATATGCAGTTGCTGCAAATCCTTCAAAGGGTTTAGAAGGGATTTATAAATCAACTAATAGCGGAAGTACATTTAATAATATTTTTTCAGGTGCTAACGCGAGTATGTTGGGTTATAATTGTGATGGATCTGGAGATAACACTGGACAAGGTGCTTATGACCTATGCTTAGCTGCTGATCCAACAAATGCTAATATTATTTTTCTTGGTGGGGTTAACACATGGAAGTCTACAGACGGAGGAAACACCTGGAATATTAATAACATGTGGACAAACAACTCATGTGGCAGCCCTGTTATACATGCTGATAAGCACTATTTAGCTTTTCAAAATGGAACTTCTACACTTTTTGAATGTAATGATGGAGGAATTTACAAAACTTCCAACGGAGGGAATAATTGGGTTGATGTTACTGGAAATATGATTACTAGTCAAATGTATAGATTGGGAGTTTCTTCATTGTCAAATAACCATTTGCTATGTGGCTTACAAGATAATGGAACAAAAAGTATTCAAAATAATAATTGGTCCAATGTTACTGGTGGAGATGGAATGGAATGCATTATTGATTATACTAACTCAAATATCCAATATGGATGTATTCAAAATGGTAAATTAAGAAGAACAACTAATAATTGGAATTCTTCACAGGTTATTACAGATAATGGAATTCTTAATGGATTAGATGGGGCATGGGTTAGTCCATATACCCTAGATCCAAACAACCATGAAACTATATTCCTAGGATTTAAAGAATTGTATAAGTCAACAGATAAAGGAGACACATGGACTCAACTTACCAACTTAAACATTACAAATGAACTAAGATCAGTAGTAATAGCTCCTTCCAACAACCAATTTATTTATATGTCAGATTTAGATAATTTGTGGAAAACTACAGATGGTGGTAGCTCTTGGGTGGATATAACAACTAATCTTCCTTCCTTCACCAATGACATTACCTATATAGCAATTAAGCATAATGATCCGAACACATTATGGATAACATTAGGCCAGTTTAACAATAAAAAAGTTTACGAATCCATTGATGGAGGGGCCTCATGGACAAACATTTCAAATGGCCTTCCTTCACTTCCTGTAATGAGTATTGTACAAAACAAACAAAACACAGTAGAAAATGAACTATATGTCGGAACTGATGTAGGGGTATATCAAAAATTAGGAACCAACTCTTGGACACCTTATTGTACAGGCTTACCCAACGTAGTTGTGACAGAATTAGAAATTTATTATGACCCAAATAATTCTGATGACAGCAAGTTATGGGCAGCAACTTTTGGCAGAGGATTATGGTCATCCCCTTTACCTTCTTTATTTGCAACACAAAATCCAACAGCTCTTAATGCATCACCAGTTAGTCAAACTCAAATTGATTTAACATGGAATAAAAATGCAAATAATGACAATGTAGTACTAGCATGGTCATCCACTAACTCATTTGGGAGTCCTACAAACGGAACTACATATAATACTGGTGACAATATCCCAGGAGGTGGAACAGTAATTTACGAAGGCAATTTAAATAGTTTTAATCATACTTCCTTAACTGCAAACACCCAATACTTCTACAAAATTTGGTCTTTTGATGGTAATGATTATTCATCTGGTCAAACTACTGATGCTACAACATTATGTGGTGATATTTCTTCATTCCCCTATTTTCAAGGTTTTGAAGGTGGTATAATGCCACCAGATTGTTGGACTACATTTAGAGGAACAAATAATCAAGGTGCTAATGATTGGGTAATCAATAGTACAAATGTAAAATCAGGAAGCTTTTCAGCATTTGTGCAATATGAAAATGTCCCTAATATAGCCGAAGATTGGTTAGTTAGTCCAAAAATAATTTTACCCAACTCCATTACCTCTGCAAGCCTTGAATATTGGGAAAGGGACACCTATCCTCAAAATTACAACTCAATTTATAAAATAAAAGTATCTACTTCATCACAAACGGATCATTCAACATTTACAGATTTATCTAGCTATACGGAACTAGATCTATCAACAAGCTATACTCAAAACACTATTGACTTAAGCGCTTATATTGGACAAGAAATATATATTGCTTTTGTTTTAATACAAGATAATGGAGATGATTGGTACATAGATGATATACAATTTAATACTGGATCATGCAATTCTCCTAGTTCGTTAAATGCTTCAAATATCACCCAAAACTCTGCAGACCTTTCTTGGATTGCTGGAGGAACCGAAACTACATGGGAATTAACGTGGGGGCCACAAGGATTTAATACTGGCTCTGGAAATTTAGTCCCAATGCTTAATAATAATAACTATAATCTTACGGGACTTTCTGCAAATACATCCTACGATTTTTATGTAAAAGCAGATTGTGGTTTTGGAACTGGATCTACTAATCTTAGCTCCTGGGCAGGACCTTATAACTTCACCACTCTTCCTACAAGTTGTTCTACAACCTATTCAACTGATACTCAAACAGCCTGTGATAGTTTAGTTTGGTTAGATGGTATAACGTATAAGTCTGATAACAATTATGCTACTTACACTACTACAAATTCCAATGGTTGCGATAGTATAATAACATTAAACCTAACAATTACCAAATGGGATTTAGTATGGTCCGATGAATTTAATGTTGATGGTACAGTAGATAATTCTAAATGGTTTCATCAAACATATGTGCCAAATGGATGGGGATGGTTTAATGGAGAATTACAACATTACACTGATCGAACAGATAATTCTTATGTTCAAAATGGAAATTTACATATTGTTGCTAAAAGCGAAACTTATACAGATCCCGTTCAGGGAATTACAAAAAACTATACTTCTGCTAGACTTAATTCAAAATTTGCATTTACATATGGAAGAGTGGAGGCCAGAGCAAAATTACCAAATGGGATTGGAACTTGGCCAGCAATCTGGATGCTTGGGAAAAACATAAATGAAACTGGAGCATATTGGCAGACACAGGGATTTGGAACTACAAATTGGCCAGACTGCGGAGAAATTGACATTATGGAACACTGGGGGTCCAATCAAAATTATATTCAAAGTGCACTTCACACACCATCTTCAAATGGTAACACTATTAATCATGGAGGTCTTATGGCAAATGATGTTTCTAATAACTTTCATTTATATGCCATGGAGTGGTATGCTGATAAAATAGTATTTAGTTTAGATGGTGTTGAATATTATACCTATGCTCCTAATCCTCAAAACATGAGTACTTGGCCTTTTATAGATGATCAATATATTTTACTAAACATTGCAATAGCTAGTAATATTGATCCATTATTTAATCAAAGTGATATGGTTTTAGACTTTGTTCGTGTTTATCAGCAAAACTCTACTAGCAGTTCAGCAACAGATATTCAAACAGCATGTGACTCTTACACATGGATTGATGGAAATACTTATAACTCAAGTAATAACTCTGCAACTTTCACTCTTACCAATTCAAATGGATGTGATAGCATAGTAACCCTAGATTTAACTATAAATAACAGCACTATTAGTAACGATATTCACTCTTCATGTAATTCCTTTACATGGATAGATGGAAATACTTATAGCGCAAGTAATAATACTGCAACTTTCACTATTGCTAATTCAAATGGATGTGATAGTATAATTAATTTAGATTTAACAATTCACAATAATTATTCAGATACTGTTTTTGTTACAGATTGTGATACATATCAATGGAATAATAATACCTACAATCAATCTGGAGATTATGTAGATAGTAATCAGACCATTTACGGATGTGATAGCTTAAAATATTTAAATCTCACCATAAATAATAGTTATAATGACACACTTAACATAACTGTATGCGACTCATTTCAATGGAATAATAATATTTACACTTCTTCAGGATTATATTCTAACAACTACTCTTCAATAAACAACTGTGATAGTTTAGTTACTATAGATCTATCCGTAAATAACAATATAATATCCCCATTAAATCTAGAGCTTATATTAGATTGGTATTGCTTAGAAACATATTGGATAATAAAAGATAGTCAAGACTCTTTATGGTATGATGAAGGCCCTTATAATTGCAACCCTAATGGAGGAGGCCCTCAGGCTAATGACACTATTTTTGCAAATATAAATTTGGACCCTAACGAATGCTACACCTTCGAACTTCATGATCAGTATGGCGATGGAATGAGTGCAAACAATTATGACACTTCTTTAACCAACGGAAACTGGATACTAAAAGATGACAATGGAAATATAATGTTACAAGGTTCTGGAAATTTCGGAAATGTTATATCTACAGAATTTTATGTTGACTCAGCTATTTTATCCTCTATTGAAAAATTTAATAATAAGGTATCTAAATTAAAAGCTCAGCCTAACCCATTTAAAGAAAGTACTTTAATTACTATAAAAAATACTAAAGGACCATATGAAATTGAAATATTTGATATTAATGGAAGAATGATATATCAAACCAAAGAAATAAACAATACATTCCACATTAAGAACAAAAATATTTCCAAAGGAATTTATTGGCTTAGAATTAAAAATCAACCAAAATTAATCCCATTGAAATTAGTTATTGAATAATTATTAGCTTTGCGCGATTAAATTTAATTATGGAACTAAAAGATATAATATCAATTTCTGGGAAATCTGGACTATACAGTATTATTGGAAAATCTAAAAACAATGTAATTGTTGAATCACTTTCTGAAAAGAAACGATTTCCAATTTTCAACACTAATAAAATTAGTGCATTATCTGATATTAGTATTTACACATATGATGAAGAAGTACTTTTATCAGATATATACCGAAAAATCTATGAACAGAATAACGGAGATAAAACTATTTCTCACAAAGAATCTCCAGATAAACTAAAAGAAAAGTTTGAAGAACTAGTACCAAACTATGATAAAGAGCAAGTTTATAACTCTGATATCAAAAAATTATTCCAATGGTATAATATTCTTCATGAAACAAAAAATCTAAAACTCAAAGAAGATTCAAGTAAAAAGGAAGATTCTGAAGAAGTTAAAGAAGAAAAAAGTCAATCAAAAAAAGAGACCAATTAATTTTGGGAAACTTTAACTTTTTATTGAAATCCGCGATAATTTAAAAGATTACATTTGAAAAAATTAGATTATGAAAAATAATATTTATTTAATTATTGCCCTATTTATAATTAACACAACAACAAAAAGCATGAATGCACAAAAACTAAATGATGAAGTTGACTCAGTAAGCTATAGCTTAGGAGTTAATATTGGAGAGAATATAAAATCTCAATTTCCTGACATTGATTTGAAAAATTTTGAATCTGGGATTGAGGATGTATTAAGTGAAAAAAAACAACCAAAGATTGAGGGTCAAGATGCTCAAAAAGTTATTCAGGAATATTTTACAAAACAACAAGCAAAGGCTAGTGAAGGTAAAATTGAAGAAGGTAAAGCCTTTTTAGCTGAAAATGGAAAAAGAAAAGAGGTTATTACTTTAGAAAGTGGTTTACAATATGAAATTATCACTTCTGCAGAAGGTCCTAAACCAACATTAAATGACCAAGTTACTACTCATTATCATGGAACACTTTTAGATGGAACTGTTTTTGATAGTTCTGTAGATAGAGGTCAACCTGCAACATTCCCAGTCAGCGGTGTAATTAAAGGTTGGACAGAAGCTTTACAACTTATGTCTGTAGGGGCAAAATGGAGATTATATGTTCCTTATGACTTAGCTTACGGGGAAAGAGGTGCAAGTGCTCAAATTGGTCCTTACACAACACTTATTTTTGATGTAGAATTATTAAAAATTAACTAAAAAATGAAAAAATTATTATTATTTGTAGCTATTGGGATTTTTGCAGCTTCATGTAACAATTCTAACAACAGCAATTCCGAACAATTTAATTTGAGTTCTGAAGTTGATTCAGTTAGTTATGCACTAGGAGTAAATATTGGAGAAAACTTTATCGATCAATTTCCTGAAGTTAATCTTGATATTTTAAATGCTGGATTAATGGATGCATTAGACACATCAAAATTTGCTTTAATTGCAGGGCAAAATTGCCAAAATGTAATTCAAGCATATTTCATGAAGAAACAAATGGAACAACAAAAAAATAATGAGAGTTTTAAAAACAACTGGTTAGCAGATACTGTTATTAGCTCTGATTTAATTACTACTGAAAGTGGTCTTCAATACCAAATTCTAATAAATGGAGAAGGAGAAAAACCCACAATAAGCGATCAAGTAGAAACACATTATCATGGAACTCTACTTGATGGAACTGTCTTTGATAGTTCTGTTGAAAGAGGACAAACTGCTAAGTTTCCTGTTGGAGGTGTAATCAGTGGTTGGACAGAAGCATTACAATTAATGACAGTTGGATCAAAATGGAAACTAATAGTTCCTTCTGATTTAGCATACGGTGAAAATGGAGCTGGTCCAATGATTGGTCCTAACACAGACCTTGTATTTATAGTTGAACTTATTAGTATAAACTAATACTACATTTACATTTCTTTTTTATAAATAGTTTGGGTTGGAAAAGCAAATTCCAACCCTTCTTTATTAAATCTCCTAAGAATTTCTTTATTGACCAAAGTTTGTGTATCTAACCAATGTCCTTCCGGTTTTACATAATAAATAAATAAAATATTTAGTGAGAAATCTCCAAAACCATTAAACCCAGCTGCAAAATCATCTTTTATTTGGGGCTGATCCTTAACAATTTCTTCTAATATATTAATTGCATTTTGCATTTGTTCTTCATTAGTATCATATGTTAAACCAAGGTTTAACTTTACTTTTAAGGCTGGTTGCGAAGTAACATTAATAACACTATTATCTGTAAAAGTACAATTTGGAATAGTCACTATCCTACCCTCTAAAGTTCTTATCCTTGTGCTTCTTAAACCTACTTCTTCTACTGAACCATCATGACCATTAATTTGTATTCTATCATTCAATCTAAAAGGTTTGTCTAGAAAAATCATAATACCAGCAAAAATATTTTTAACAGAATCTTGAGCGGCAAGAGCTAATGCCAAACCTCCTATTCCAAGTCCAGCAATCATTGCTGTTATATCAAAACCTATATTGTCTAATCCTATAATAATACCAAGAACCCAAATTATTGATCGAACTCCTTTTTGAATTACTGGAATCAATTGATTATCAAAACTACTTTCAGACTTTTCAGAAAGGGGCATAATTACTTCTGATACTAAAGCATCAAAAATTCTTGAAAAAATAGTAGTTAAATCTAGAACAAGTGCCAAATAAGCAACATTTTCTAAAACAGAAGAAATAGTATCATTAAATTTCAGAAAATGAATTGCAATCCAATAACCACCAATGAGCACTAAATATGTTAATGGTTTTTCAAGTTTATCTAACAATACGTCATCTATATTCGTTTTGGTTTTTGAAGTGATTCTTTTAAAAACATTAGAAAAAATCCAATAAAGGATTTTAACTAAAATGAAAGACCCAATTAAAATTCCTAAAGAAATTAACCAATTGTATAATGAGTTTCCATAAAATTCCTGATCTAAAAATTCCATATTATAATATTTATAAGTGTAAATTTATTACTTTAAGATGAGCCTAAGAAATTAATATTTAAAAAGAGTTGAAATTGCTTTCTCCACTTTTTCAGCATTAGGTAAAAGTGTAGCTTCTAAAGTTTTATTTAAAGGTATAGCAGGTGTGTTTTCAGAGCCAATAATTTCAACTGGTGCATCTAAAAATTCAAAACAATTCTTTTGAATCAAACCAGCCAAACCTAAAGTGAAACTTGCAGAACTTGGTTCTTCAGTTAAAAGCAGTACTTTACCATGTCTTTTAACAGTTTCAAATATCATTTCTTCATCAAGAGGAGAAAGAGTACGAAGATCTAAAATTTCTATTTTATTTTTAAACTTAGTAGCAGCTTCTAAAGACCAATAAACTCCTCTACCATAAGTAATAACAGCAATTGATTCACCTGATGTAATTTGTTTTTTATCAGCTTCTAAAACAGTCCTGGCTTTCCCAAAAGGAAGAATATAATTTTCATCCGGCTCAATTGTTTTAGCACCTTCAGTGCCTGGAATTTTAGACCAATACAAACCTTTATGTTCTAATAAAAGTACTGGGTTAGGGTCAATATATGCAGATTTTAATAATCCTTTTAAATCTGCTCCTGTTGAAGGATAAGCTACCTTAATTCCTTTTATATTAGTAACAATTGACTCAACACTCGAAGAATGGTATGGCCCTCCAGAGCCGTAAGCTCCTGTTGGAACTCTTAGAACCATACTTACAGGCCATTTACCATTAGTTAAATAGTATGATCTACTAACTTCTGTAAACAACTGATTTAATCCCGGCCATATGTAATCTGCAAATTGCACTTCCACTATAGGTTTTAAACCAACTGCTGACATTCCAACAGTACTACCTACAATAAATGCTTCTTGAATAGGAGTATTAAAAACTCTTTCTTTACCAAATTGTTGAGCTAAAGTTGCAGCTTCTCTAAAAACACCCCCTAATCTTCCTCCAACATCTTGGCCATATAATAAACATCTTTTATCAGACTCCATTAACTCTCTTATAGCAAAAAGAGCAGAATCAACCATTACAGTTGGGTCTTTTCCCTTAGGACTTCTTTCCCCTTTTTCTTCAGTTACTGGAGTAGGTGCAAAAATATAATCATGTAATTGATTTGGACTTGGATCATCTTCTCTAATAGCCTTTTTAAATTGTTCATTAACAATTTTATTAGAATTGGAAACTATTTCATTCAATTCTTTTTCTGAAAAATTATTTTTAAGCATTAAATCTCTTAATGCTGGATAGGGATCTCTCAAAGTATGTTCTTTCAAATCATCTCTATACCATTCCATTCTTACTCCTGAAGTATGATGATTTAAAAGTGGAACTTTGGCATGGATAAGTACTGGACCTTTTCTATTTCTTACTTTATTAATTGCACTTTTAACACCTTTAAAGCAATTAGAAAAATCTTGGCCATCCACTTGAATAACTTCTAATCCTTTATAACCTTTAGCATAATGGGAAATATCCTGAGCTCTTATTTCTTTAGCATTAGCAGAGATATCCCATTCATTATCTTGAACAAAATATATNATGGGCAATTTTTTTAAAACTGCCATTTGAAATGCTTCAGAAATTTCTCCTTCAGTGCAAGATGCATCACCAAGAGAACAAACTACAATAGGAACATCCTTTTCATCTGCAATTCCAACTACTTCTTTATACTGAATTCCCATAGCAGCACCAGTAGCAGGTATAGCTTGCATTCCAGTAGCAGAAGATTGATGTGGTATTTTAGGGAAATTAGGNTCATTTAGACTAGGATGAGAATAATAAGTTCTTCCTCCAGAGAAAGGATCTTTTTCTTTTGCTAAAAGCTGAAGCATTAAATCAAAAGGCTCAATNCCCATTGCTAACAGCATAGCATCATCTCTATAATATGGGTATACATAATCACAATTTTGAAGCTGAAGACCCATTGCAATTTGAACAGCTTCATGTCCTTTGGATGTAGCATGAACATAAGTAGCTGTAATAGCTTTTTCTTTTTCAAAAAGACTGCTCATTGATCTTGCAGTCGTAATCAGCTTATATGCTTTAATTAATAAGTCTTTATCCAATTTCAAAAATGATTGGACCAAATATACAAATTAAAATAATCAACAACATAGTACTGACAATTTGTTTTTATTATTCTAATATTTTCTAATTGATTAAACTAATATACCGAAAGTGAATGAAATTATGAATTTTTATTCCAATAACTAAAGCCATGATTTAATAACTCATAAATATTATTTATAATGTTATCCAATCTAAAGTATGTTTTTTGAAAAAAATATTAGTTTTGTAATCGTAAAACAACCCTCATGGAAGAAATAGGCACAATAATAAAAAAATACATATTCCCAATTTTAATATCCTTGTCCGGATTAATGTTGTTATACACCGCATTATTTAGCGGAACTGGTAGCATCAACCAATCTAGTACTTTTCTAATTGGAGCATTAGTTGTTTTCTTAATGGGAGGTGTTACATTTTTATATATCAAAGAAATTATCACAAAAAAACTTCATATTACCTTTCTAGGCGTAATGCTAATAAGCTGTCTTATACTAAGCTACACGACCTATTCTTCTGTAAGTAAAACTATTTCTGATATAGAGCTAAAAAAAGAAGTAGACACACATATTAAGCAAGGATTAAGAGATATCGAAATAACTCAACTAGAATACAAGAAAAAATACGGTTGGTACTCTGATAATTTTGAAGAACTTAAAAGATTTTTAATACAGGATAGTGTTTATTCCGTAAGCACTATTGGAATTGTTCCTGACCATAAAGTAACTCCAGAGCATGCAGAGATATTAGGATATGACCCTATAGCAGACTATATTCAAATGGAATCTTATGATGAATCAGAAGCACTTAAATGTGGGTTGTTAAAAAAAGATACATCTTGGATAAATGTTTTAGAAAAATTATTCCCATCTAACGCTGACTCTTCAAACAATAGAATTTACCATTTTAACGTTGACGAATTGCAAAAAGTCCCAATGTCAAATGACAAGGAATTCACTCTTTTTGCTGACATATTAGAATCAAGTGATGATATATCATTTGAAGTATTATTGTATAAAAATGGTAGCAACAAACACTTCATAACATCTAATCTAATTGACTTTAATGGGAACGACACTGCATTTTATGGTGAAAACATTAAAGGACTTATTGTTAAAGATTCTATACACCAAATAAGCTCTTTTGAAATTAATGATATCATTTCATCTATTAATGACAAATCTTACAACCACTCAAATGATGTTCTTGAGCTAATTAAATCGACAAAAAAAGACACTCTATTTTTTGATATTTTAAGAAATGGTCAACCAATTACAATTGCTCTTACACAAAAAGATATTATTCAAAAACCGTCAAGAGCTGCATGGTCTGACTTAGCTGATATGTTTGAGTACAACCTACTACCTTCTTTTTACAATCCTGAAGGTTTCAGCCCATTCTACATTGGAAAAGAAATGGTTATTAAAGAAGATGAATTTTCAAGTCCTAAACTTGATTTAAATAAATTTAAAGCTTTTGCAAGTGAAAGAAGCATAGATACTAATAACTTAACTTTTGAATTTAGAAAAGGAGACATTATAAATTTCACAAATATCCATAATGACTCTAATGAGTTTTACTTGTTTTCCAAAATTGGAACACCTGTTTTTACTGCATTTGACCCCGCACCTTATGATCCTCTAAATGAAAGAGACACACTTATTACAGGGTCAATGACAGAAGTTAAAACTAGTGGAAACTGGAAATAGCCAACAATATTTTTCTGAAAAAAAAAGAAATCATATTTTACTTAAATAATCAATTTTATCAAATTGATCAAGCCAATAAATGGCAAAAACACCCTAAAGACAAATTTAAAACAGGTGAATTAATAGATGATACAGACGTTTACATAGATACACCTAATTTCACTTTGATTCCCGATGAAATATCTAAAGAATTACCAACGGACAAAAAGCAAGAGTTTATAACATCTAACCGAGAGAGTTTTTCCTTTTTTAGCTCTCCAATCCCTTACATATCTGGTGAATTATTTTGGAGTGCTAAAACAGAAGAAATAGAATTTCTTAATAGGGAAATACCTGGTTGTAATATACACCATTTAGCAGAACCACTTCTAATAAACAAAAACCGACCAAATCAATTAAAATATTTTTTATCTAATAGTTTCATATATATTATCTGCATTAAAGATAATGAGCTAAAAGTTGCAAATAGATTTTCAATAGAAAACAATGAGGATGCATTATATTTTATCCTTAGCTTAATCAAAGAAGCCGATTTAACCAATATTGATTTTATTTTTAATTGTCATGGAATTAATAAAGAATCACTAAATAAAAAACTTAAATCAATCTTCCATTCAAGTGATTTTATAGAACATGAAGAAAATGAATTTAACAGTATTTTAAATTGAGAATCATTGGAGGAAAATATAAATCAAGAAGAATTCCTTTCAGCAAAAAAATAAAAGCTAGACCAACAACGGACACAGCTAAAGAGTCTTTGTTTAATATATTAGAAAATCAATTAGATTTAAATGACAAAGAAGTACTTGATTTATTTTCTGGAACAGGAAACATATCCTATGAATTTATTTCAAGGGGAGCAAAACAAGTAACATCTGTAGATCAACAATTAAATTCTGTTAAATTCATTAATGAACAATCTAAAAAATGGTCTATGAATATTAAAACTATCAAGACCAATGCTTTTTCATTTTTAGAAAAAGAAACCAATAAATATGATATCATATTTGCTGATCCACCTTATGACCTAAAAAAAGCAGAAGAAATTCCTGAAATTATATTTTCTAAAAACATAATTAAAGAAAATGGAATTTTAATTCTAGAACATGATAAAAACCTAAACTTTCATAAATCTGCTAACTTTACAGAACAAAGAACGTATAGTAATGTAAATTTCTCTTTTTTTAAACGATAAAAAAATGAATAAAAGAGTAGGTATTTTTCCAGGGTCATTTGATCCAATAACTAAAGGCCATGAGCATGTAATAATAAAATCTGCTCAAATGGTAGATGAATTAATTATTGGAATTGGAACAAACTCAACCAAACAATACCTTTTCCCTATTGAGAAAAGAAAAAATTGGATTGAAACTACTTTCGCAAAGTTTTCAAATATATCTGTAATGACATATGATGGACTAACAGTAGACTTTGCTGCAAATGTTAATGCTAAATATATATTTAGAGGACTTCGATCAGGTGCTGATTTTGAATTTGAAAAACCTATTGCAGATACTAATTCAATTCTCAATCCAAATATTGAGACTATTTTTTTATTAGCAGACAAAAACTTTGGCATGATTTCTTCATCAATTGTTAGAGAAATTATTAGAAACCAAGGAAATATAGAAAAATTAGTTCCAAAATGCGTGAAAACATAGCATTAAATAGGCTTCCATTATTATTTGTAATCTATTTTGTTCTATGGATAAATGCATATTGTGCAATTACCATAAATATTATAGCACCTGAATACAAAAACCAAATGGTTTCTTGGTCTAAAAAGGCGGATTATATAACCAATTCACATTTAATAATTGATCAAGAACAAATTGACAGCAATGGAAATGCTCAACTAATTGGCAACTTCAGCAAAATAGAATTAACAGAAATTTCTATAGGTAGAAGCTATGGATTTATTTACATAGATACTTCAACCAATGAATACCAAGTATACTTTCCAAAGGACACTCTTATTGAAGATGCATCATTAAAAAAATCTCAATTACAACTAGTTTTTATTGATTTGGATAAAAATGACATCAATCAACTTATTTTAGATTTCAACCTATACTATGATTATTTTCTTTATGGTGACACCAATAAAATAATAAGAATGGCGCATCATGATGAAGAGTTTCAAGACAGCCTAAACAATTTTAAAATTTTCGCTAGTAAAAGATATGGGGATAAAAAAATTAAGTTTTTCCACAATTATATTAGGTATGAAATTGCACTATTAGAGCAAATGGCACACCAAAGCAAAGGAGATATATACAGAAACTACCTTTATAATTCATATTTAAAAAGACATGAAATTAATTATCTCAATGATGCATACATGCAATTTTTTAATTTATTCTATTTGAAAGCATTTAGAATTGGAGGAGATGAGCTTTTCGAGAAAATTCGTTTTAGCATTAATCAACTAAATGATTTTGAAAAACTAGAAAGTTTAATGGCTAATAATCAATTCTTCACTAATAATAAATTAAGAGAAATTGCTATTATAAAAGGTTTATTTGATAGTTATAATTCAATAGATTTTTTACAAGAAAACATTATTTCCATGCTTAATTTTATAGAAAAAAACAGCCAATGGTATGAACATAAAGAAATATCTAAAAGATGTGTAAATGAACTTTTAAAATTGAAAAAAAACAGTGTTTGTCCCAATTTTCATTTAAAAGATAGAAACAATGAATATATTAATTTAGAATCATGCAAAGGAAAATACACATACATTAACTTTTTTGCATCTTGGAATCACAGAAGTCTTCAAGAAATGGAAATAATNAATAAATATTCTCAAAATTATCCATCAATAAACTTCATTTCAATCAACATGGATCAAGACAATGATAAATACAATGAATACATTGAAGAAAACCANGAATTTAAATGGAATATTTGCCAACCATATAACAAAGAAGAAATTGTTTCGTCATTCAAACTAGACCATCTACCCACCTATCTACTATTAAACCCAAATGGTGAAATATCCCAATATCCAGCATACCCTCCAAGTCCTTTATATAATAACCAAAGTATTGATATAACTTTTTTTAATATTAAAAAAAACAACACAGTTAAAAAACAATTTAACATTGGAGGGAAAAACTAAGACGTATAAGATTTCCATACTTCTCTAATACTAGAGTAAGACAACATAGATAAAGACTCACTTTTATCCCAGCTAACCCAAACCACTTTTGTAATCCCTTCTTCNAANTGTGGTTTTAAATTTTCTGAACCTTTATAATTCATTAAAAACCAATCTGTTCTTTTTAAAATTGGAATATCTTTTAAGGAATAAGTATGGAAGGTAGATATTAAAAACTTTTCAATAGATAACTCTTTACCAAGGCCGCACTCTTCTTGAACTTCCCTTATAGCAGTAGTCTCCATATCTTCATTTATTTCTTTTTTACCCTTTGGTAAATCCCATTTATTATTTCTATAAATCCATAAAAACTCTTTTTCTCTTTCAACAAGACCTCCTGCTGCTAGTACCAAATCAAATTTATTAAAGAATGTCATCATATCAACCATTGGGTTGGGACAGANAATTNTTAAACTATTATTAACTTGGAGCTTAGAAATTAAAAAATCATATCTATTTCCAAGAATCTCTTCTAAAAAAGAAACATTAAANTCATTTTTTTTCAAATGTTCAATAGATAAAAAGGAAACCTCNTTTTCAGAAATAAAAACTTTATACATTTGCACCATGTCAGAAACACCTATCTTATCAGCTAAAGTAGCAGAATTTCTTTTGAAAATCAACGCTGTAAAACTCCAACCAGAAAATCCTTTCACTTGGGCGTCAGGATGGAAGTCTCCAATATATTGTGATAACAGAAAAATACTTGGCCATCCAAATGCCAGGAATTTTATTAGAGATGCATTTGTAGAAATGGTTAAATCATTGAAAACTAAGCCTGATGTAATAGCAGGTGTTGCCACTGGAGGAATTGCTATTGGAGCATTAGTTGCCCAAGAAATGAATTTACCTTTTTGCTATGTTCGTTCTTCAGCAAAATCTCATGGACTAAACAACTCTATTGAAGGAGATTTAAAAGCAGAACAAAAAGTATTTGTTATTGAAGATTTAATTTCATCTGGCATGAGTAGCCTCAAGGCAGTAGAAGACCTTAGAAAAAACGGAAATACAGTTGTTTCCCTGGGAGCCATATTTACTTATGGCTTTAAAAATGCATCTGAAAATTTCAACTCTGCTAATTGCAAATTTAAAACTCTAACAGATTACAATGAACTTATAGATATTGCAGTTTCTAAAAAATTCATAAAACCATCAGATATTTCAACTTTAAATAAATGGAGATTATCTCCAGAAAAATGGAAACAAAATGCTTAAAATAGAAAGTGAAAAAATTACTTTAACTCGAAACTTTAAAGTCTACATTAATTTCTTAAGCGATTTAAATAATTATAAGGTCCTTTTTCCGAAAGACAAAATAAGCGATTGGAAATCTGACAATGATTCATGCTCTCTAAAGGTTCAAAATGTATATACTTTAGAAATGGTAAAAGAGAGTGTTTCAAAAAATACCATAAACTTAATAAGTGGAGAATCCTCCCCATTTAAATTTTCATTAAAAATTGATCTTCATGAAGATAAAAACAACATTTGCTCTGCTCAGATTATCTGTAATGCAAATGTAAGTCCAGTACTTAAAATGATGATTGGGAAACCTCTTAATGAACTTTTTAATTATATGGCTAATCAAATTGAAGAAGCTATAGTAACTGAGTAATTTGCTTTAAACCATAACTCTTGACATCTCCATTTGTAAACTCCAACATTAATTCACCCTGCTGATTTACCCCTTTCACTTTGGCACTAAAGACCATATTATTTTCTTCAAATTCACAAAATTTATTATTATTAACTAAATGTTGATGATACTCTAAATCAATATTATCATACTTTAAACTAGCAAGTTGATCATAATACTTATTCAACTTTTTACATAGAACTTTTAATATATTATCTACATTATAATTTTTATTTGTTATTTTTTTCAAACTTGTTGCACTAAAACTTTCTTGAAAATCAACTTGATTAACATTAAGCCCAACTCCAACAACACTTGAAACAATATTTGATTTTTTCCATTGGTTCTCAATTAAAACTCCAGCAATTTTTTTATTATCAATCAAAACATCATTTGGCCATTTTAAATGAGATTCAATTCCAATAACATCAACAACTGCGGCTCTTATTGCTAAGGCAATTGATTTACTTAAAAAAAATATTTTTTCAGATGGTATAAAAGACAAATCTAACAACACACTCATTAATAAATTATCCCCACCATTTGAAGACCAAATAGTATTTCTTTGACCTTTACCTTTTGTTTGGTAATGTGCCATAATAACAGTCCCAAACGGAACTTTTGTCTGATTTAGTAACTTGGCAGCATAATTGTTCGTAGAGTCAATAGATTTAACTTTTATCACTTGATTTCCAATTTCCTTATCATTCATTAATATAAATTAACAATAAAGGAATCAACAAATCAAGATATTATAACCATAATTAACTACTTTTGTCAACTATTACAAAAAAAAACAACATCAAAGGAAGTATGATTCTCAAAGACACAATAATTGAAGGATTGAAGGATGGAAAAGCAAAAGAAATAGTTTGTCTTGACCTAAGGAAAGTAGATGGAGCTGTTTCAGATTTTTTTGTGATTGCTCATGGTGACTCAGCCACTCACATTGAAGGAATTAATAGATCTGTTTATAAAAAATGCAGTAAAGACTTGAAGGAAAAACCTTGGCAAGAAGAAGGAAAAGGAAATAATGAATGGATTCTTATGGATTATGTGAATGTTGTAGCTCATATATTCTACAAAGACGTCAGAGAGAATTATAAATTAGAAGAATTATGGGGGGATGCTCCAAAAGAAATATACGAATCATAAATAATAAAAATGCTGAACAATCAAAAGAATAAAGGGAAAGGAAAAGGGAACTTACCAAAGTTCAATTTTTATTGGGTATATGGAATTGTTGCCGTAATTCTAATTGGAATTAATTTTTGGGACTTCAAAGGTTTTAGCAGTAATATTATTGACGAAAACCAATTGGATGAATGGATAAGTGAAAACAAAGTTCAACAAATTGAAATAATCAATAACTCTGAAGTTGTTGTAACAATTAACAAAAAATATCTAAATGATGCTGAGTTTTCTAACAAAGGAAAAAGAGGAAATAATTTAAAATATTATTTTGAAATCCCAGACGGACACTCTTCTACCCTTTATCAAGATCTAAAAAAGAAAGCTAAAGAAAATAAAGAGTCTGGAATAAGTGATGAGAACAATTTTAAAGTTTTTACAAAAACTGAAGAAAACCTTGGGAAAGACATATTTGGCTGGATCATATTTTTTGGAGTAATGATAGCCATTTGGTCATTCATAATGAGAAGAGTTTCTGGTGGCGGAGGAGCTGGTGGTCAAATATTTAACATCGGGAAATCCAAAGCACAAATGTTTGGACAAGGCAAATCAACCAATGTAACATTTGATAATGTTGCAGGTCTTCAAGAAGCAAAGGAAGAAGTTAGAGAAATTGTGGATTTTCTTAAAACTCCAAAAAAATACACTGCTCTTGGAGCGAAAATTCCAAAAGGGGCATTACTAGTTGGCCCTCCAGGAACAGGGAAAACGTTAATTGCTAAAGCAGTAGCAGGAGAAGCAAAAGTTCCTTTCTTTTCTCTTTCTGGATCTGACTTTGTTGAAATGTTTGTGGGTGTTGGTGCTTCTAGAGTAAGAGATTTATTTAAACAGGCTAAAGAAAAAGCACCTTGTATTATTTTCATCGATGAAATAGACGCAATTGGAAGAGCTAGAGGGAAAAACCCTAATATGGGATCAAATGATGAAAGAGAAAATACACTTAATCAGTTATTAACTGAAATGGATGGTTTTGGGACAAATTCAGGGGTTATAATCTTGGCAGCNACAAATAGAGCTGATATTCTTGATAGAGCTTTAATGAGAGCAGGAAGNTTTGATAGACAAATTTATGTTGACATGCCAGATTTAAACGAAAGAAAAGAAATTTTTGATGTTCACTTAAAACCACTTAAACTAGAAAAAAAATTAGATAAAGATTTTCTTGCTAGACAAACTCCTGGTTTTAGTGGAGCTGATATAGCTAACATATGTAATGAAGCAGCATTAATCGCGGCTAGAAAAAAGAAAGACACNGTTCAAAAACAAGATTTTCTAGATGCAGTTGACAGAATAATTGGAGGTCTAGAAAAGAAAAACAAAATAATTAGCAAGGAAGAGAAAAAAACAATTGCATACCATGAGGCAGGTCATGCAACAGTAAGTTGGATGTTAGAACATGCAAATCCACTTGTTAAAGTTACTATAGTTCCAAGAGGAAGAAGTTTAGGTGCAGCTTGGTATTTACCTGAAGAAAGATCTCTTAATACCACTGAGCAAATATTAGACGAAATGTGCTCTGCACTAGGAGGAAGAGCAGCTGAATCTATTATTTTTAATAAGATTTCCACAGGAGCACTAAGTGATTTAGAAAAAGTAACTAAACAAGCTATGGCNATGGTAACCATTTATGGGTTAGATGAAAAAATAGGTAATATTTCTTATTATGATTCTCAGAACCAAGGATATGGATTTACAAAACCTTATTCTGAAGAAACTGCTAAAATTATTGATCAAGAAATTAAAAAAATTATTGATGGTCAATATAAAAGGGCACAAGCTATTTTGAAAAAACACGAGGACAAACTTCATCAGCTTGCTAATAAACTTTTAGAAACTGAAGTTATCTTCAAAGAAGATTTAGAAACTATTTTTGGGAAAAGACCATTTGATAAGGAAGTAATTGAAAATGTAGAGTCTGATTCTAAAAAAAGCAAAAAAAGTGCTGATAAAACTAAATCCATAAACAAAGAAGGAAGCTCTAAGAAATCTGCGTAAGCTAATTAACAGCCTTGAGAGTTTTTAATTATTTAAATCTTTTTCTCTTTTGTACTAAATAGATAAGTTCTTATTAATACTTTTGCCTGCAAATGAGTGAAATCTTAAAAAGAATAATTTTTGGAGCAATCTATGTTGCAGTTATGTGGTTTGGGACCTCTTACTCTAAATTAACCTTTAATATTCTATTTCTATCCTTAGGATTATGGTCATTATATGAAATGTGGAAATTAAGAGAAGGAAAAAGTAAATTAATCGCTTTACTGTATGTGATTACCCCATTCTTTTTAATTCAATTATTTGGAATGGCAGATACAGACTACCCAAAAAATACATTTAATCCATCTNTAATTCTTTTGATGTTTATTCTAACGTGGACATTTGANACATTCGCTTTTATTGTGGGTGTGAAATTTGGAAAAAATAGAATTCTACCATCNGTATCTCCTAAAAAATCATGGGAAGGATTTATTGGGGGATTAATTTTCTGCGTATTAGCAGGATNTATTTCACAGCATTATTTTAAAGATTATTTTGAAAATATATCCTATATAACAATAATAATACTAAGTTTCATTTTACCTTTTACAGCAACAATAGGGGATTTCATAGAATCTTACTACAAAAGACAAGCGGGAGTTAAAGATTCTGGCACATTAATACCTGGACATGGTGGTATTTTAGACAGAATGGATGCATTTATGATTACTATTCCTGTAATTTACATACTTATAAACTTAATTTAAATGAAAATTCATAGAGAAGGATATCCAACAATAATTTTAGGTCTTTTATTTATATCATTAGTAAATGGACTAAGCTACTACTTTATCCCATTTATTTATTTAAACATATTTATCTCCATTATATCTCTAGTATTTTTCTATCTAATTTTACACTTTTTCAGAAACCCAATAAGAGATGTTCTAGTAAACGACAAACATATTATTGCTCCGAGTGATGGCAAATTAGTTGTTATAGAAAATGTTGTAGAAAATGAATTTTTAAATGAGGAGTGTACACAGCTAAGTATCTTTATGTCACCACTAAATGTTCACAAACAATGGTACCCTAGTAATGGAAAAGTTATTTATAGTAAATATCACCCGGGAAAATACTTAGTAGCATGGCATCCAAAATCTAGTACAGAAAATGAAAGATCTACTATTGTAATTGAAACAAAACAGAAAAACAAAATATTGTATAGACAAATTGCAGGTGCTGTAGCTAGAAGGATTTGCAACTATGCTATTGAAGGCAATAATGTTAATCAAAACATGGANGCTGGATTTATTAAATTTGGATCTAGAATAGATGTTTATATTCCTAAAAAATCTCACATAAAAGTAGCATTAGANGACACCATTATTGGAGGAAAAACCATTTTAGCAGAACTTTAATTTATTTTTCACGTATAGAAGTAAAAATGTTGTATGTACTTACAACATAATTTCTATTTTTGGACAAATTTTTATTAAAATGAAAAAATTACTTTTAGGATTTTCTTTAATTGGCATTTTTGGAATTGGAATTACTGCTGCAAGCATTACATTTCCTGACAATAACAAATCTACAAATGATAGGGAAACTAATGAGAATTTAGAAGTATCAAATGATATTTCAATTAACAAAACTAGCTCTAAAAACCCTAATGCTAAATCATAATTAACTACTTCCCCACTTTCTTAAAAGTGGAGAACAACGATAACGGTCTTCATGATATTTTTCATAATATCCATCTAACATTTTAACGCACCAAGAAAAAGATTTTTCTCTGCCCCATTCGATAAGTCCCATAGGGTAATTTACTCCTTTTGTCATAGCTATTTCAATATCTTCTTCAGAAGCAACTCCCATATACAAAGCATCAACAGCTTCATTAATTAACATTACTAAGATTCTATTAAAAATTTCATTCCCTAAAACAGAGTCGATTTCTATTTCCTCTTTCTGACTATCCAAACTATAATCGTAATACCCTTTGTTAGTTTTTCTACCTAACCATTTTGCTTCAGCATATTGCTTTTGAGTAAAGGAAGGTTTATATCTAGGATCATAATAAAAAGCCTTAAATACAGTAGATGTAACTGCATAATTAACATCATTACCAATAAAATCCATTAATTCAAATGGCCCCATCTTAAAACCACCAAATTGTTTCATTGAATTATCAATAGTTTTAAAATCAGCAATTCCCTCTTCATGTAATCTTAATGCTTCACCATAAAAAGGCCTAGCTATTCTATTAACAATAAAACCTGGTGTGTCTTTAGCAATAACGGGAGATTTACCCCAACCTGAAATTAAATCATAAACCTTATCAACTAATTTTTGATTGGTTTGNAAAGCTGGAATAATCTCTACTAATGGCATTAATGGAGCTGGATTAAAAAAGTGAACACCAATAAACCTTTCAGGTATATTACAAGAAGATGCTAAAGAAGTAATAGAGAGAGAAGATGTATTTGTTGCAATAACACATTCATCAGAAACTAAATTAGAAAGATTACTGAAAATATTTTTTTTAATTTTTTCATCTTCTATTATTGCCTCAATAATAAGATCAGAATCTTTTAAATCCTCAATATCACTAATTATAGAAATATTATCTTGAATTGATTGTTTCTTTATATCATCTATCTTCCCCTTCTCAATTAACCTTTTCAATATTTTATCTAGTTTGATTAATGCTTTTTCACAAACTTCTTTAGATTGATCATAAATCTTAACGTGACAATCCGCTGATGCGGCTACTTGCGCAATACCTGCCCCCATTGAACCTGCTCCTATAATTCCTATTCTCATTATTTATAATTAAATATTTTACACAAAAATAATAAACTTTATTATCACAAAATTGGTGTTCAAATCATAAGCACTATTCGAAATCTTCATATATCAGATACTTTTTTCTAATCTTTTTAAATTGATTTAAATCCTCTTGATAAGTTTCTCTTATTTGTTTTGCATTAGCTCCACCTTTAATAAGGTTCATGAGTTTATCACTCCCTGCTAATAAATTGATGAAATTATTTTTATTGAAAAATTCAGATGAAGAACCAGAAGACTGATATCCAGTTACAATCCAATTAAAGTTCAAATGCTTTATTAAAGATAAAGAGTCTAAAGGTATCTTTCTCAAATCAATTCCTTTACACTCTACATCCTTATGCTTTGGATTTTTAGCTCCATAAGTAGATTTTGGGACAAATGAAAAACTATGATTCTTTATAAAAGGAGATCCATAAACTTGAAAAGGAAATGAAGTTCCTCTACCCACACTCACATTGGTGCCTTCAAAAAAACATAAAGATGGATATAAATACACACTTCTCATATTAGGTAGATTAGGCGAAGGTGGAATTGGAAGAGCATATCTCTTTTTATGGTTATAATTTAAACAAGGGATAACCTTTAAAGAACATTTTACTTTATTTAAAAGCCAACTCTCTCCATTTATCATTTTAGCATATTCTCCAATTGTTAAACCATGAACAACTGGAACAGAATGCATTCCAACAAAAGATTTAAAATTATTTTCTAAAACAGGCCCATCGACATAAAACCCATTAGGATTAGGCCTGTCTAAAACAATTAAATTAATATTATTTTCAGCACAAGCTTCCATAACATAATGTAAACTGCTTATATAAGTGTAAAACCTAACACCTACATCTTGTAAATCAAAAACAATTACATCAATATCTTTTAATAACTCCTTTGTAGGTTTTCTTTTATTTTTTCCATACAAAGAAAATATCGGCAATCCTGTTTGCAAATCAAATTCATCCTTGACTTTTTCACCTGCATCCGAATTTCCTCTGAAACCATGCTCNGGAGAAAAAACTTTTTCGATACTTAAGCCTTCATTTAATAGAACATCTACTAAATGTTCATTTTTAATCATGGAAGTTTGATTAGCTACTAATCCAATTTTTTTATTTTTTAAATCTTCTAAATAAATATTCAAACGTTCTGCCCCAACAATAATATCTTTATCAAATTGAGACATAGAAAAATTACTAATAATTAAAAATATTAATAATAAATATCCTCTATTTAGAATATAAAGTATAAAATGCTGATGTTTGTATAAACGCTTCATATTTGTTTACAAATTAACGAAAAATTGAACTTTGAATTATTCATAGCAAAAAGAATGCTAAAAAACGAAAAGCATTCGAATAACTTTTCAAAACCTATAGTTTTTATTTCAATTATTGGGATTATTCTTGGAGTTTCNGTAATGATTTTAACATTAAGCATTGCCACAGGTTTTCAAAATGAGATAAAAAATAAATTATTGAGTTTTGGAAGTCATATTCAAATTGAGTCAATGTATCAAAACAATAATAATGAAACAAGTCCAATATCTACATTAAAAAGTCCTATTGATAGCCTAAGTAAGTCAAAAGATATAATTGCTGTTCAAAAATACGCCTACAAATCTGCTATTATTCAATCAAAAAATAAAACCCTTTCATCTAATAGAGAAGTTGAAGGAATAATATTCAAAGGGTTAAAAAATAATAACAATTTTGGCTTTTTCGAGCTATACTTGTTAGAAGGGAAATGTCCTAACTTTAGAATTAAAAAAAACGACACTATTGTATTATCCAAACAAACATGTAAAAAATTAAGCATTGGAATCAACGATCGTGTTAGTGCATTTTTTATTTCTGAAGGTAAACCAAAACAAAGAAATTTTGTTGTAGGTGGGATATATGAAACTGGTCTCGAAAAATTGGATAATCAATTTGGCTTCATAAGCTTAAATAAAATAATTGAAATTAATAAATGGGGAACTTCTATCAACTTAGAAATTAATTTCTCCAAAGACTCAAGCGAAGCTATTCTCAGTTGTAATAACAAATCCAATTCTGGTGTTTTTTTATATCAATGGGGCAATAGTTCAATAACCAAAACAAATGAAATTTCTATTAATACAGAAATAGATACTCTNTTTGATTTAATTGCATATGAAGTAGATGACATAAACAATAAAAACTTAATTAACATACCAGACACTCTTAAAATAAGCTACAATTATGTGGGCAAAAAATTTAACTTCTCAAACACAGAAGGTAGTGGTCAACATTATACTGGAGGATATGAAATAAAACTATCTGATTACAAAAATTACGAATTCTTACAATCTGAAATCAAATTATTATACGGCCCTCAATATAGTATCACAAATATTGAAGAGAAACATGATGATATGTTTTCATGGCTTAACCTAATTTACCAAAACGTATATATTATAATCGCACTTATGGTAATTGTATCCATTATTAATATGTCATCCGCCTTACTTGTTCTCATTGTTGAAAAAACTAAAATGATTGGTATTCTAAAATCATTAGGAATGAAAAACAAAGACCTAAGAAAGGTTTTTGTAATTCATGGAGGTTTTCTTATNTCAATAGGATTTGTAATTGGAAATGCATTTGCTTTTCTTATTATTTGCCTACAAAATAATTTCCATTTTCTAAAACTTCCTCAAGAAAACTATTACTTAAGCGAAGTCCCAATGCATATACCTGTCAGCAATATATTACTATTAAATATAGGTGCTTTTCTTTTTTGTTACTTAGCAATGGTACTACCATCTTATATAAGTACTAAAATTTCTCCAGTAAAAGCAATTGCAGCAGAAATATAATTTTAATCCAATTTATTAAGAGCAGTTGAAATTCTATGCATTGCTTCTTTTAATTCATCCATAGCTGCAGCATAAGAAATTCTAACACATGCAGGTGAACCAAAAGCATTTCCAGTTACTAATGCCACTTTTGCTTCTTCCAATAAATAAAGACATAAATCATCTGAATTTTCAATAACTCTATCTCCTGTGGATTTACCAAAAAATGAACTAACATCAGGAAAAACATAAAACGCTCCTTCAGGTTGATTTATTTTCACNCCTGAGATACTTTTAAGCTGACTAATAATAAAATCTCTTCTTTCTAAAAAAGCTGACTTCATTTCTCCTACAACCTCTGGATTTGCAGAAACTGCAGCCAAAGCAGCTCTTTGAGATATACTTGATGCACCAGATGTAAATTGGCCTTGTATTTTAGTACAAGCTTTAGCAATCCATTCAGGAGCACCAATATAACCTAATCTCCACCCAGTCATTGCAAATGCTTTAGAAACACCATTTACAGTTACCACTTGATTATATACATCATCAAATGCAGCCATTGAAAAATAGGAGTCAGTGAAATTAATGTGCTCATATATCTCATCACTTATAACTATTATTTCAGGATGATTAACAAGTACATCTGCTAAAGATCTTAATTCTTCTTTTAAATAAACACTACCAGATGGATTACAAGGAGAACTATAAATCATCAACTTGGTTTTATCAGAAATAGCATTGCTTAGTTGATCAGGAGTGATTTTAAAATCGTCTTCAATTTTAGTTTCAATAAAAACCGGAACTCCTTCAGCCATTTTCACAATTTCTTCATAACTAACCCAATATGGTGCAGGAATTATAACTTCATCACCAGGATTAACTGTACTTAAAACAACATTAGCAATAGACTGTTTAGCGCCTGTAGAAACAACGATTTGATTAGGAGAATAATTAATATTGTTATCCCTTTTAAACTTCATTGAAATAGCATCTCTAAAATCTTCATAGCCATTTACAGCCATATATTTAGAGTAATTTTGATGAATACCTTCAATAGCTGCATCTTTTATAAAATCTGGGGTATTAAAATCAGGTTCTCCAAGACTTAAACTTATAACATCAATTCCTTGAGCTTTTAATTCACGACTTTTTCTAGCCATCGCAATTGTAGCAGATTCAGATAGATTTTTCACTCTATCTGAAACATTATTTATAACAATACTTTTTTCCATGGCGCAAAATTAATTATTTGAATATTTAAAGTTCAATTTTTCTAAAAAGAATTCAACACTTTTTCCACTTTTGTAACATCTAATTTTAATATTCGTACTAACTTTAAAAAAATCATGAAAGACGCTATTATTCTTTTAATCCCACTTGCAGGTATGCTTTTAATAACCTATCTGCTATTACAACATTTTTTTAACAAAACATTAAAAGAAAATCAAAAGGAATTAATTGCACTTAAAAATGAAAAAATTATTCCCCTTAAAATGCAAGCTTATGAAAGAGCTATTTTATTTTTAGAAAGAATTGACCCAAGCAATATGGTTATAAGAGCTCATAAAAATGGGATGAATGCACCTTCACTTCATGTTGCATTACTTAAAATTATTAGAGAAGAGTATACCCATAATATGTCTCAACAAATCTACATATCACCTAATTCATGGAAAGAATTAATTAAAGGGAAAGAGGAAACTATTCAATTAATTAATAACTCAATAAATCAACTTGATGATAAATCAAATGGAATTCAATTAAGTTCCAAAATTTTTGAAAATATTGCTCTTATAAAAACAAGCCCTTCAGAAAANGCTAGAAACGCAATTATTAGAGAGTTTCAAAAAAGTATGAATTCTTAATCTATTTAGACATNGATGGTACAGGCTCAGGNCTATTTAACTTTGACTTTTGAATCATTTTCATATATACTTCTTTTTTNGGNTCAACNTCAATATGTCTTTGCTTGACAATATTCATTTCATCTATTAAATGAGTTGCACCTGCATATTTATCAATAATAAATAACGTATATCTTATATCAACAGAAATAGTTCTCTGAATATTAGGTTCAAAATAAATATCGCCGCTCATAGCTTCCCAGTTTCCATCAAATGCAGTTCCAATTAATTCCCCATAAGCATTAATTACAGGACTACCAGAATTACCACCAGTAATATCATTATTAGACAAGAATCCAACAGGCAACTTACCATCTTCCTTTCTTGCATAAGAACCAAAATCTTTTGCTTCATACAAATCTTTTAATTTTTGAGGAACATAAAACTCATGATTTTTATCATCAGTAACTACTTCCTTTTGCATTACCCCCTCAAGAGTGGTATAAAAATCATAATGAACAGCGTCTGCTGGATCATATGGAAGAACATTACCATAAGTAAAACGCATTGTAGAATTAGCATCTGAGGCTTTATTTAAGCCCATTTTTCGTAGGCCGTCAACAAATATTCTCATACCTTTTTTATAATCTTCATTAAAAGTAGACATTGGTTTACTGATTTTCTTTCTGTACAACTTAAAAAACTCTGTTGTCAATTGAAAAACCGGATCTTTATCTAGATGTTTTGTAGATAGCTTCTCATTGTTAATCCATTCTTCAAATTTATCCATNGAGGTAAATGGAGATTTTTTAAAATACTTATTAGCAAAATTTGTAAAATCACCACCATTTTTCTCTCCCATTTCTGCAAATAAGGTAGGATGGAATTCTTTTGGAACATCATTATAAAATAAATTTAAAACAGCAGATAAAGTATTTTTATCGATTTCAGCATTATAATCCTTAAAATAGCTTTTAGCCTTCTNNAAAACATCAGATTTTGCATCTTTCACTCCTTCACCTGATGACAATGATAAATATAGAGAAGATTTGGATCCTAAATTACGATATAAAAACTTTATAATTTCAGAACCGTAAATTGCTTCAAAGAAATAAACTGATGGAATAGTAAAAGCTGAAGAACCTTCTATAGACTTTTTAATGAGTGGAAGTGCTTCTTCATATTTATCCTCTAATTTGTTGGTTTGGTACCATTTTGTAAAACTAGTTTCAAGAGCTTGTTTTTTCTGCTTTACGTTATTCTTTACAAGTTGTTCACTTTGACCTAAAAAGTACTTCCAATAGTTACTTACACTAGCATATTTTGAAGCATATTGAATTCTAACCTTTTGGCTCTTATTCATTTCCTCTTCCATAATATCTAATTTGATTCTTCTAATTTTAACTCTTGCAGGTTGTTCAACTTCAACAGCCTCTTGAACACCCCATGAAGTTAAGTATCTATCTGTACTTCCAGGATAACCCATGATCATAGCATAATCTCCTTCTTCAATACCAGCAATAGAAACAGGTAACGAATGCTTAGGTTGTAATGGTTGATTTTCTTNATCGTAAGCAGCTGGCTGATTTTCTTTATTAGCATAAATTCTAAACATTGTAAAATCACCAGTATGTCTAGGCCACATCCAATTATCAGTGTCTCCACCAAATTTTCCAATTGAGCTTGGAGGAGCCCCAACTAATCTTACATCATTAAAAATGTCATAAGTAAACATATAGTATAAATTACCATAATAAAATGACTTAACCTTAACTGCAAAATCATCCCTATTTTTTCCTTCCATTGCTTTACCGCTTAAAGCTCTCATGTTTCTCTGTATTGNCTTATTCCTATCATCTTCACTCATTCCATCTTCAACACCTTCNAATACTTTATCCGTAACGTCAGTAATCTCATTTAAAAACCAAACTCCAAAATCAGCAGGTAATTCATCTTTTTTATTCATAGCCCAAAAACCATCTGTTAAATAATCGTNTTCAGTTGTACTATTTGCTTGAATGGTCCCAAATCCACAATGATGATTAGTTAACATCAAGCCTTGATCAGAAATTATTTCACCAGTACAAAAACCACCTCCTAATGCAACGATAGCATCTTTTAAACTGGAATTATTAGCATTATATATTTGTTCAGGGGTCAATCTAATNCCACATTCTACCATNTTNTTATAAGTGGCATCACCAAGTAGCATTGGCAACCACATGCCTTCGTCAGCCTTGGAAAATAAAAATTGAAAGGATAAAATTAAAGAAAGAGTTATTTTTAAAATATTTTTCATAATAGGTTTTTTGAGATTAATCAATCAAAATGCGGACCAAAAATAATATAATTTGCTTAANTTTTTAAAACTANGATTAATTCTTAATCATCAACATCATTCCATCTCGAACAGGAACAAGAATATTACTTACTCTTTTATCTGAATGAACTTTTTCATTAAATGCTTTTATTGCAGCAGTTTCCAAATCATTATTTGAAGTTGGTCTNGTAACTTTACCACTCCATAAAACATTATCAGCTATAATCCACCCCCCTTTTCTAACCTTATCAATGACNATATCAAAATAGGTAGAGTAATTTTCTTTATCAGCATCTATAAAAACCATATCCCAAGAATGATTCATATTGGGAATTAAATCAACTGCATCCCCAACTAAAAACTTAATGCTATCCTTATAAGGTGAAGAGTCAAAATAATTTTGAGCAAATTCTTCCAATTCTTTGTTAATATCAATAGTATAAAGCTGACCATTCTGATTTAATCCTTCTGCTAAGCATAATGCACTGTAACCGGTATATGTTCCTATTTCAAGGATTTTATCTGGTTTTAACGCTTTGGAAAAGGCACTTAAAAGTCTACCTTGAAGATGTCCAGAAAGCATCCTAGGTTGTAAAACATTCAAATTAGTTTGCCTATTTAATTCTTTTAATAAATTGGATTCAGGATCTGAATGGTCTAAAGCATATTGTTCAATAATAGGATCAATAAAATCCATAACTCATGCTAAAAGCTCCTTAACAGTTTTAGAAATAAGTGATCCATCTGCCTTACCCTTATATATACCCATAGCTTTCCCCATTACTTTTCCCATATCAGCCATGGATGAAGCACCCATTTGATCAATAAGTTTTTTTAATTGAATTTTTAAATCCTCTTCATTCATTTGTTCAGGAAGGTATTCTTCAAGAACTTTTGCTTGTGTTATTTCTTCCTTTGCTAAGTCTTGGCGATTTTGATCAACATATATCTTATATGCATCCATCCTTTGTTTTAGAAGTTTTCCTATAATTTGCCTAGCAGTATCATCCGAAATTTCTCCTGATGAACCTTCTTTAGTATTTTCTAACAAAAAAGCGGATTTAACGGCTCTTAAAGCNGCTAGTCTATGCTTATCCTTAGCTAACATGGCATTTTTAATATCAGTAGCTAATTGACTTGAAATACTCATAATATTAATCTACGTTATCGTGCAAAAAACTATTATTATCACTAAGACCTGTTTGCTTATCGCCATTTTCATCTTCATTTTCCCAAAGAGTATATCTTGAAATAGCAGGATCAGAAGATTTCTTAATGTCATCCAACTCAATATTCCTTCTTTTATAAGCTGGCTCATTCTCCATTTCATTTAGTCCTAATGGAGATCTTAATTTTTGAGTAGCTTTTCTAATTCGATCTAGTCTATCTTCAGAAATCTCTTTAGGCTCTATTTCCTTTTCNTCTATAGCAGATGAAGATTCAACTTCATTTGTTTTAAGAGTATAGTTTTCTTCATCAATAGAGTCATTGTTTTCTAACTCTTCCGTTTCTTTTTCATCCTCTTCTAAAAGAAACCTTATTTTACCATCATTTTTCTCTAATTCAGCAGAAGGNTGTACTTTAATGTCTGAATTAACAAATTCATTATTTTCATCCACATTTTCAATTGGAACTTNATCCGTTTCTTCTTCTAAAAGATATTTTTTAACCTTATCATCTTGCAAAAATGTTTCATCATCAGGACTTATTTCATTNTTAGAAATTGAAAGATCATCCTCTACATTCTTAACAGGTGAATCAATTTGCTTNGTAATAATTGTTGGTCTATCATCTTCTAAATTCATTTTATTTTTTGCTGGACCTTTAAATGGCANTCCNGTGTGAGGAGTAGTTTTAAATCCAGTAGCAATAATGGTAACACAAAGTTTTTCACCAAGATTTTCATCATGACCATGACCCCAAATCACATCCGCTGTGCTTCCTGCCTCTTCTTGAATATAATCTGTAATATCAGAAATTTCATCCATCAAGACAATTTTAGAGCCATAAGTAATATTTAAAAGAACATAAGTTGCACCTTCAATATTATTATCATTTAGAAGTGGAGAGCTCAATGCACTTTCAACACATTTAATTGCTCTATCTTCTCCTTCAGCTTCAGCTGAACCCATAATAGCTACACCACTATCTTTCATAACAGTATTAACATCATTAAAATCAACATTAATTTGACCTGTAACTGAAATTACCTCAGCAATACCTTTTGCAGCAATAGCAAGAACATCATCTGCATTTTCAAATGCATTAACTAAAGAAAGATTACCAAACATCTCTCTTAACTTATCATTATTTATNACTAATAAAGTATCTACAGCTTGACGCATTTTCTCAATACCATCTTCTGCTTGAGTCCTTCTTTTTCTACCTTCGAATGTAAATGGTACTGTAACAATGCCAACAGTTAGAATACCCATTTCTTTAGCTGCTTGAGCAATGACTGGAGCCGCACCCGTTCCAGTCCCACCACCCATTCCAGCAGTAACAAATATCATCTTGGTATTATTCGAAAGAATATCATTTATATCATCTAAGTTTTCAATTGCAGCATTCATTCCTACATCAGGGATTGATCCCGCACCCCTACCTTCAGTTAAACTTTGTCCAAGTGGAATTTTAATTGGTACAGGGCTCATGTCTAATGCCTGATGATCAGTATTACATACAATAAAATCAACTCCTTTAATTCCTTGTCTATACATGTGGTTAACTGCATTAGAACCACCGCCACCAACTCCAATAACTTTAATAATTGAAGACTGTTCTTTTGGTAAATCAAATCTCATAGGTGCCATAACTTTTAATTTTTAATTAATCTACTTTTTCATCAAAAAATGTCTTGATAGTTTCAAAAAAGCTTCCTCTATTTTTTTTAGAATGCATTCTTGTACTGATCTTTTCATTTCTTGCTTTTAATAACTCAAACTGTTCAAATCCTTTAGCCACTAAACCAACACCAGTTGCATAAAGTGGCGATGTTATACTAATATTAGTATTTGAACTTAAATGCTCATTAGGATATCCAATACGAGAGTCCATACCCGTAGTAAATTCTATTAACTGATTAATGTGCTTAAGTTGAGATCCTCCACCTGTCACTACAATTCCACCAATTAACTTTTTCTCAAATCCTGAATTTTTAATTTCAAAATAAATATGCTCAATAATCTCAGACATTCTTGCACTTATAATACTAGATAAATTTTTCACTGAAATTTCTTTAGGGTCGCGACCTCTTAAACCTGGTATACATACTATTTCATTATCTTGAGAAGCTTGAGTTAAAGCTGCTCCAAACTTTGTTTTTAACAATTCAGCTTGTCTATGCATTATAGTACAACCTTCCTTAATATCTTCAGTAATAACATTACCTCCAAAAGGAATTACTGCGGTATGTCTTATTATTCCATCATGAAAAATAGCTATATCAGTAGTACCACCACCTATATCAACAAGTGCTATNCCTGCTTCTTTCTCTTCATCACTTATNACAGCTGAAGATGATGCTATTGGTTCTAAAATTAATTCAGCAAGTTCTAANCCAGCTTTATTAACACACTTAATTATATTTTTGGCAGCAGCCATTTGACCAGTTATAATATGAAAATTAGCTTCTAACTGAATTCCTGACATTCCAATTGGATCTTTAATACCTTGTTGTCTATCTACTATATATTCTTGAGGAAGAACATGAATAATCTCTTCACCAGGCATCATAACCAATTTATACATATCCTCAATTAAATTATCAACATCCTGTTGCGAAATTTCTTCTTCAATGGAATCTCTCATAATCATTCCGCGATGCTGTAAACTTTTAATGTGTTGACCGGCAATTCCAACATTAACAACATTAATTTCTACTCCTGATTTAGTTTCTGCTTCTTCAACAGCTGCTCTNATAGATTGTACCGTTTTTTCAATATTAGAGACAACACCTCTTGTAACCCCTAAACTTGGTGCTTTACCAACTCCTAAAATTTCTATTTTCCCATGCTCAGTCTTTCTTCCTACAAGACAAGCTATTTTTGTGGTTCCAATATCTAGACCTACTATGATTTCTGGTGCATCCATATTAAATTCTTTTAGAACAAATTATTTGATTATTATACATTACATTAAGAGTATCATACAAATTAAGTTCTTTAGCAGAAGGGCCATTTGTATAAAATAATTTAATTTTTTTTAATTTTTTTTCCATATTTAAAGGTGTTCCAAACATTATTCTTTGATTACCAATTCTTGGAATTAGCTCAAAGTAGCCATTATTATTAATGTGTATTTGAACAATTTGAGATTTTAAGAACGAGTCATTGTTAATTAATTGACTCATTTTATATAATTTGTTTANAATTGGTAAACTATTTAGTGAATTTGATGAATAAACATTTACTGACTCAAAAAAGTTAATATTCCCTGAAAACAAAGGAACTTTAGCAACATAAGTACTACAAAGAGGCATTAAACAACCTCTATCATCTATGTAAAAATTCTTCTCTGCAGTTGTACTAATAAATCTTCCAACAGGTGTTCTTTTTTTAATATTTATCGTCAAAGTTCCATTATTAACAAAATAAACTTCTGCAGATTCAACAGCAAGATGATCTAAAAACTTTTTTTCCAATNCCTCAATANTNAACTCTTCCCTTAAAGTAACCCCTTTAACGATCCCATATGATGATAACATATCACTTACTTCACTCTTCGTAATTAAATCATGGTAATTATCAGAAATAAAATTCACCTTAATGTTAGATATTTTTATTTCATTATAAANNCCATTAAAAAATGCAGTTGAAACTAACCAAGCAATAACTATTGTTAACCACAGTAATATTTTAGCAATTTTTTTNAGCATTATTTTTTAAAAAATTATGAACCTCTTTTATATGCATATCNATATCTCCTGCGCCAATTGTTAATACCACATTAGAAGAATCATTTAGTAAATAACTATGAAAATCCTCTTTATTATTAATTAAAACCTTATCGGATAATTGAATTTTATCAAATAAAACTGATGAATTAATTCCAACAATTGGCTTTTCTCTNGCAGGGTAAATTGGCAATAGAACTAACTTATCTAATTTTGCTAATTCATTAGCAAACTCATCCATAAAATCACGAGTTCTTGAATATAAGTGTGGTTGAAAAACCCCNATAATTTTACGAAAAGGAAAAAATTCGCGAACAGCAGAAATTAACTCTTTTAATTCATTAGGGTGATGAGCATAATCATCTATGTAAGTAGATTTTTCAGAATCANAATGAATCTCAAACCTTCGTTTAACTCCCTTAAATGAAGATAATCCATTTTTTATTTCGTTAAAAGTTAATCCATTTAAAACACATGCCAATGCTGCTCCAGCTGCATTAAGTAAATTATATTTTCCAGGTAAACTAAATTTAAAACCCTGATACAATTCTTCTCCATAGAGAATATCAAAATAATAAGCAGAATCTTTTATTTTAACATTAACTAATTTAAGGTGCGCTCCATCATTGAATCCATAGGATAAATTATCATTAAAACGACTANCAATTCCCTGCTCTACAATAAGCCTATTTCTATCATNTAATAAATTAGTAAATTCAATAAAACTTTCATCTACATTATCTGACTTTTCGTATACATCTAAATGATCAGGATCCATCGAAGTTAAAACGATGGTATTAGGAGACAATTGTAAAAAGGACCTGTCATACTCATCCGCTTCAACAATTGCTATATTACCATTATCTAATAAAATATTTGAATTATAATTAGTTGAAATCCCCCCTAAAAAAGCAACNCCAGCTTTATTACAANTATGAATAACATGAGCAATAATTGAACTAGTAGTGGTTTTACCATGAGTTCCAGCAACAGCAATAGTATTATAAGACCTAGTTATATCTCCCAATACTTTTGCTCTTTTATNAAGGATATAATTATTTGCTTTAAAATATTGTAATTCCAAATTATCATCTGAAATAGCCGGAGTATATACTACCAAGTCAATTTGATGTACNAAATCTATTAATTCAACATTNTCCTCATAATGAATAGAAGCACCATTATCTGATAAATCTCTAGATATTTCACTTTCTAACCTATCGTAACCACTNACAACAACTCCTTTAAAAAGAAAATATTTTGCTAAAGCACTCATACCTATNCCACCAATACCTATAAAATGAACCCTATTTATTTTAGTTAAATCCATTAGTTGATTAATTTAAAAACCTCATTAACAATATCCTGAGTTGCATTTGGCTTTCCTAATTGTTTAGCATTAANTGCNATTGAATTACACAATTTAGAATCATCTAATAACTTAATTGCCTCATTAATAACATCATCAGTATTATTATCTTCCACCAAAATAGCCGCATTGTTTTTCACTAATGCCATTGCATTTTTTGTTTGATGATCTTCAGAAACATTTGGAGAAGGAATTAAAATACTAGCTTTTCCAACTAAGGTTATCTCACTTATTGATAAAGCACCTGCTCTAGAAATAACAACATCTGAAACACAATAAGCCAAATCCATCCTTTTAATAAAGGCCATTGTTGAAATATTTGAAAACGATTTAGTATCAAAACTTTTTTCTACAGAATCTACATACCTTTTACCAACTTGCCATAACAATCTAACTGGTTTTCCCTTTAATAAATTTAAATTTTTTANTATCCCTTCATTAATTGATTTAGCGCCTAAACTACCACCNAAAACAAGAATTACTTTTTCATTTTTTTCTATTCCAAAATAAGCTAAAGCCTCCTCTCTTTTTGATTCTATATTAACAATATCTTTTCTTACTGGATTACCAGTTTCAATAATTTTTTCTTTGTTAAAAAACCTATCCATATTTTGATATGCAACACATATTTTCAATGCTTTATTGCTTAACCATTTATTNGTTAGGCCTGCATATGAATTTTGTTCTTGAATAAGAGTTGGAATACCTAATTTATTTGCCANTCTAAGAGTTGGACCACTAGCATAACCACCTACGCCAATAACAATATCAGGATTAAATCCCCTTACTATACTTTTAGCTCTTTTTAAACTTTTTAATAANAAAAATGGGAATTTTAAATTCTTAATTACAGATGAAATTGAAATACTTCTTTGAATACCAACTACATCTAAACCTACAATATCATATCCAGATTCAGGAACTTTCTCCATCTCCATTCTCCCCATTGCTCCAACAAACAAAATTTCTGCATTCGGTCTTTTATCTTTAATTTCATTTGCAATAGCTAAAGCTGGAAAAATATGTCCCCCAGTTCCCCCTCCACTAATAATAGCTTTAAACACTTTCATTTATAGAATCTTTATAAACTGTTCTACTTACATTTAAAATTATTCCTAAAGAAATACAGGTAAAAAGAATNGAAGTNCCCCCCATACTAATCAAAGGTAATGGCTGCCCAGTAACTGGAAATAAATTTACACCAACACCCATATTTATAAGAGATTGGAAAACCAACATNAAACTAAGGCCAAATACAACATAAGAGCCGAAACTACTTTCANTATTGTTCATAATCCTTATTGATCTGAAAAATAAAATTAAATACAAAACAACTATTCCAACTCCTCCAAATAAAGAGCCAAACTCTTCAATTGATGAAGCGTAAATAAAATCAGATTGAGCAGAATATAAATCATTTTTAATNTGTCCTTTACCAGGACCTTTTCCAAATAAAAAGCCATTAGCTACTGCACGTTTTGCCATTTCTGCTTGATAATTTTCTTTTTTATTTCCACTTTCAAAACTTAGCAATCGTTTTTCCCAAGTATCAACTCTAGGAAGTAATCCTGGNAATGCTAAATTGATTAAAATTAACAACGNAAAAAATCCAAGNCCAGANCCAATTATAGCACCTAAATGCTTAAGCTTNGCTCCACCAATAAACAACATTATAAAACAAACCAAAAATAANATTGCTGCAGTTGAAAAGTCTGCTGGCAAAATCAAAGCACATATTAAACCAGTAGGCCATAAAATAGGCACAAGTCCCTTTTTAAAATCTTTTATTGACATTTTCTTGTAAACAAGCATTCTAGCAACATAAATGACTAAAATTAACTTTGCTAAATCCGATGGCTGAAAACCCATAATCCATCTTGAAGCATTTCCTTTATTAACACCAAACAATAAAGTGATAAACAACAACAATATAGAAACAAAAATACCTATTTGAGATAACCTTGAAAAATACTTAAAATTGAAAAATTGCAAATAAATAATAAAAACTATTCCCATAATAAGAATAATTAGATGCTTCATTAAATAAGGAACAACATTTCCTCCAGCAATTCTAAATGCTAAATTTGAACTAGCACTATATGCCATTACTAAAGAATAAAGTGAAAGAATAATTATAACCGTCCAAATTACCTTATCTCCCTTAATATATTTTTCAATAAACTGTTGCATCAAACAAGTTGATTAACGATTTCTTTAAAATGATCTCCCCTTTCTTTATAATTATCATAATTCAAATAAGAAGAACAAGCAGGTGAAAACAAAACACAAGAATCTGGTTTAGCATTTTGAAAAGCTAAAGCAATTGCGTCATGTAATTCCTGTTTGTAAGTGTATTTAATTTTGGAGGCAAAATAATATTTAATTTTTGTCTCAAAATTTCCATAGCATATAATTTCTACTACTTTATCTTGAGCTAATTCATTAACTAAATCTAAATTTCTTTCTCCCTCATTGTGCCCAACAATCCACACAATAGGCCCTTGAACATTTTCTAATGAAAAAGCAGTTGCACCCATATCAGTAGATTTTGAATCATTAATCCAAGATACTTCATTTAGAGATCTAACTAATTCTAAACGATGCCCAATTGAATTAAATGAAGATAAAGACTTCATTCTGTTTTTCACCAATTGGTGCTTTTTAGTTTTATTTCCTGTTTTAATCATAATAATTCCTACAGTGATCTCACTGCTTTTTTAAATTGATGTCCTCTATCTTCATAACTTTTAAATAAATCAAAACTTGCACATGCTGGAGATAAAAGAACATTGTATCCCTTCTTAGCAATTCGATAGCTAATTTGTACAGCCTGTTCTGCAGTATTAGCCTCATAAATTTGTTCTATAACTTCTCCAAAGGCATTTTGTATTTTTTGATTTTCTTTTCCTAAGCACACAATTCCTAATACCTTTTGTTTTACTAACCCCTCTAAGGCCGAATAATCATTACCCTTATCAACTCCTCCTACTATCCAAATAGTGGGTTTTTGCATACTTTCTAAAGCATACCAAGTAGAATTAACATTTGTCGCTTTAGAATCATTAATGAAATCTATTCCATGAATTTTAGCAACATGCTCTAATCGATGTTCTATGTTTTGAAAATCAGAAAGGCTATCCCTTATTATTTCCTTTCTAATATCTAAAACTCTAGCAGCAACTCCAGCAGCCATAGAATTAAATATATTGTGCTTGCCCTGTAAGGCTAATTGGTGTATTGACATAATTGTTTGTTTTTGATTGTTTATATTGATTTGAATACTTTCATTTTCTATCCATGATCCATTATTTAATTTGGATTGAATTGAAACAGGATGAACAGAAAAATCTGGATTTAAAGACTTGACTTTTTTTAAAACTTCTAAATCGTCAGCGTTATAAATAAAATGATCGGCTAAACCCAAATTTTGGATTATTCTAAATTTACTTTCCGCATACTTAGAAAAGTCATTATTATAGCGATCTAAATGATCAGGTGTAATATTTAATATAATTGCAATGTCTGCTTTAAAATCAAACATTCTATCTAGTTGGAAACTGCTTAGCTCAATTACATAATAATCAACTGGATCAATAGCAACAGAAAGAGCATAACTTTCTCCAATATTCCCAACAGCTTTAGACTTATATCCAGCTTCTTGAAGCAGATATGAAATCATTAAAGTGGTAGTAGTTTTGCCATTACTCCCCGTTACACATATTTTTTTTCCTTTGCAATATCTTGCCGCTAACTCAATCTCACTTATTACAGGAATACCCTTTTGATCTAGTTTTTTAATCAATAAATTATCATCGGAAATACCTGGACTTTTTACCACTAAATCAGCATTTAGGATGATATTTTCATTGTGGCTATTTTGTTCCCAGGAAATATTAAATTCGTTTAGAGTTTCTTGATTATCATTACTAATTGCTGAATAATCAGAAACAAAAACCTCGGCGCCTTTTTGCTTTGCCAAAACAGCTGCACCAACCCCACTTTTACCAGCACCTAAGACAACTATATTTGAACTATTATTACCCATTAACGAACTTTAAGTGTTACTATGGATAATACTGCTAGCAGAATAGCTAAAATCCAAAATCTAGATACAATTTTAGCTTCATGAATACCCTTTTTCTGATAATGGTGATGAATAGGAGACATTAAGAAAACTCTTCTTCCTTCTCCATATCTTTTCTTTGTATATTTAAAATATGTAACCTGAATAATTACACTTAAATTTTCTATCAAAAACACGCCACAAAAAACAGGGATTAATAATTCTTTTCTTATGGCGATAGCAAATACTGCAATTATCCCACCTAAAGCAAGACTTCCAGTATCTCCCATAAAAACTTTTGCAGGAAATGAGTTATACCAAAGAAAACCAATACAAGCACCAACAAAAGCACTTATAAAAATCACCAATTCAGATGCATTTGGTATATAAATAATATTGAGGTAATCAGCAAAAACAATATTACCAGACAGATAAGCAAAAATAGCTAGAGTAGTACCAATAATGGCACTTGTTCCAGTTGCTAAACCATCCAATCCATCAGTTATATTCGCTCCATTAGATACCGCAGTAACAATAATTACTACTAATGGAATAAAAACCAACCAAACATATTTTGCCAAATCATCACTAATCCAAGTTAATAGCCATGCATAATCAAACTCATTATTTTTAATAAATGGGATGGTTGTTTTAATNGTCGATACATCATCACTTAAGTACATTGTNAANCCTACTATTAATCCAACACCAATNTGCCCAATAACCTTAAATTTTCCAGCAAGACCTTTTTTATTTTTCTTAAAAACTTTTATGTAATCATCAATAAATCCAATAGCACCTAACCATACTGTAGCTACAATCATTAATTGGATATATATATTATCTAGTTTTGCAAAAAGNAATGTCGGTACTATNATACCTGCAAGAATAATTACNCCTCCCATTGTTGGAGTTCCTGATTTCTCCATTTGACCCTTTAANCCTAAGTCTCTAANAGTTTCACCAACCTGTTTTNTATGCAATAAGCTAATTAACTTACCTCCAAATAATAACGTTATTATTAAAGAAGTAANAACAGCCATNCCTGCTCTAAANGATATAAATGAAAAAAGACCAGAACCTGGAAAATCAAAATTTTGACTTAAGTATTGAAATAAATGATAAAGCATTATTTTTTTATTTTTTTAAATATTTCTATTGTAGTTTCTAAGTCATCAAAGTGTAGCTTTTCATCACCCATTATTTGATACTTTTCATGCCCTTTNCCCGCAANAAGTAAGATATCACCACTTTTTGCCATTGTACATGCTACTTTTATAGCCTCTTTCCTGTCTGTAATTGTTAACACTTTCGATTCNTGANCTGGACTAACACCNCTAAAAACTTCTTGATTTATAAGTTCTGGATCCTCATTTCTAGGGTTATCAGATGTTATAATTACATGATCGCTGTAATTCACTGCAATTCCACCCATAATNGGTCTCTTACCTTTATNCCTATCACCACCACATCCAAAAACTGTAAGAATTTTCTCATTCCCCTTTTTTAAAGAAACCAATGTCTTTAAAACATTTTCCAAAGCATCTGGAGTATGAGCATAATCAACAACCGTTGTTATTTTTGTTGAAGAGATAAAATATTGAAACCTTCCTTCGGGGGCTTTTAGGTTACTTAAGATTGTCAATATTGTCATTGGATCCTCCCCAAGACATTTTGCCACAGAATAAGTGACCAATAAATTATAAATATTAAACTCCCCTATGAGCCTTGATACCATCTCTAAACCNTCTATTTCAACAGTTAAACCAGAAATATCATTTTCCAACATTTTAGCTCTAAAATCTCTATCCCCTTTTATTCCATAAGAATGTATTTTAGCATTCGTATCATGACAAATTGTAGCACCATGTTGATCATCAAAATTCACTATCGCATGAGATGAATCTTTTAACGAATCAAATAGTTTTTTCTTACTATCAATATAATGATCGTATGTAGGGTGATAATCTAAATGATCTCTTGAAATATTGGTAAAAACAGCTACATCAAAAAACAATCCCTTTGTCCTGTTTTGATCAAGAGCATGAGAGCTAACTTCCATAAAAACATGAGTACAACCTTGATCAATCATCTCTCTTAGGAACTTATTAATAGATAAACTATCAGGTGTTGTGTGAGTAGCAGGAAATACCTTATGATTTATTTTAATATTAACAGTAGATATCAAACCTGTCTTATAGCCTAAAAGACGGAATAAATCATACAAAAGGCTTACAGATGTTGTTTTTCCATTGGTTCCAGTAACACCAACTAATTTTATCTCTTCAGATGGATTATCATAAAAGTTAGATGCTATCACAGAAAGAGCATCAGTACTATCAGAAACTTTAATGTAGGTAACATTAGATTTGAGTTCTTCAGGAAGTGTTTCACAAATTATTCCACAAGCACCCTTTCCCTCTGCTTTTGATATATAATCGTGGCCATCAACAACTGAACCTTTTACAGCTACAAATAAAGATAGACCGTTAATAGTTCTAGAGTCAAAAGAAACATTATCTATAGCAATATTGGTATCTCCTTTAATCTCCATTATCCTAACACCATAAATGATATCTTTTAATAATTTCATCCTAATTGCAATATGATTTTTTGACCTTTTGTTATTTTAATTCCTGGCGAAATGGATTGATCTCTAACAATCCCTGAACCCACAGGTTGAACAAAGAGCCCACATTTTTCTAATAAATAAGCCGCATCTATTAATCCCATACCAATGACATTTGGAACCAAACCTTTAATTGTCTTCTTGTTATAAATCTTAATTGCTTCTTGACCTGTTCTAGTATTAACCCACAAAGACTCATCTTTAGAACGATTGTCAACTGGAATACTCATTTGTTTTGCAACTTCCTGAAAAGCAACTTTATCTCCAGATCTTGAAAAAGGGAAATTCAGCTGCTTATAATTTATCTTTCTGTTCTCCTTACTAAATTCGTGCGCATAAACCTTATCAGCAATTTCTTTAAAAACCGTACCTGAAACCACTGAACCAAAAATATTTTTTGTTGGACCCTGCACCACAACTATACAACTGTATAATGGGTTTTTAGAAGGAAAGTATCCACAAAATGAAGCCTGATATTTATTGCCATAACCTTTAGATCCTTGAGCAATTTTTGATGTCCCTGTCTTACCAGCAATACTAAACCCTCTTGCTTTAATATTTTTTGCAGTTCCCCTTTCCACAACCCCCTCCAACATTTCTTTTAAGTCCAAAAGAGTATTTTTAGAACATATAGAAGGGTTTAGAATTTTTGGATCAAACTGAGCTTGAACATCACTTCCTTTTTTAATGAATTTTACAAATTGTGGTTTTAATAAAATTCCATCATTTGCCACAGCATTATATAAAGCCAATGTTTGAAGAGGAGTGATTTTCAACTCATAGCCAATAGACATCCATGGCAAAGTAATACCAGTAAAAGTAGGGTCTGAAGCATCTTTAATTAAAGGTTCACCTTCACCTAGAATATCAACCCCCAATTTTTGATGAACTCCTATAGCCTTCAATCCATCAATAAAAGATTGAGGTTCATTTTTGTAATTATCATAAATTAACTGACTTATAACATTAGATGATTTCTCAAAAGCATTTTTAACTGTGTTTTTACCATATACCTTTCCACCATCCGTAAGAGCTTTGTCATAAAACTGATATCTCCCTACCATATCAACTGAGTCAGATATCTTTAATTTCCCCTGCTCAATGGCAACAAGCAAAGAAGCAAGTTTAAAAGTTGAACCTGGTTCAGAAGCTAACCCAACTGCATGATTTTGAGTTTCAAAATAAGTATCTGTTTTTTCATCATAAGAAAGATTTGCAATTGCCTTAACAAATCCTGTTTTAACTTCCATTAATACGACACATCCTTTTTGCGCTTTTTGCTCTTTTAATTGATGAAGCAATGCACTTTCAGCAACATCCTGAATATTAACATCAATACTTGTATATAAATCACTTCCAGGAATTGGCTCTATAGAATAGTCATCATTTACTGGCTTCCATTCATTCCCGCGAATTTTTTCCATTAACATTTGACCATTCTGACCTTTTAAATAATCATTAAAAGCACCTTCTAAACCTACTAAAATTGGCTTTTTACCCTCATTCTCTACTACATAACCAATAGTCCTATTAGCCAATATCCCATAAGGTTTAACTCTTTTAGTAACAGGAATTACGATACACCCACCCTTATATTTTCCAAGATTGAAAATTGGAAACTTTTTTAACCTTTCAATTTTATAATTATTTAACCCCCTAGCAATGAAAAAGTATCTATTACCTTTAGATCTTTGCAATTCCAGTAACCTCCTCCATTCCACATTAGACTTTCTNGGAAAAAGCACACTTAATGAATCAGACAAAGAACTAATCTCACTATTAAACACTTCTTCCTTAATTGTCAATAAATCCACATATACTTTATATCTAGGAACTGAAAGAGCTAATGAAGTCTTTTGTTCATTTGAAGCATAAATATTACCTCTTGGGGCAGTTATATTTCTAGAAACAAATATTTGCTTTTGAGCATCTTGCTGTAATTCAAAACCCTTATAAAACTGTAAATAAAATATTCTTGTAACAACACTAGAAGCCAGAACTAGGACCAGGAAATAAATCCAATATACTCTTACCAAAGTTTCTTTACTTTTCATAAGGCTTATTAGATTTAATTTCAATTGGGGGATCAATTGACTCATACAAACCCCACTTAGCAGTTTCTTCTACTACCTTACTCTGCAGACTCTCTTTATCATACATTTCTAATTCAGACTGCAGCTCAGAATATAATTTCTCTCCTTTTTTACTTTCTTTTGATATAGATAAAATCGTATTATCAACATGATAACCATAAGCAACATATAACAACATTAAAAAAGTAACATAGGATAAAAAAGGAACATTTTTAATCACCAAGCCCTTCTTAAATAGATCACCAGAAAATATGTTTTTTAACACTGTCATTTAATTCATTTTTGCAATTCTTAACTTTGCGCTACGAGCTCTTGGATTTTCTTTAATTTCATCATAATTAGGAACGATAGGTTTCTTGTTTACTAGAGAAAATGGCCTTGAAATCACCCCATAAAAATCTTTATCTAAAACCCCATCTATATTCCCAGTTTTGAAATAATTTTTAACTAAACGATCTTCCAATGAGTGGTAAGTGATAATGACAACAACCCCTCCAGGTAATAGACAATTCTGTAATTGAGATAAAAAATCAACTAAAGCAGACATCTCTTGATTTACCTCAATCCTTATAGCTTGAAAAACCCTTGCTAAGAATTGATTTCTAACCTTTANAGGAACTAAATAGTCTANACACTCAGTTAATTGAAAAGTGGATTCAATTGGATTCGAAGATCTTTTCTCAGCAATCCTTTCANCTACCTTTAAAGACTCTGATCTTCTAAACTCTCCATACCTTATTAAAATCTCCTGTAATTGCGATTCCGAATAATCATTAACCACTTCAAAAGCTGTCAATTCTAAACCCTTATTCATTCTCATATCCAATCTAGCATCGAAACGAAAAGAAAAACCTCTTTCAGGCCTATCGAATTGATAAGAAGAAACCCCTAAATCAGCAAGAATCCCATTAGCTAATCCAAAACCATTAGCCTCTAGTACATTTTGAATATTTCTGAAATTCTGTCTAACCAATTGGAATCTATCATCATTAATCTGATTAACAAAAGCATCATCATCATGATCGAAAGAAATAAGCTTTCCACCCTCTAATAATTCTAATATTCTTGACGAATGACCACCACCACCAAAAGTGACATCAACATAATTTCCATTAACATCATTTATTAAAGCATCTGTAGCAACATGTAAAAGAACTGGTATATGGTAACTATCACCCTTCATCTAAAGGACCTCCCATAACATCTTGAGCNAGCTGATCAAATTCATCCCAATCATCGCGCATCATTTCCTCATATCGCTTTTTATCCCAAAGCTCCCACAAGTCAACATTTGCAACAATCACTATTTCCCTTTTGATCTCTGCCCAGCCCAATAAACCTTTTGGAAGAAGAACCCTACCACTACCATCAACTGATACTTTAGTAGCTCCTTTCTGGAACATACGGGCAAACTTTCTATCCTTAGATTTAAACCTATTGAGATTTCTAAGCTTATTCATAACCACCATCCATTCAGTTGATGTATACATAGACAAACAATCATCTACTCCCCTAGAAATAATAAACTGACCCTGATTCTCAGGAGCTAGCTGCTTCCTCATATCAGAAGGGATTAACAGTCTCCCTTTGACATCAAGCTTACAATGATATTCTCCTATAAATCCAGACAATTGACTCAATTTTTAAATGTAAATCTAACAAATATTTACCCACTTTTTCCCACATTTAATAAGTTGTGGATAACTTTTTACGTTTTATAAAACATATTGTTGCAAATATANGACANTANNATCAGTNAAAATAAAAAAATATATAGTGGTAAAAAGTGGAGAANATGATTTAAAACCCATTTCAATATTGAATAATTATTGTATTTTTATCTTCCTTTTAAATAGTAAAATGATAAAGCATCAATCTGTAGACATAGAAAAAGTCATAAAAGAAAAAAGCCCAAAACTTCATAAGTTTACCCCCAGCTTTATTATCAAAAAACTAAAAAAACTTCTTCATGAAAAAGAAATAAATCAAATTCTTAAAAAACTTGAAAACAAAGAAGGGATGGAATTCATAAAGGGGGGACTNTCTGAACTAAGTGTTAAATCNAAGTCAACTGGATTTGAAAAAATTCCTAAAAACCAAGGTGTAGTTATTGTAGCTAACCACCCTTTAGGAGGGTTAGACGGAGTTACACTGATAAATGAATTAGGTAAGTATAGAAACGATATTCAATTTTTAGTAAATGATATACTTACACAAATCAAACCTTTCCAATCATATTTTGTTCCAATAAACAAACATGGTGCAAACTCTAGGGATAACTTAAATCAAATTGACAAGCTATACCAATCCNAAAAGTGTATAGTAATATTCCCAGCTGGGCTAGTATCCAGAAAACAAAACAACATAATAAAAGACTTAGAATGGAAAAAAAGCTTTATAACAAAAGCAAAAAAATATAACCGACCTATATACCCATTATTTGTAAGCNGCGAAAATTCAAAGCGATTTTACAACATATCCTACTGGAGAAAAAAGATAGGAATAAAGTTTAATATAGAAATGCTCTTTTTAGCTGATGAAATGTTCAAACAAAAAGGAAATACCATTCATTTCACAATAGGTAAAGCCATATACCCANATCAACTTTCAAGTAATAAAACTAATCATGATTGGGCTCAAATAATTAAAGAGCATGTTTATAATATAAAAAACAACCCTAACTTTGAGTTAGAAGACACAATAAGAAATGAAAAAAGTCATTGACCCAATACCAAAAAAAGAAATTCTCAAAGAACTAAATGACAAAACATTTGTAAGAGAAACTAACTATTCTAATCACCAAATATTTACAGTCAACCACATTAATAGCCCAAGAACTTTGCTTGAAATAGGAAGACTTAGAGAAATNACATTTAGAAACGCCGGAGGTGGCACAGGTAAAGAAGTTGACTTAGACAACTTTGACACCAGAAGTGAGGCATATTACAATCAACTTATTGTATGGGACCCTGAAAAAGAAGAAATCATTGGAGGATATAGGTATATTAAAGGAAGTGAAATAGTAAATTCTGAAAAATTCAATGACTTAGCAACCAATGGTCTATTTGATTTTAATGATGATTTTTATAACAGACTACTTCCTAAAACTATTGAACTAGGAAGATCTTTTGTCCAACCAAATTATCAACCTTCCTCAGGAAACAGAAAAGCTATATTCTCTCTAGATAATCTATGGGACGGACTTGGAGCACTTGTTGTAGACAACAAAGAGATAAAATATTTTTTTGGAAAAGTAACCATGTATCTTAACTACAACAAAAATGGAAGAGATCTAATCTTAAGTTTTATTAATCACTTNTTTAAAGATTCACAAAATTTAGTTGTACCAAAAAAACCATTGGAACTCCATCATGACACTAGCTATTTCATTAATGAAATAAGCAAACTTGAATATAAAGAAGCATTCAAAATCTTAAATCAAAANCTAAAATCACTTGACACAGCTATACCACCACTAATTGCAGCATATATGAACCTATCTTCATCTATGAAATCCTTTGGAACAGTATTAAATAGTAATTTTGGTGAAGTTGAAGAAACTGGTATTCTAATTTCCATTGATGACATATATCCTCAAAAAAAGGATAGACATATAAGTACATACATGAAAAAAGATAATTAAAATGGAAATTACAAAAGCTAATTTTTTATGNAGTAATACGGATTGGAAAAAATGCCCAAAACCAAACCTNCCAGAATATGCATTTATNGGAAGATCTAATGTTGGNAAATCCTCCTTAATAAACNCTTTAACCAANCACAAAAAACTAGCTAAAACATCAGGAAAGCCTGGTAAAACTCAACTAATTAACCACTTTATAATTAATGATTCTTTTTACCTGGCAGATCTACCCGGATATGGATATGCAAAAGTTTCAAAAAAACTCAGAGAAGAGTTTCAAAAATTCACATTAAATTACCTAGAAAAAAGAACTAACCTAATATGTCTTTTCTTACTTATTGATTTAAGAGTAAAACCTCAAAAAATTGATACAGAATTTATGGAATACTGCGCAACTAAAGAAATACCTTTTACAATTTGTTTCACAAAATCNGACAAACTAAAAAAAGCTGAAATATCTACNAATTTAGAAAACTACAAATCATACCTTTTAAAAGAATGGGAATCTTTTCCTAATTACTTTACTACTTCATCNGTTAATAAATTAGGAATTGACGAAATCCTTTCATTTATAAAAGAGTACAACTTAGCATTTAAGTCCTGATAAAAAAGAAAAAAATATTAATCGCTCCATTAGATTGGGGACTAGGACATATCACCAGAACAATTCCAATAATTAACCAACTTATAGAACGAGGTCACGATATAATTACATGTGGGAATATTACATGTGAAAATATTTATAAGAATGAATTTAAGAACATTCCACATATNCTAATAGATGGATACAATCCATATTATAGCANGGGAGAAAAACAAGGATTTGCTATGATAAAACAAATTCCAAAATTTTTAAAAACCATAAATAAGGAAAATAAAATTGCTAAAAAACTAGCTAAAGATTACAACGTAGACATTATTATATCAGACAACAGATACGGATTTAGAAGTAATATAACCAAAAACATTTTCNTCTGTCACCAGCTTCAAATAATAGCACCGAAGCTTTTTTCAAAAACATTAAACTCCATTAACCACAGCTTNATAAATAAATTTGACTTTTGTTGGATTCCAGATACTAGTGAAACACCTAANCTTTCTGGAAAATTATCAGATTATAGAAACAGTGGGACAATTAAAATAGGCCCATTATCAAGATTTAAAACTCCTGTAGAATCAAAAACTGAATATAAATATAAATTCATTGGAATACTTTCTGGTCCTGAGCCTCATAAAACAATACTTGAAAAAATATTAATTAAAGAATTTCAAAAAATAGAATTCAAGTGTGCCATTATAAATGGAAAAATAGCTGAAAGTAAAAAGAAAATAAAAAATATAGATTTTTACCCTCATCAAAAAACACAAGAATTTAAATCCTTAATAGAACAAGCAGAAACCATCATATGCAGATCTGGATATAGCAGTATAATGGATTTAAGCATACTACAGAAAGAAGCTATCCTTATTCCAACACCAGGACAAACTGAACAAGAATATTTAGCAAAGTATCATTCTAAACTATTTTACACAAATGCAATTGAACAATCAAGTTTTTGCATAGAAAAGACAGGTAAATCAAAAGGGATAATAATGAAATCTCCTTTCAATAATTTACTTGAAAAAGCTTTTGAAAAAAGTAGCTTATAAGCTATTCCACATCTACTAGAATTGAATTAGATATTCCATCAGCAACGTTAGTTTTCCAAACAACAACAGCAACTTGCAAATTGGAACTATTCCAATTAGAATTTACATCAATTGTATATGTCCCAGTAACTTCTTGATTGGTAGTAAAAGAATCACCCATAGACTCTACGCCTAAAGAATTACCACTATAAGCAGCAGCTCTAAGTACATTATTATGAGCTGTTTCAGCTGGATTACTACCTGAAATTTGCTGCATAGCCATAACTCCATCCTCTAGCAAATAAACTCCAATAAAATGCTCCCCCTGATCAGAATAAAACTTTGATAATGTATTTACAGTCACAGTACTACCCGAAATAGAAGCTGATGCAGCAACACCTACGTCTAAAGTAGAGGCTATAATGTCGTTAATATTATTATCTGCCGCATTATTATTAGATGAAGCCGAACCAGAAAACCCTGCATCAACCATGGGAACATTTGCAGCAGACCAATATGCGTGAGGAATATAATTATTTGATACGAAACTTTGAAAAACATTACCAAAAACAGGTCCAAAATCAGATGGAGAAGAAATATCATCACCAGCTTGCACATTAAGTATTACAACATCACTTCCGTGAGTAGATTCCATATGTTCTTTGGTTGGGTCGCCATAAGCACCACAGGGACCGCACCAAGTAGCCCCAACATAAGTTACGGTTGCTCTTTGTTTTGCTGAAACCACAAGATATGATTCACAAGACCCATCATCTTTTTTAGCTTTAGCATCATAATTTGGAGCATTTTCATCTGTACATCCTTTTTTACTACAACCAACAAAAACAAAAATTGAAAGTATAGAAAGTGTTATTAATTTTTTCATTTTGAATTAATTTATAAATATTAAACTTTTGTTAAGGTAAAGAAAAAAGTTGAACCTTTTCCAAGAGTACTCCTAACTTGAATAGAATGCCCATGAGCTTCAATAATATGCTTAACTATAGCCAAACCCAAACCNGAGCCTCCTTCATTTCGAGCCCTGCTCTTATCNACTCTATAAAATCTCTCAAACAAACGACCTAAATGAGATTGATCAATACCTAGTCCATTATCTTCAACCTCTACTAAAATATTAGNTCCTAGGTCAGAAAATCTAATATTAATATCACATTTTTCTTTGGAATAGTTTATAGCATTGATGACTAAATTCTGAATAACCTGACCAACTTTTGCTTTGTCACATTTAACCATTATTGGCACATCATAATCGTTTGAAAAACCCAAATTGACTTTATTTTCCTTAGCATTAAGCTCCAAGCTTTCATAAATATCTTTACAAATTTCAACAATATCATTATTTAAAAAATCCATATTCACTCTTTCTGACTCATACTTTGTTATCATNTCTAAATCAGAAATAATTTTATTCATTCTTTCTGCACCTTTTAATGCTCTATTTAAAAACTTTTTATTTACTGAATCATCCTCCAGACCACCTTCAATAAGAGTAAGAATATAACCTTGAATACTAAATATTGGTGTTTTTAGTTCATGAGCTAAATTTCCTATAAACTCTCTTCTAAACTTTTCTTCTTCTTTAAGCTTAACAAGCTCTGATCTATTTTTGTTTGCCCACTTTAAAATATCATCTTCAGTTGCCGAAAGTATATCCTCTTTCATATTAATTTCTACATCTGATTTTGACATTTTATAATTGTGAATCATTCGGTAAAGCAACCTGATTTTTTGATTGATAAACAACTCTAACAAAAAATAAATTGCCAATGCTGACAAAACAAACAAACAAATAAAAAAAATCAGATAAACAGCTGTAGATAAAATATAATCTAGTACTTGCTCCATTGTAATATAAATAGATAGTACTATCAATAAAGAAATAATTAAAGAACTTAAAATTGTGAACCGAAATGGAGTATTTACCTTCATATATTAAATCAAAAATAAGAAGAAATAACTGTTTTAACTAAATTATTGATTTGATTAAATTTATACTTTTGAAAAATGAAAAAATCATCCATACTAGTTATATGCACAGGAAATAGTTGCAGAAGTCAAATGGCAGAAGGATATTTAAAATATTTTAGTAATAAATTAAATATTGATGTCAATATTTTAAGCGCAGGCGTTAAAGCAGAGGGACTAAACCCAAAAGCTGTTGAAACCATGTCAAATGATAACATTGATATATCTAATCAAACTTCTAATACTATTGATGAATATATAAATGAAGATATTTCTCATGTTATTACTGTATGTGATCACGCTCATGAAAACTGCCCAGTTTACTTAAAAAAGTCCAATATTTTTCACCATAATTTTACAGACCCATCTAAAATTAAAGGTGATAAGAAGACTATTGATATAGCATATGAAAAATGTAGAGAAGAAATTAAAGACTTCACGTATTCATTTTTATTAAACAAAATTCAAAAATAATGACGAAAAAAATACTATCTGAATTTATTGGAACTGCATTTTTACTTATGGTAGTTGTAGGGTCTGGAATAATGGGAGAATCTCTTAGCAATGACGAAGGACTAGTCCTATTAGCAAATGCTTTAGCAACAGGAGCAGGGTTAACTGCTTTAATTTACCTTTTTGAACCACTTTCTGGCGCTCATTTCAACCCTGCAGTAAGCCTACTTATGCTGCTTAAAAAAGAAATCAAATTTCTTGGTTTTATTTATTACACAGCAGCACAAATCACAGGAGCAATTGTAGGTGTAATATTAGCTAATTTAATGTTTGATTTACCTGCAATAGAAATATCAGAAAAAATAAGAGCTGGCAACAATATTTATCTTTCTGAAATAATTGCAACTTTTGGATTGTTACTAACAATTTCTATCATCAGTATAAAAAACTCTTCAATCATTGCTCCAGCAGTAGGACTTTACATTACAGCAGGATATTGGTTTACTTCATCCACTTCTTTTGCAAACCCTGCAGTGTCCATAGCAAGGTCTTTCACTAACACTTTTACTGGGATATGCCCAAGCAATGTAATTTACTTTATTATAATGCAAACAACTGCAGTTATAATCGTTTTTTTTACGGCTAAAGTTTTATTAAAAGATTAATGATTTAACAACTTCTCTCTTCTATTTAAGCTTAGCTGATATCCTATCATTACCAAAAGTAACATAAACATAGCATAAAATATATCCTCTATAGGTATTGTAAACACCCTAAGACCTAAGTTATAATTATTGTTATACCAAACTACCTCATCTGTAATAATGGAGCCAGTAAGCAATCCGTTCACTATCAAAAATGGAATCAACAAAATCAAAAATGTCTTAAAAAACAACCTCATATTNACCACTAAATGAGCGATTAAAAGTACTATTGATAAGCCAATAAAAGTTATTGAAGTATACCATTTTTGAAAAAACAAAAGACCTAAAAGGAACAAAACAACACTTAAAAAAACAGTGGTTTTTCTCATACTATTATGCGATTTATTTTTAGACAAAGTCCAAACCACATGATAAGTGAAAACGCAACAAAAAGGAATGCAAATAAAAAACAAACATTCTTCTAGTGGAAGATTAAAAACGTTCACCCCCAATAAATATTCAGAATTAAAACCCCAAAAACCATTTTCAGTAAACCAGACATCCCAAAAAATAAACAAAGGGATCATTAGCAGGAGCCCAATTAACAAGGAAGAAAAAAATTTATAAAACCTCAACCTAGGGTGAAAGGAGAAAATTATTGGAATAAAAATGGAAAATAGATTTATAAATAGGTATAAATAACGATCCATTGTAATTACTTGTAAAGTCTAAAGTACTTAAATGGAACAACTAACATTCCAAAGCACTCGCCATCTTCTTTAGTAGTTTTTTTATGATGTACCCTATGACCCTTTCTAATTGCAAGTAAATATTTGTTTTTGGTTCTCTTTAGGACCTTAATTCTTTGATGGATAAATAAATCATGAACAAAGAAATAAGCCATACCATAAACGGTAATTCCTAAACCAATCCAAAAAGGAAAGTTGGAGATTCCTATTTCAATCCCATACATTATAAAGATTGAGCCAGGAATAGCAAATATTAAAAAGAAAAAATCGTTTTTTTCAAATACACCTTTATTTTCATGAGTATGGTGATCTTTATGAAAATACCACAATAGACCATGCATTATGTACTTGTGGGTAAACCAGGCGACAGCTTCCATAAGAAAGAAAACAAAAATCGCTATTAATACATTAACTAAATCCAATTAAATTGATTTTGGAATGCCGATTCAAATGTAATATAAAGTTTCTTTGAATTTGGCACTCTGATTCTTTCATTCATCAATCTTTCAGAGGGGGTATTTTTTATTTTTTTAAATAAAGATAAATAATATCTGTACGCAACAAAAACGCCTAACCTTGATGAACTTGGTAATTTTTTNATTCCAACTAAAGCATCAGAAAAGTCATTTTGAATATCTATTTCAATCTTAAATTTTTCTTCTTCAGTAAATCTATTTAAATCTACACCTGGGAAATAAGTTCTCCCAAGTTCTTCATAATCTGCTTTTACATCTCTTAAAAAGTTGATTTTCTGAAAAGCAGCACCAAGACTTCTAGCAGAATCCTCAAGTTCTAAATATAACTTTTCATCACCATTAACAAAAACCTTNAGGCACATTAATCCAACAACTTCAGCTGAACCAACAATGTACTCTTTATATGCATCATTAGAATATTGAATATCATCAAGATCCTGTTCCATACTTTTTAGAAACTGATTAATTAATGACATATCAATTTTATATTCATTGACTACATTTTGAAAAGAATGTAAAATAGGGTTAACACTAATTTTTCTTTCAATAGACTTNTATGTTTCTTCTTTAAACTCTTTAAGCATTTGTGCTTTTGGATAGTCATGAAAGGANTCAACTATTTCATCAGCTAACCTAACAAAACCATATATAGANTAAATGGCATTGTGGATAGATTTATCCAACAATTTGATTCCTAATGAAAAACTAGTNCTGTAGGTTTGTGTAACATCCTTACTAATATTTTTTGATATTTTATGGTACAATTCAATCATGATGCTTTTTTTAAAAATTTATCAATCTCCATAGCAACTATTTGACCAGAAATAATTGAAGGAGGAACTCCAGGACCAGGAACAGTTAATTGTCCTGTNTAATAAAAATTATTTAATTTTTTATTTCTCATTCGTGGTTTTAAAACAGCTGTTTGTCTTAAAGTATTNGCTAATCCGTATGCATTTCCTTTNNATGCATNNTAATCTTTTTCAAANTCATTTACACAATAAGATTCTTTCACTAANATAGAATCTTTTATATCATTTCCCGTTAATTTTCTCAACCTNTCCAAAACCATTTCAAAATAATGATCTCTCATTTTCTGAGAGTCTTCAAGACCAGGAGCAAGCGGGATTAAGATAACAATATTTTCTTTACCATTAGGCGCTACCGTTGAATCAGTAATTGATGAACAACTCATATAAAACAATGGTGAAGAAGGCCATTTTGGATCATCATAAATCTCTTTGGCATGATTATCAAAATCCTCATCAAAAAACAAAGTATGATGATCTACATTTTCTAATTTTTTATCTACTCCAATGTAAAACAATAAACTAGATGGTGCCATTTCTCTTTTATCCCAATAATCAGAAGTGTAATTTCTATAATTTTCCTCNAGTAAACTTTGCTCCACATGATGGTAATCAGCACCTGCTACAATGCCATCAAAAAGATGTATATCTCCATTAATCTCTAAACCTTTTGCCATGGATCCACTAGCATTAATTTTCTTAATCTCACTATTGCAATGAATTTTCACGCCCTTTTCTTGTGCTAGCTGAACAAGTGCAGTTATAACTTCATTNAAACCACCGATTGGATAATATGTTCCTTGNTACAAGCCAGTGTAATTCATCAGGGAATATAAAGCAGGAGTGTTTTTTGGAGTGGCACCTAGAAATAAAACAGGAAATTCCATTANTTGAATAAGCTTTTTGTTTTTAAAATATTTCCTAACATATTTTCTAAAATTGGTGAAAATATCTAAATGTAATAATCCTTTTACAACTTGAAGATTAATAAACTCTAGTATTGAATGTGAAGGNTTATAAACTAAGTCNGTCATACCAATTTTNTACTTAATTCCTGCTTTGTGCATGAATTTTTTAAGTTTAGCACCACTTCCTTTTTCAATATCTTCAAATGTTTGTATTAACTTATCAAATGATGCGGGTACGGTAAGTTTATCATCAGCGTCAAAAACAATTGAAAAACCTGGATCAAGCTTAATTAGATTGTAATAATCTTCTGGCTTTTTACCATGTCTNGCAAAAAATTTTTCAAATACATCAGGCATCCAATACCAGCTTGGTCCCATATCAAATGTAAAACCATTTACCTCNAGCTTTCTAGCTCTTCCACCAGGGTTGCTGTTTTTTTCATATATGGAGACGTCATAACCAAGAGATGCTAATTCTATTGCAGATGTTAAGCCCGCAAACCCTGAACCAATTACAGCAATTTTTTTCAATTTAAAATTCTATTAAAATAGTTATCGAATTCATTTAATGAATAAAATGTTCTTCCGTGAGTGTTGACTAATCTTAACAAATCAGAGTTGCCAGCATAGAATGTTTTGGTNTTAGTGTTAGCTTTTATATCATCACAAAACTTTTGTAAAAGAGTAACTTTTTGTCCAACAATAAAAGTAGTAAATAGTATATCAGGTTTAATTTTATCAATGCACTGTAATATACTTTCGAAAGAAATTGTTTTACCTACGTTAATTACATCAAAACCAGTTTGTTTTAAAACCATATTNGCNTATANTAGTGCAAAGTCATGATCTTCCCAAGGCGGCAAGAAAAGATAGGCNGTTTTGTTTCTTTTNGCAGATGATTCCGCAACTTCAATAGCATGATAAAATTTTTGTTTCACCAAATTAGATAAGAAATGTTCTTGAGATGGAAAAAGCTCACCTGAGGACCATAAGGCACCAATTCTTCTTAATGTCTGAATGAACACATTTTCATAAATGAANGCTAAATCATACTTTTCTCTTAATTTNTTGTAAGTTTTTTCAAAAAGGGGCTCNTCAAACTGCANAGAACTTATAACAAAGTCATTTATCTGAGCCTCAAANCCTTCTGCAACTGAAGANAGGTTTACAACTTTTTGGGTTAGTTCATCTAAACTTAAAGATGCTATTTTGCTTATTTTAAGNCCATTATTTATTAAGAAAGATACATTGAGTATTTTCTTCAACTGGTCATCATTGTATGCACGAATATTGGTNTCCGANCGTTCAGGGCTTACNATNCTGTACCTTTTTTCCCATATCCTTATAGTNTGNGATTTGATNCCNGATAACTTTTCTAAATCNGCGATTGAATAAGTTTGCATTTTGTTTAATTTTTAGCTAAAATAGTTAAACATTATAAGATTTACAACAGTTTTAGATAGTTTTTGTTTAATTTTATGTTAAAAATTCTAAACAAAATGACCTTTAAACCCCTTTTTCCTCTGTTATTATTAATTAGTTTTCAGGTGTTTAGTCAATCCAGTATAATTAAAGGAAAGGTTAGTGATGCAACAAACAACGAAAATATTCCCTTCGCTAATGTATATATTGAAGAAACAAAATCAGGTGTTGCTACAGATTTAGAAGGAAACTATCAAATCAAAAATCTTAATCCAGGGTTATATACTTTAACATGCTCATTTGTTGGATATGAATCAAAATCAATAGCAGAAATAATAGTTAACCCTAACAAACCTACTATAATTAACATTCAACTTATTAGCTCTTCAACTTCACTTGAAGAAGTAATAATTAAAGCATCTCCATTTCAAAAAAGTGAAGAAAGTCCAGTAAGTAAAAGAAGCATAAATGCAACTGAAATTTACAGAAACCCTGGTGGAAATAGAGATATTTCTAAAGTTATTCAATCACTTCCTGGAGTGGCCTCAACAGTATCTTTTAGAAATGATATAATTATAAGAGGAGGTGCCCCAAACGAAAATAGATTTTATTTGGATGGAATTGAGGTTCCCAATATAAATCACTTTGCTACTCAAGGCTCGTCAGGAGGACCAGTTGGAATGATAAATGTAAATTTTATACGAGAAGTTGACCTTTATTCAGGAGCATTCCCAGCAAACAGAGGAAACACCTTAAGCTCTGTGATGGAATTTAAACAAATGGATGGAAACCCAGATAGAATCGCGAAAACATTAACTATAGGATCTAGTGATTTTGGAGTTACTCTGGATGGGCCTATTGGTGAAAAAACAAGTTTTATTTTTTCTGCTAGAAGGTCTTATTTACAATTTTTATTCAAAGCAATTGGCTTACCTTTTTTGCCAACCTATAACGATTTTCAGTTCAAAACAAAAACTAAAATTAATGACAAAAATCAGGTTACCATAATTGGTCTGGGAGCAATTGATGATTTTGAACTTAATACTGGAATTAATGAAAAATATGATGGTCAAATACCCCTCAGCTCTGAAGATTCTTCTGAAATAGAAAGAAATAATTACATACTTGGCTACTTACCGGTAACTACTCAATGGAATTATGCCATTGGTGCCAACTGGACCCACTTTAAAGAAAATAGTTTTCAAAACTTTGTTTTTTCAAGAAACCACCTTAACAATAGATCAGTAAAGTACCAAAACAATATTGAAAGTAAAACTAATTTGATTCAGGATTATTTATCTCAAGAAATAGAAAACAAATTCAGATTTGAGAATACTTACAGAAAAAATGGTTGGAAAATCAACTTTGGAACAGGAATAGAAGATGCAACTTACACCAATAAAACTTTTCAAAAGATAATATATCAAGGCGTTATTGACACTATTGATGTAGATTCAAAAATTAACTTTATCAAAACAAGTCTTTTTGGGCAAATAAGTAAAAAAGCCTTTAACAATAAATTAATAGCCTCCTTTGGAATAAGAACGGATCAAAATAATTACTCCAAAGACATGAGCAATCCACTAAAACAACTTTCTCCTAGATTAAGTTTAGCCTATGCGCTAAATGAAAAAACAAGCATTAATTTCAACGTTGGAAAATACTTCCAGCTACCCGCTTACACAGTTATGGGATACAGAGATTATAATGACAACCTTATTAATAGAGATAGCGGTCTGACATATATAAACAACAAACATATTGTTCTTGGAATAGAAACNAACCCAGGTAATTTCAGCAAAATAACTNTTGAAGGATTTTATAAAAAGTATAATAATTACCCGTTCTTAACAGGAGACAGCATATCACTTGCTAACCTAGGTGGGAACTTTGGGGTAATTGGAAACGAACCTGTAAGTAGCAATTCGGAAGGCAGGTCATATGGTGTTGAATTTTTAGCACAAAAAAAATTAAATAAATCCTTCTATGGAATAATTGCTTATACCTGGGTAAGAAGTGAGTTTAAAGATAAAAATGACAATTTCATCCCTTCATCTTGGGACAATCAACATATTGTAAGCATGACTGGAGGGGTTAAATTAAAGAAAAATTGGGAGATTGGAATGCGATTTCGTTACTCCGGAGGCTCTCCTTTTACACCATACGATTTTAACACATCATCTCTTAGAAGCATATGGGATATAAACTCATTTGGAGTATTTGATTATAACAATTTGAACTCCCAAAGACTCAACCCTAATCACGGTTTAGACTTAAGAGTAGATAAAAAGTGGTATTGGAAAAAAGTTACACTAAATTTATACTTAGACATTCAAAACTTATACAATTTTAAAATTGAAACACCACCAAGTTTAATAGCTGAAAGAGATTCTGACGGGAATATTGTGGTTGATCCTAATGATTCAAATAAATATAAACTAAAATATGTAGACAATATATCTGGAACGGTATTGCCTTCAATTGGCTTACAGTTTGAATTTTAATTATTCTTCCAAAGCCTCAACTCCAGTTATCTCTGGAGCAAGAATTTTCAAATTTTCTTCTAAACCAGCCTTAATTGTAACTGAACTTACTGAACAACTCTGACAGGCACCCAGTAATTTAACCACTACTCTATTGTCTGGAGTAATTTCAACTAATTCCATATCACCGCCATCGTTATGTAAATATGGTCTTAAGTTATCTATTGCTTTTAAAACAATTTCTCTAGTATTTGTCATATTAAGACGAGCATTTAGGAGCACCGTGTTCAACCGATGAAACCTTTGTTTTTTCTAAATTACTATTTCTTTTATCAATATTCGCTATTAGTCTATCACAAAGTGATGAATAATAAGATTCTACTATAGTCTCTTGTTGTAATACTGCTGGCCTACCAACATCACCGCTTTCCCTAATTGTTTGCACTAAGGGTATTTGACCAATTAAATCTAAATTTAATGATTTACATAAATCTACACCACCATTTTCACCAAAAATAAAATACTTTTCATCAGGATGTTCTTTTGGAGTAAACCATGACATATTTTCAATAAGTCCTAAAACAGGGACATCAATGTTTTCTAACTTAAACATAGAAATTGCCTTTTTAGCATCAGCTAATGCAACTGGCTGTGGAGTTGTAACAACTGCTACACCTGTTAAAGGAAGAGATTGAACAATAGACAAATGCACGTCCCCAGTACCAGGCGGAGTATCAATTATTAAATAATCTAAATCTCCCCAATCTGCATCAAAAATCAGTTGTTTCAATGCCTTTACAGCCATTGGACCCCTCCAAATTACTGCCTGGTCTAATTCAGCAAAAAAACCTATTGATAAAATTTTAACTCCATAATTTTCTGCTGGCACTATTAATTCCTTATTGTTTACTTTTCTAGAAAGAGGCCTGAAATGTTGAATATCAAACATAATTGGAAGAGAAGGACCATAAATATCGGCATCCACTATTCCTACTTTATATCCTTTTTTAGATAATCCAGCTGCAATATTTGCAGAAATAGTTGACTTACCTACACCACCTTTTCCAGAAACGATAGCAATAAAATTTTTAATATTAGAAAGAGTGTTTTGAGCAGCATCTACTTGCTTCAAAGCAGAAATAGATATTTCTAATTCATAACCTTTTCCTATAGTTCTTTCAATTGCAAACTCACATGCTTCTTGCATTCTTTTTCTTGCATGCATTGCAGCATTCTTTATTTGAAGTGAGAAAGAGATTTTATTTCCCTCTACTTTTAAATCAGAAACCAATTTTAAAGAAACCACATCTTTCCCAAGATCAGGTTCAATAACTTTCTTTAATGCAGATAATATCTGAGTATGCTCAATTGACATTAATACAAAAATAATGAGAAAATTTATTTAGCATCATAGTGTTAATAGATTTCTTTTGAACTGTTTTTCACTTAACTAAAAACTTGGAAGTAAAAGTTTCAGAATTAAAATTAGAGTAGTACTTAAGAAAATAAAGCCCAGACCTGTATTTTGAAACATCTATTTTATAATAATCATTGTAATTAGTATAACTAGCTACTTTTTTACCAAAAGAGTTATAAATAACTAATTCGTAATCTGCATTAGCAGGATGTTTTTTATAAAAATAGACATAATCATTGGTAGGATTTGGAAAAATATTTATTTCATTTGAACTACCCTCTTCAATAAATGGAGGAACATCAAAACCTATTAGAAACAAACCATTAGCCCTGTCAGAAACTAAAATTCTTTCCCCATTTAAAAAAGGATAAACTCCCCAGGCTCCAGCCCAAGAAACAGTAGGACTCCAATTGTAAGTATCATAATATCCAATCTTTTCAACAAAAGAAGGATTACTAATATCAAAAATCTGTAGACCATCATGATAATAGCTCACATAAGCAATATTATTCCTAACAATGACATTATGGGGAACTGAACTAGCATTATCGCCCATATCAGAACTAAACAGGTATTCTGTTTGAATATTATTCAAATCAGAAACATTAAGTGTTTTAACTCTCATACCTATGGTTTCATCACACATCACATAAGTGTTTTTTTCTCCATTTAACCAACCAGAATGATTGTATCCCTTATCTAAATAAGTACTTAATTCACCAATTTGTATTGCAATAGTATTAGTTGATTTAATAACCTTTAAGCCTTCATTCCCACAATTTAAATAAGCAGTGTCATTATAAACATAGGCATCATGAACATGTCCGACGTTGTTATATGTGTATAAAAGTTGAGGATTAATAGGATTTGAAATATCATATACATCCATAGGATGAAAACCTGAATAGGTGGTAGCTGACAATGCATATAATTTTGCTTTCGCTGTATCAATAAATATATTGTGAGCTCTAATAATTAAAGAATCACTATCGTATATCAAAGGAACACTATCAGGCAAATAATTTAAATCCATAATTTGTAATGAACTTGCGTTTTCATCACAAACGGCATACAAATATCCATTGTAATCATGGTAATCTCTATGAACAGCTTGACTTCCAATATATTTCCCAGCAACAAATGCAACTTCACTTAATTGATCATTAGTAACCTTCAAAAAATGAGCACCTGCTGTAGAACCAATAACTGCATAATCGTTTCCNTTAATAGTAACCCCCCATACTTCATTAAAGACCGATTCTCCATCATAACAAAATGGCAAACTATCTTTTGTCCAGGAGTCTAANAGANAGACATTATTATTTTGAGAAGAAATAAAAACTGGATAAAAAAGAAGAAAAATTATTAGTCTTTTCACATTAACAAAGTTAACAAAAGTTATTTGAGTTAAAATTTATTTTAAAAGGTTTATTTCTTGTGATGATAATCAACATATCTATTATATTCGCAATCTAATGAAAAGCGTAGTTATAATACCAACCTATAATGAAATCGAGAATATCTCAAATATCATAACTGCTGTCTTAAATAAAAAAGACAAATTTCATGTGTTAATTGTTGATGATGGATCTCCTGATGGGACTGCCAAGAAAGTAAAGGAAATGATCGTCTCAAACCCTNATAGACTTTTCATTGAGGAGAGAAAAGAAAAATCAGGACTAGGAACAGCATATATTCATGGTTTTAAATGGGCAATCAAAAACAATTATGACTATATATTTGAAATGGATGCCGATTTTTCCCACAGCCCAGATGATTTACATAGACTTTATTATTCCTGCACAAAACACGGAGCAGATGTTTGCATTGGATCAAGATACGTTAAAGGTGGGAAAATTATAAATTGGCCGAAAAGCAGATACTTATTATCCTACTATGCTTCTCTTTATGTTAGGTTAGTTCTAGGAATCAAAATTAAAGATACTACTGCTGGTTTTAAATGTTACTCTAGAAAAGTTCTTGACGCTATTGATTTTGAAAATATTTGGTTTGTGGGATATGCATTTCAAATTGAAATGAAATATAGCGCTATCAAACTTGGATTTAATGTTAAAGAAATTCCTATCTTTTTTAAAGACCGTGAACTTGGCAACTCTAAAATGGATATTAGTATTTTCAAAGAAGCATTTTTAGGAGTTATTAAATTAAGATCAAAGAAGTTTTAAAATGAAAACTATAATTAGAAATGCTGAAATCATAAATGAAAACCAGCATTTTGTTGGGGATATTTTAATNGAAGANTCTTTTATTTCNGAAATAAAAGAAGGATCTATTANAGGTTCATTTGACAAAGAAATTAACGCAACTGGTCTACTAGCAATTCCTGGTATGATAGATGATCAAGTTCACTTTAGAGAGCCAGGATTAACTCATAAGGCAAATATTTATACTGAATCTAGAGCAGCAGTAGCAGGTGGTATTACNAGCTTTATGGAAATGCCAAATACCATCCCAAATACTGTAACTCAAACAGCTCTAGAAGAAAAATACAATATAGCTAGAAAAAACTCCATAGCGAACTATTCGTTTTTTATGGGCGCAAACAATGAAAACTTGGATGAAGTCCTTAAAACAAACTCTAAAGAAGTTTGTGGGATAAAAGTTTTCATGGGTTCTTCTACTGGAAATATGCTTGTAGACAACAAAAAAACTTTGAGTGAATTATTTAAAAACTGTCCTCTTTTAATAGCTACTCATTGCGAAGATGAACAAACAATAAGAAAAAATACGGCATTATATAAAAACAAATATGGNGAAAATNTTCCATTTGAGATGCATCCATTAATTAGATCTGAAGAGGCCTGTTATCTATCTTCTTCACTTGCTGTTGAACTAGCGAAAGAACATCAAACAAGATTACACATACTGCATATTTCAACTGAAAAAGAGTTATCGCTATTTTCAAATAAAGAGCAACTTAAAGACAAAAAAATCACTGCAGAATGTTGTATCCACCACCTTTGGTTCAATGACACCCATTACAATAAAAAAGGAAGTTTAATTAAATGGAATCCAGCCGTGAAAAAAGAATCGGATAGAACAGCATTAATTCAAGCAATAAACAATAATATTATTGATGTTATAGCAACTGATCATGCACCTCATACTATTGCTGAAAAAAACAAGAAATACTTCGATGCTCCTTCAGGTGGGCCATTAGTTCAGCATGCTCTTTTAGCTCTTTTAGAGCTTTCTAAAACAAAGCAAATGCAACTCAAGCAAATTGTTAAAAAAACGTCTCATGATGTTGCAGATTGTTTTAAAATAAACCAAAGAGGTTATTTAAGGAACGGATACTATGCAGATATAGTTTTAATAAATCCACTGAATCAATTTAATGTTAGCAAAAACAATATTTTATACAAATGTGGGTGGTCTCCATTTGAAGGAATGAAATTTAGCCACTCTATTGAAAGTACTTTTGTTAATGGACAAAGAGTGTATCATAAAGGAGAAATTATTGAAACCAAAAACGGTGAAAGACTAACATTTGACAGATGAATAAATTAAAGCTTTTAGTTTTTACAGTAGTTTTTATTACTTCTTGCGTTGATAATAATCCAAATGAAGAAATTATACATTGTCCAATACCTGAAAAAGATTTTCAAGATATTATAAAAACTACTTTTTTAATTAATGCTCATATTCATAACCAGAAAATGAACAATAAATTTAATGACACTATAAAAGAAAACACATTAAATATTTTAGAGGAAAAAGGATATGACAAAAAAGACCTTTTTGAAGCTATTAAATTCTACTCATCAAAACCAAATATTTTAGATAGCTTGATATCTGACATTAAAGACAGTCTAGAAAAACAACAAAATATAATTTCTGACGATGATGATTAAAGCTAGCTTTGACAAGTATAGAAATATTATGTGTCTACTGTTTAATGATCAAGTAAATGAAAATTTTAACTTTACAGTAATAACGGAATACAATAGAAAAATTTAAACTAACTCTTTTTGAAAAAGTCTAATATTAAATATCTTATTTTACCAATTTTATGCTTGTTTCTACTTTCATGTGGCGGATGGTCAAAAAATGATAAGAAAAAATACATGATTGAATGCCAAAGAGCAAAACTGGATTCAACCTTTTGTGAATGCAGCCTTAATAAAATAACTTCCAGATACAATTCATTTGATCACGCTATGAGAAATGAAGCAGATTTTATAGAAATATTTCAGGACTGTAAAAAATAATTCAATTTCTACATTGCTTTTTTATATNTCAAGTATATAATTAACAAACATAAAACTATACTTAAAAGTATATTAAATACTGCCCAGTAAAATTGCCCGTTTTTTAGCAATTCAAATGTCTCTATACTAAAAGTTGAAAAAGTACTTAAACCNCCACATAAACCAACAACTAAAAACAATTTGCTTTGATCAGTTAATGCTTTAGAATCATNAAAGGCAAAAAAAAGCAAACTAACAATTAAACAAGATATTAAATTTGCCAATAGGGTTCCTATTGGGAAAACCCCACCATAAACAAGCAANGTAGATTTACCAATTAAATACCTTAAAACAGCTCCTAATCCGCCCCCAATGAAAACCACAAAAATTGAACCCATTTTAAATATACTTTTTTAAGAAAAAATGAAAACTTTGTACTAAACCCACACCTAAAAGCCATCCACCAATAATATCAGTAACATAATGAACTCCAAAGTATATTCTAGAATAAGAAATAAGTAACAAAAATNGCAATAAATATATCCAACATTTTGAATAATTATCCTTAAGAAGCAAAAAAGCAGCCCAGCAAAAAGCTGCCATATTTGTGGCATGATTAGAAACAAAACCAAACATACCTCCTCTGTAATATTCACCATTAGGGAACTGATAAAAATGTAAATATTTATTAATTAATAAATTATGACTAGGACGATACCTTTGAAAAACATCTTTAAATAAATTAGCCGCAATAAAATCTCCAAGTCCTATAATTGCACCTACAACCAAAACAATCAAAACTGTCTTTTTTAAATTATAATTTCTGGAAATAAAATATAAGAAAAGAATATAAAAAGGCACTCCAAATAAGTGATCTGTAATCACCCACATGAGTTGATCTAAAAAAGGATGATNATAACTATTTAAAAAAACAATTATATTTTGATCCCATGTTTCTAATTTAGTTATCCAATTCATTATGAATCATTTTCCAAATTTCATCCTTTAACGATTGTAGTCCGAATTGAGAAACAGAAGAGATAAAAATAGTTTTTAAATCTTCTGGAAATTCTTCTTTTAATTCCTCCATGAGTTCTTCATCCAATAAATCAGATTTTGTTACAGCTAATAATCTTTCCTTATCCAAAAGCTCAGGATTATATTGCTTAAGCTCATTTAGCAAAATATTATACTCTTTTTTTAAATCATTAGAGTCTGCAGGAATCATAAATAATAAAACAGCATTTCTTTCAATATGNCGCAAAAAACGATGNCCCAATCCNTTTCCTTTATGGGCGCCTTCAATAATTCCAGGTATATCCGCCATAATAAAAGAACGATGATCACGATAAGCAACAATTCCTAAATTTGGAACCAATGTAGTAAAAGGATAATTTGCAATTTCAGGTTTAGCTGCTGAAACAACAGAGAGAAGGGTTGATTTTCCAGCGTTAGGAAAACCGACCAAACCAACATCAGCAAGAACCTTTAATTCTAATATTTTCCATTCTTCTTTGCCTGGCTCTCCAGGTTGAGAATATCTNGGAGTTTGATTGGTAGANGATTTGAAATGGTTATTTCCTAAACCTCCTCTTCCTCCACTTAGTAAAACTTTCTCTTCACCATCATGAGTGATTTCAAATAAAAACTCTCCTGTTTCTGCATCTCTTGCCACTGTTCCTAAAGGAACTTCAATTATCTCATCTTTGCCACTTTTACCAAAACAAAGGTTAGCTCCTCCAGCCTCGCCAGGGGCNGCTATAATATGTTTTCTATATTTTAAACTAAGTAAAGTCCAAATTTGCTTATTACCTTTTATGATAATATGCCCCCCGCGGCCACCATCTCCTCCATCAGGCCCACCTTTTGCTGTGGTTCTATCNCGATGAAAATGCTTGGATCCTCCTCCACCTTTTCCTGATCTACAGCAAACCTTTACATAGTCTACAAAATTACTAGAAGACATTTTTTTGAATTAATTATCAATAGCTGAGTATATACGTTCAGTAATTTCATCAATTGTTCCTAAACCATCAACCGCAGCTAATTTGTTTTGNTTATCATAATACTCTGCCAATATTGCTGTTTTCTGCTCATACACCTTAATTCTATTGGCAATAATTTCTTCATCTTGATCATCTGCTCTTCCACTATCTTTTCCTCTCTTAAGCAATCTATTAATTAATTCTTTTTCTGGAACTTCTAACGCAATCATTTTATTTATTTGCTGACCNTTAGAATTTAAAAACTCATCTAATGCANTTGCCTGATCTTTAGTTCTTGGAAAACCATCAAAAATAAACCCTGATGAATCTGCATGTTTATTCACTTCTGACTCCAACATTTGAATAGTAACTTTATCAGGAACTAGATCTCCTTTATCCATAAAACTTTTAGCTAGTAAACCCAANTCAGTAGCTGATTTAATGTTTTTTCTAAAAATATCTCCTGTAGATAAATGCGTCAAATTATAATGTTGCTTAATTTTATCTGCCTGAGTTCCTTTACCTGCTCCAGGAGGTCCGAATAATACAATATTTAACATTTTATTTTTTTATTTTTCAATGATATAAATTTCTTCAAGATTTCTTCCTAAACCATTGTAGTCTAATCCAAATCCTACAATAAAATCGTTTCCGATTTCAATAGCTCTATATTTAATTGGTATTTGTTTTTGATATGATTTAGGTTTATANANTAAAGTAGCTACTTCTATTGAACGAGGATTTTTATTTAAAATATTTTCTACAATATTAGCTATTGTTTGGCCAGTATCAACAATATCTTCTACAATTATTACATCTTTTNCTTTTATATCTTCATTTAATCCTATTAAACTATTGATAGTCCCAGANGATTNCANCCCTTGATANGANGATANTTTAACAAANGAAACNTGACATTCATGATTNAATCTCTTGATAAGCTCTGCTGCAAAAACAAANGCTCCATTTAAAACACATAGAAATATTGGTTCTCTATCTGAATAATCTTGGTTAATCTTGTTTGAAAGTGATTCAATTGAATTATTCAACTCTTTTGAATCAATAAACAATTGAAAATTTTTATCTTTTAATNTGACTTTTTTCATGTTTTGTTTATGTAATCAAATGTAATCATTTCATTTCAGGGAAAAATAATTGTTTGTTTAAATTCCTAAATTAACTTTGTGCNCAAAATATTTTAAAACATCTCTTTTTGATTGAGGTTTTTAATAAAAAAAGTGAAAATGATTCAAACTGACATCATTATTATAGGAGCTGGACCAGTAGGTTTNTTTACAGTATTCGAAGCAGGTTTATTAAAATTAAAATGCCACTTAATTGACTCCTTACCCCAGCCGGGTGGACAATGCGCTGAAATTTATCCTAAAAAGCCAATTTATGATATTCCAGGATATCCAAGTGTTTTAGCATCTGATTTAGTGGACAATCTAATGGAGCAAATAAAACCATTTAAACCAGGTTTTACTNTGGGAGAAACAGCTCAAACAATAGAAAAAGACAGTGATGAAAATTTCATAGTAACTACTTTACAAGGCACAAAACACAAAGCACCTGTAGTTGCAATTGCTGGTGGATTAGGTGTATTTACTCCTAGAAAGCCACCTTTAGAAAATCTACCAAAATTTGAAAATNAAAATATTTTCTACATTGTTAAAGACCCATCATTGTTTAAAAACAAAGATTTAGTNATTTCAGGTGGAGGAGATAGTGCTTTAGACTGGGCATTATACTTTGCTGAAAACTATGCAAAATCGGTTACTCTTATCCATAGAAGTGAACAATTTAGAGCACATAATGACTCCGTACAAAAAGCGTTAAATTTTGCTGAGGAAGGAAAAATAAAAATGTATTTAAACGCGGAAGTATGCTCTCTTAAAGGAGAAACTAAATTATCTGGCTTAAATATTAAGTTTAAGAAATCTAAACAAGAGGATATATTAATTCCATGTGATTCATGGCTACCTTTGTTTGGACTTACTCCTAAACTTGGCCCTATTGCAAATTGGGGATTAGAAATTGAGAAAAATGCAATAAAGGTTAACAATGCAACTGACTACTCTACTAATATACCAGGCATTTATGCTATTGGTGATGTAAATACTTATAATGGTAAATTAAAATTAATCTTATGTGGTTTTCACGAAGGAACAATTATGGTTCAATCGGCNTTTAAGAGAATTTACCCAGAAAAAAACAACATATTAAAATATACTACCGTAACAGGAATATCTGGATTTGGAGAGTGATATAAATATTACAATAATTGATAGAAATAACATTTCTCATACTATTTCTGGACCTGATNATATGAATCTAAACTTAATGGAACTTATGAAAATACATGAGCTTCCAGTNGAAGGAANATGCGGAGGAATGGCACTTTGTGCTTCATGTCATGTTTATATTAATTCCAATCATGAACTTCCTGAAAAGTCTTTAGATGAAGAAGCTATGTTGGATGAAAGTTGGCACCTTGAAGACAATAGCAGNTTGGCCTGTCAAATTCCAATTCATAAAAACATTGACAACTTAACAGTNACATTAGCTCCTGAAGATTAGTTTATAAAAACTATTTAAATTTATTAGGAATAACACATACNGGAATTGGTTCCATTTTATGTAGATTATTCCTATTTAGTTTTTGATATATCTCTAATACATTCTTTTGTCTGTCAGAAATTAATTTATTTCCTTTTTGTTGAATGTAATTCATTGCCCACTCTAATTCTTCATAAGTAGCTCCTAATTGATCTTCATCACTTCTATCATCCTCCCATAAACCGTCTGTAGGAGCTGCATTTTGAATACTTGAAATAACACCAAAGTGCTTGGCTAAAATAAAAACTTCAGTTTTCATTAAATCTGCAATTGGTGAAATATCTACTCCACCATCTCCATATTTAGTATAAAAACCAACCCCAAAATCTTCCACTTTATTTCCTGTTCCAACCACTAATTTATTATGATTAGATGCATAAACATATAAGGTTGACATTCTAATTCTAGCCCTTAAGTTAGCCATTGTTAAATGATCCTGTANTTGGGATGGTAAAAGTGTTTCAAATGATTGGAAAANAGAAGTTAAATCTACTTCNTCACTGGAAACATTATTAAAATTTTTCTTTAACCAATTAATATGATCATTACTACGATCAAACTGATTTGCTTTTTGCAAAATTGGCATATTTAACACTAAGGTTGGGAAGCCTGTTTTAACACATAAAGTGGAAGTNACCGCAGAGTCAACACCTCCAGAAACTCCTATTACAAATCCCTTAAGACCTGATTTTTTTAGATAAGAAGTTAGCCATCTTACAATATGATTTTCAATATTTTTAGCATCCATAATCTAAATTAACTATAACAAAAACATTGATTAAAACTGTTTAATTAAAAAAGAATCCCAATAGTTATAGTTATGCTACCTGGAATAGATTTAGAATTTACTCTTTCATAATTTCCTGTGTAAGAATCGAATGATCTTAAATAATCATCTTTTTCTTCCTTTCTCAACATATTAGTCATAAAATAATTCCAATTTACTTGAAAGAATAAAGAAGTAGATCCAGAAAAATTATACTCTGCTCCTGCACCTAAACATACACCTGCTCTAATTAATTGAGCTCCATCTTCAAAATCAAAATCTACTGAACTTTTAGGCTCATCACCAATATTATCTATAACAGAATCAGGAGTCAAGTTTACATCATAAAATTCATCTAAAACCTTTGATTTTGTTTTAATTCCTATTAAACCACCAAATTCACCGAAGTAAGTGAGGTATCCAATCTCTTTGGTTTTTAATTTTAAAATAAGAGGGATGTTTACATAACTCAATTTATATTTTCTTGTAGATAATTTTCTAAGTTCACCATAGGGTAATACAGTGTCATTTTCCCATTTTTGAAAAGCAGCCTTGTTAGCGACAAAATATGTATCAGTANAATATTCTGTTTTATTTTTTTCAGAGTCATTGTAATTAAGACTTGCATTAAAAGTAGATAAACTTAAGCCTGTTCTAAAAGAAGTAGTTTTATTAATTAAAATCTCTGTATTTAAACCCCATCCAAAACCTAATCCAACTTTACCTCTTGTTAATAACAAATCATTTTCAGGAACCAACCAACCTACTGAACTAAAACCCATTAGCCCAAACCTTAACTTAGCAGGATCTTTTTCTACTACTATTTTTTCACTAACCTCATTATCCTGCGCATGAACATGTGATGTAAATAAAACAGAAAACAATATAATTAATACAGATAACTTTTTCATAATTGGATATTTCTACAAACATAAAATATTTTTACGCAACAAATTTTACTTTTGTAATACGATTTATGAAAACAATAAAAAAAATCATCTTTTTTTCTGTGTTAATATCAATTATTCAATGTAATAATGATAAAAANAAAATAGATATTGATGATACTCAATGGAAAAAGCTCAAAGCAATTAGACTTGAACAACAAATTATAAATTCCTCTTCAGGAAAAATTGCTCATGATACATTATCCTATTATCCTGAACTTTATCAAGACTTTTATTCTAGAATGTTAAGAATAGGTAGTACAGAAGATTTACTAGATAGTCTAAAAATAAATTCTAAAGTTATCCCAAGTTTAAATTCTTTTATTTCAGATAGCACAATGAAGTTCATTTTTAAAGCTATTGAACAAGAATTTCCAAGCTTTGATTATTATGAAACTGAAATCAGTAAAGGTTTTGCAAGATTTCAAATTCTTTTCAAAAAAGAAAATAAAAAAAATATAGGAACTTTTTACTCTAACTTCAATGCTACTGTAATTGAAAGTGATAAAACTATTTGGATAGGATTAGATATGTATTTAGGGAAAGATCATCCAATAACAAAACAACTCCCTCCATCTATACCACAATATTACAAAGATAAAATGGATAAAAAGTTCATTATTTCAGATGTGTTTTTCGGTTACCTTATGTCCAGTATTTATAACCCTATGGGAGATGAATTACTGGCTAAAATGTTATCCTATGGAAAAATAGCATATGTTATGAATCTAATTCTACCTAATGAAGATGAAGGAAATAAATTTCGTTATTCAAAAGAGGAAATCAACTGGTGTAATAATAACGAAGAATATATTTGGAAATATATCATAGACAATAAGTTACTTTTTGAAAAAGATCTATCTAAGATTAGTTTATTTTTCAGTGATGGACCATTTACAAAAAATTTCGGTCCTAACTCACCTTCTGGAATAGGTATATGGATGGGATATCAAATGATTTTAGACTATGCCAAAAAAACTAATAAATCAACTATAGAAATTATAAATGAAAAAGACATTCAAAAACTACTAAGTACATATGAGCCAAATTAAAAAGAAAGAACGACTAACCATTGATGTTTCAATGGATGACAACTTAATTCCAGAATCTATTGAATGGAAATCTTCTCAAGAAAACAAACCATCTCAAATTGCTTCAGCAGCTCTTATATATTTTTGGGATGCTAAAAAAAATGAGACGTTTAACCTAGATTTATGGACAAAAGAAATGTCCGTAGAAGAAATGAATAAAATGATGTTTCAAACTTTAATGACCTTAGCCAACACTTATGAAAGAGCTACAAGTGAAGACCAGATGGCAAATGCAATGAGGGATTTTGGACAATTTTTTGGCGAAAGAACAGAAATTCTCCCAAAAAGCGGAAAATTTGATGGAGATGGGCAAGGATAAACTTAAAAGGTTTTCTGAAATAAAAACATTTGATAATGTATTACAACCAAATGTAACCCATGATATAGATCACCCAATTAAAGGTAAGTGGCACGATAAATTTAACAACAAACAACCCATTACTTTAGAATTAGGTTGTGGAAGAGGGGAATATACAGTTGGACTTGCACAAAAATTCCCAAAAAAAAACTTTATTGGTATTGATATTAAAGGAGCAAGATTGTGGAGAGGTGCAAAAACAGCTAAAGAAAATAACCTTAATAATGTTAAATTTCTAAGAACAAAAGTAGATTTCATAAATCATTTTTTTTCTAAAAATGAGGTAAATGAAATTTGGTTAACTTTTTCAGACCCCCAACCTAAAAAACCAAGAAAAAGATTAACCTCTCCACTTTTTATTGAGAGATATCAAAATATTCTTTCAAAAGACGGAATAATTCATCTCAAAACCGATAGTGATTTACTATACGAATACACTATTGAGCAAATAAAAGAAAACAACTATTCAACTATAGATAATATCAGTGATATATATAATGAGTTTGAATGTTTAGATATGGAAATACAAAGTGTTCTAGGAATAAAAACATTTTATGAAGAAAAATGGCTTGAAGAAGGAAAGAAAATAAAATATGTTTCCTTTAGAATAAATTAGTCCATTAGTTAAATGTGAATTTTAAGTATCTTTCATTAAATTTAATTTCGTGAAAAAAAGACACTTTTTCTCATTAATAATTTGCTTATTATACCTAAATGGTTTTTCTCAATTATTAGAAAATGGAGGAGCTTCTAGTACTGCAATGGCTGGACTAAATGTAAATTCCAAAAATGTATGGAGTATAAACAACAATATTGGACAACTAGCAGATATTAAAAGTTCTGCAATTAGCATTAATATTTTTCAACCTTTTTTATTAAAAGACTTTAACACTTCAAGCATAGCTATTGGAATTAAAACTAAAAATGGTGCTTTTGGAATAAATTATTCCAATTATGGAAACGAATTTTTACAAATCCATTCTTCAGGATTTGGATATTCAATGAAACTTAATGAAGTATTTAAAAGCGGCATAAAATTAAACCATGTTTATATAAATGCAGGAGATTTTTATAATTCAAAATCAATTGTTTACGCAGATTTTGGACTAGCTGCTGAGCTTACTAAAGAGCTTGATATTGGATTATCAATTAAAAATCCTTCATTAGTAAAACTAGATGATTATGATAACGAAAGGATTCCCACTGTAATTCAATTTGCAGCAAATTATAAGTTTTCAGAAATGCTTTCTTTACAAACTGGAATTAGAAAAGACATGATTTATCCATTATCTTTTTTAACTGCTATTGATTACCAACCAACGGAAAAAATAATACTTAAAGGCGGAATTGGCACTAATCCAACTATAGCTTCTTTAGGAATTGGCGTTATTACAAAAAAGATAGAATTAAATTTTGCAACACAATTGCACCAAATCCTAGGATGGAGCCCTGACTTTTCAATAACCTATGATTTTTAATATAAGTTGAAAAGTTTTATAAAATATAGTCTTATTTCCTTCTTCTTTTTTAATTGTAATATTTATTCCCAATCAGACAGTTTAAAAAGGTACCAATATAAAATAAAGCTTAATTCATCATCTTCAACAAAAGATATGAAAAAACAGTTCATAATTGAACAAAGTATAGAAAACATAGCTGAAAACAATGAAGATGAAGACATTGACTATACTACACTTTTTGATCAACTTAGTTTTTATTATGAGCACCCTATTAATCTAAATAAAAAAGATATAGAATTTGATTTAAAGCAATTGCAATTATTAAATCAATTTCAAATTAAGTCGATTATTGAACATAAGAAAAGACATGGGAAATTTCTTACTCTTTATGAACTACAAACCATTTCACAATTTGAATCCAGTGATATCAGAAAGATATTACCATTTATTCAAATAACAGAAAACTTAGAAGCAACACATTTATCATTAACCCAAATGTTTAAAAGCGGGAAAAATGATCTTTTTTTAAGATATTCTAGAGTTATTAATGAAGTTAAAGGACAACAAGAGCAAGATGATTCTTCATGGTTAGATTCTCCAGAAAGTAAGCAACTTGGCTCAGCAGATAATATATATCTAAGATATCGATTTAAATATCAGAATCACTTAAGTATTGGATTAACTGCTGAAAAGGATGCAGGTGAAGCGTTTTTAATCAACCATAAAGCTGATCAGTTATTTAACAAAACAAATCGTTTAGGATTCGATTATTATTCAGCTCATTTTTATATTCGAAATGTTGGGAAAATAGATGCTCTTGCTCTTGGCGACTACCACATACAACTTGGTCAAGGCCTAACATTCTGGTCCGGATTAGCAATAGGAAAATCATCTAATGTAATGAGTATAAAAAGAAACCCTATGGGAATAAGACCATATGCTTCTTTAGACGAAAATCTATTTATGAGAGGAGCAGCAATTAAAATGCAATACAAAAAATTTAATTTTCTTGCATTTGGATCTAAAAAAATGATTGATGCAAACTTGACTTCAGACACCACTTCAAATGATGGAACTTTAATTGTTAGTAGTTTTCAAGCATCTGGACTACACCGAACAATAGGAGAAATTACAGACAAAGATGCAATTGAGGAAAATATTGCAGGAGGTGAAATATCATACAATAATGATTTCCTTACTATTGGTTTAATAAGTGCTATTACAAAATATAATGGAATATTAAATAGAAATCTATCTATCTATAGTCAGTTTCAATTTAACAACAATACTAATCAAGTAAATGGAATACACTATAGTTTAATTAAACGAAACATAAACCTTTTTGGTGAATCTAGTAGAAGCATGAGTGGTGGTGTTTCACATTTACACGGGATGATGGCCTCATTACACCCAAGATTAGCAATTTCTTTACTATACAGAGATTATGATAAAGATTACCATAGTAATTATGCCAATGCAATTGCTGAAAATAGTCGCCCAAATAATGAAAATGGACTTTTTACTGGCTTAGAATTTAAACTCAATAATCACTGGGAAATCTCATCCTATTTTGATCAATTTAAATTTCCATGGATGAAATATCAAGTGGATAAACCAAACTCCTATGGGTTAGATGGTTTTTTCCAAATATTATATCATCCTAATAAAAAATTAAATATTTATGGCAGAATTAGAAATCGAGTAAAACCCTACAACCAAAGTAATAATCTAAATAGGGACATTACTGAAGTTTTTAAAACAACACAATGGAATTATCGAATAAACTTTAATGTACTTATATCGGAATCCGTTAGATTAAGAAATAGAGTAGAATATATGACTTACCAAAGAACTGGGAACAATATGGAAGATGGAATCCTGATTATTCAAGATATTATATATAAACCTAAAGAAAGTAAAGTATCCTTTAGTGCTCGATTTGCATTATTTGACACCGATTCATACAACTCAAGAATATATAGTTTTGAAAATGATGTTCTATATTATTTTAGAATCCCATCCTATTATTATCAAGGATCTAGATCATATCTTACTTTAAGATATCAATTTAAAAAAGGAATTGATTTATGGTTAAGATGTGCTAACTGGTTCTACAATAATAGATCAACTATTGGAAGCGGTGGTTATGAAATAAACGGCCAGAACAAAACAGATATTAGAGCTCAACTAAGATTTCAATTTTAATTTTTAAAATGAATCTATTAAATTATTAAAAGTCTTACTTGGTCTCATAGCTTTCTCTGCCAATTGATCATTTGGGAAATAATACCCATCAATATCTTCAGCTGAACGCTGAGCACCAATTAATTCATCATTAATTACTGATTCATTTTCCTCTAGTGAAGAGGAAAGTGATTTAAACTTATCAGCTAATTCTAAATCATCTTTTTGATTAGCTAATTCCTGAGCCCAATATAAAGCAATGTAAAAATGACTTCCCCTATTATCAATACTTCCTAATTTTCTAGCAGGAGATTTATTTTCTTGCAGAAGCTTTTCTGTTGCATTATCTAAGCAAACTCCTAACAACTTACATCTATTGTCATTATATTTTTCTGAAAAATGCTCCAATGAAACTGCTAATGCTAAAAACTCTCCTAAAGAATCCCATCGCAAATACCCTTCTTTAACAAATTGTTGTACATGCTTAGGAGCTGATCCTCCAGCACCAGTTTCAAACAATCCTCCACCCTTCATTAAAGGAACAATAGATAACATTTTCGCACTAGTCCCTAATTCTAGGATAGGAAAAAGATCTGTCAAATAATCTCTTAAAACATTTCCTGTTACAGAAATAGTATCTAAACCTTTTTTAACACGATCTAAAGTGTAATTTGTTGCATCAACAGGTGATAAAATAAGAATATCTAAGCCCTCTGTCTTATAGTCTTTTAAATAATGATTTACTTTTTTAATTAATTCATTGTCATGTTGTCTATTTTTATCTAACCAAAAAACAGCTGGATTTTTAGTTGCCTTTGCTCTAGAAACTGCCAATTTAACCCAATCTTGAATTGGTGCATCTTTCACTTGACACATTCTAAAAATATCACCATTCTCAACAGTCTGTTCAATTAAAATATCTCCTGATGAATTTACCACTTGAACTTTACCACTTGAAGAAAGCTGGAAGGTCTTATCATGTGATCCATATTCTTCAGCCTTTTGTGCCATTAAACCAACATTTGAAACACTCCCCATAGTTGTTGGGTCAAAAGCACCATTTTTCTTGCAAAAATCAATAGTTGCTTTATAAATTCCAGAATAACTTCTATCAGGAATCACTGCTTTAGTATCTTGAAGCTCCCCATTTTTATTCCACATTTGACCAGAGCTTCTCACCATTGCAGGCATTGATGCATCAATAATAACATCACTTGGAACATGTAAATTAGTTATCCCTTTATCAGAATCAACCATAGCAAGATCAGGTCTATTAAGATTAACAGCTTTTATTTGATCATAAATTTCATTTCTTAAATCTTCCGGTAGTTCTCTTAGTTTAGAAAATAAATTTCCTGAACCGTTATTTACATCTACTCCTACTTCCTCTAACTTATCTCCGTATTTTTCAAAGACTTCTTTATAAAAAACTTCAACACATTTACCAAATATTATTGGATCTGAAACTTTCATCATTGTTGCTTTCATGTGAAGAGAAAACAATAAATTTTCATCTTTTGCTTCTTGTATTTCTTTTTCAAAAAAAGTCTCTAATGAATTCATACTCATTACTGCAGTATCAATCACTTCTCCTTCTAATAAATTAAGACCTTCTTTCAAGATTGTTTGAACACCGTTATTATTAGTAAATACTATATTGACTTTATCATTAGAACTTAAAGTATATGACTTTTCCGTTCCAAAGAAATCACCGCTATCCATACTGGCAACATGTGTTTTAGAACTAGCTGACCAATCACCCATTTGATGAGGATTTTTCTTCGCATAATTTTTTACTGCTTTAGGAGCTCTTCTATCAGAGTTTCCTTCTCTTAAAACTGGATTCACAGCACTACCTTTTATTTTATCATATACTGATTTAATATTTTTCTCTTCATCATTAATAGGATCTTCAGGATAATTAGGAAGACTATATCCTTTAGATTGTAATTCTTTAATAGCTGAAGTTAGCTGTGGAACAGAAGCACTAATATTTGGTAACTTAATAATGTTTGCATTAGGAGTTTTAGCTAAATCACCTAAAAAACTTAAATCATCATTCACTTTTTGATCCTCATTTAAATAGCTAGAAAAATTAGCTAAAATTCTAGCAGCAAGAGAAATATCTTTTAACTCAATTTTAATTCCTGCTTCTTTGGTAAAAGCATTAATTATTGGTAAAAATGAATAAGTAGCTAAAGCCGGAGCTTCATCAGTTTTTGTGTAACAAATTATTTTTTGATCTTCCATTTAATTTATAATTCTATTTTTTTTAATTGACAAAGAAACAACAATTGCTTTATTTTAAAGCATAATTTCTTAATTCTACTATACTTCCTTTAAATAAATTTAAATCAACTGGACCTTTTACACCAGATGCTGTTCCATTTTCAGAAAATTGCCACATTATCCAATTGTGTTTTTTTAAAGGTAAATCAACTTCATTATAATTAGCAACCCATAATAGATAATCAGAGAAATCTTCAGCTAAATAGTCCTTATAATAATGTGCTCCGGTATATAAAATTGGCTTTATTCCATAATGATCTTCTACAATTTTCATCCAATTTTTCACACCAAGCTTTAAACTATTTATACTCTGAACTTTACTAACTCTTTCAATATCTAATATTGGAGGTAAGTCTCCAGAAGATAACTTTACATTTTTAATAAAGTTACGTGCCTGTTGAGTTGAATTTTCATTTGGTCTAAAATAATGATAAGCTCCCTTTAATATGTTTTTATTACCCCCTTCTCTCCAATTAGAAGTAAAATATCTATCTCTATGGTTGATTCCTGCAGTAGCCCTAATAATTACAAAATCAACTGATTTACCTTCGTTTAATACGCCAATTTTATTCCAAGCGATTACACCTTGATATTCAGAAACATCCAATCCATATATAAAACTTCCTAATGGAATCTTAGGGGAATAAATTAATTGTTTAAAAACAGACTTAAAATATTGGTATACAGAAGGAGTTTCAATATACTGATAGGATAAATAAGAAATATTAATAAAAAGAAGTATAAAAAAATATCTTTTATATCTATTTTTCCTTACTCTTTTCCCCATAAATTATGGCTTACAAATATTTGAAATCTTTTCCTGGAAAATGAGCTGAATTACCTAATTGTTCTTCAATTCGTAATAATTGATTATACTTTGCCATCCTATCTGATCTTGATGCTGAACCTGTTTTAATTTGCCCAGTATTTAAAGCAACAGCAAGGTCCGCAATTGTATTATCTTCCGTTTCACCACTTCTATGACTCATAACAGAAGAATAACCATTTTGGTCTGCAAGTGATACTGCATCAATTGTTTCAGAAAGAGATCCTATTTGATTAACTTTTACTAATATTGAATTAGCTATATCTTCTTTTATCCCTTTACTTAACCTTGTTGTATTTGTAACAAACAAATCATC